>NZ_JBXAFS010000008.1:0-177734 GCF_058793355.1 Afipia sp. MLSD5-FHT05B12
ACGCTTGACCCGGACGTCTGCGTGCAAAACTCGCAACAGTCAGCGCGCTAAAGGACACCTTCTCGCGCGTAACCTAACTCGTTGTTGCCGGTCTTCTTGAAGGTGCCGATGGTCGCCATGGTATTTCTCCGTTTCCGTTCCCGAGACCGCACCATGCGGCCTCGATGGCGATCGGTGGGCCGGAGGCGACCGACGCCGCATCGCTTGCGACCGAAGCAAAGCGGAGGACGGCGCGGACACGACTTTCTTGTCTCGCGAGGAATGGCGGCGCAGCCGGCAGGGGAAGAAAGTCGAGACGAGCTGTTGCGGCATAGGCGGTCGAGGCGTCAGCCGTCCTTCGGCCAGATCAGCCCATTGAAGAGGCCGTTTGGAGCGCTCGCTGAACGGATTGGCAGCGGAGAAGCTGGAGACCAACCACACCTCAAAAAGCCGCAACGTGTCGATCGCCCATCATCCTCATCCCGGGCCTGCCTGTGCTATTTCCGCCGAATCCCGCACACCGAACACGTATGACCCCGCCATCACCCGAGGTAGGTCGCCGAGCCGCTGTGTTCGCCGCCTGGAGCTAGAGAGTGACCGGCCGCCCGGACTTGGGCCACCGCCTCGCAGATTCACCGCATCGCCCGGTCAGCACCGTGTCCTTCTCGATGACGAGATGGCGCTTGGGGTTCGCCTGGCCCGCCGTTCGGCGTGTCGCGTACATTCAAGCCTGCGCATGGCCCGGGCCGGATTGGTCGGAGGACGCCATCCCTGCAATCCGAACGAACGACACGATCCCAACCGCAACGGCGCCAACGATGGAGAACGCGATCTGCCATCCCTCTGACGGCATGACGTGCTTCGCGATGCCGTGGGTCGCGTGATAGCCGGCAACGGCTGCTGGCGCGACAAAGACGAGGGCGATCGCGAATTTCGCCCAGAGCGGGCGAACGGTTCCGAGCAGGAGTTGGCCGACGCCGAACGTCAGTCCGGCAGCGAGTGCGCCGACGAGGATGGCGCCGAGCCAGCCGGCGCCAGAGTTGAATGCCCACATGCCGGTCGTCATGCCGACGAAGAACGGAAGCGCGAACACAGCGAGCGTGAAGAGCAACCAGCAGAGGAAGCCGATTGCGACCATGCAAAGGAGGATGCCGAGAATGATCATGGTGGTGTCTCCGAAAGGATAGCTCTGACGGATGCGCCTTCCACCACCACCGCGGCGCGATGCCGAGCATAGCAAATGAGGACCGTCGGCGGGAGCGAAAACCATGCAGGTCTTCGCTTCCGCAGGCAGGATCTTCGGCTCGTCATGAGGCGAAGGGATCGATTTCGCCGATGATAGCTGCATCGTCACCGTCGTATTCGTTCGTGGGCACGACCGAGAGCGTGCCGTCGCCGGCCCGGAAGATGACGATGGCGACCATCAGCGTGGTGGCGAGGCTGAAGGCGAAGGCGTGTGCGTCGGGGAAGGACATCAATCCGGCTCCTGCTGGGGCGGAGGACCATCCCCCGCTGACAGGCGCCCGATGTGTTCGGCCGATGGCCGCAATCACCGCGCTGGCAACGCCGGCGCGGCGGCACGCGCAAGCGTAGTCCGACCCCTTGCGGGTTGATGGCGTCAGGCCATCGGCTGGACCAAGGATCAGCGCAGATAAGCGGGGGTGGTCGTCTTCGCCTCAGGAGCCGTGGGCGTCACGACGCGCGTGCTCGGAGACCTTTTGAGCCAGCTCATTCACGATCGCGCAGGCCGCGTCCGCAAACCCCGCCGGCCATGTGCGCGAGGCATCCCGCTGAAATCCGCCGCGTTGAAAATGGGGATGGAGCTGATCGATGACCGCCGTCAGCCGCGACGGAAGGACCAACCCCGCGCGTGCGGCGTATCGAGCGGCCACATCGAGATTGTGGCCGATCTGGGTACGGTTCCAGTCGTCCGTGCTGGCCGCGCGCAGCAAATGGGACTTGAGCAGCAACTCGGTGGCGATGGCGATTGAATGAAGAGCCAACCCATCGGCTGACTGCTTCGCCGCCCACGCTGCGGAATCGAGCTTAACCAAGGCGCTTTGATAGAAGGTTTCCGAGAGGGGAATGTCCGGTGCGAAGACATCTGGGAATGGCGCTAATTCTGGCATCAGCCCAAGATGCCGACATATCGAAATTTTCCAAGCCGATTGCTGCGCCTGCTTTGGATTGATTTACATTGCGACGTAAGCGGGCCCTTGATCACCGCGTCCGTGGAAATCAGGCATTACAGGTTGATGGCTCAGGCGGCGCTTACGCGCCGCCGAACTTCCAGACGGGAATGCCGAGCTTCCTCGCCTTGTCAGCGAGGTTGTCGTTGATGCCTGTGCCGGGGAAGTGCATCACGCCCTTCGGCACGATGTCGAGCATCTCGTCGTTGCGCTTGAAGGGTGCGGCCCTGCCGTGCTTCGTCCAGTCGGGTGCGAAGCCAATCTGCGGGACGTTGCGGTTCTTTGCCCAGAGCGAGGCGATCTTCTCGGCGCCCTTTGGCGACTTGCCGTGAACCAGCACCATGTCGGGATGCTTCTCATGCACCTGATCGAGCTTGGCCCAGATCAGCCGGTGGTCGTTGAAATCGAGCCCGCCGGTGACGACGATCTTCGGACCCGCCGGCAGGAGCACTTCCTGCTCTGCCCGCTTCTTCGCCATGAGGAAGTCGCGGCTGTCGATCATTGCCGAGGTCAGGTTGCGATGGTTGACCATTGAGCCTGTGCGGGGGAGCCACGGCTTGCCGATCTGGCGCTCGTAGTGTTCGGCGGCCTGGTCGCGCATCAGCTCGAAGGCGTTTTGCCGTTCGATGAGCGTCTTGCCCTCGGCGATCTGGCGCTCGAGTTCGACCGACTTCACCTCGCTGCCGTCCTGTTGCCGCTGCGAGCGTTTCTGCGCCTGCTCGTTGTCGTCCAATTCGCGGGCGATCCGTTCGGCGGCGCGGTGGAAGACGTTGACGGTCGACCAGAGGAGATCGTCGAGGTCGGGTTCGAGGCGGGTGTCCTCCAGGGTCGAGATCAGGGCGTCGAAGATGTCGGCAACCGCGCCCGCGACCTGATTGCCGTCGGGCAGGAGCCGCTGGTCGGGCTCGTCGGCGAAGGGGCGGTAGCCGTGGAGCTGTAATTCGTTGAGGACGTGATCGGTGGGTGACGATTCGTGGTGCGGTTCGTAGTCGTCGTGCTCGCTCATGGGATGCTCCTTGGCTGGACCGCGACCGTCGCGGCCTTCATGGCGACGGAGCCCACGGGCGGAGCGGACCTGCACCCGGCGCGCGCGCCGGGCCGGAGCGACAGCGGAGGATGCCGAAGGCCGGCTATTTTGTTTCGCGATGGAAAGGCGCGGAACGCGCCGCCGGAAAATAGTCGGCCGCAGGCATTGCCTGTCCGAACCGCATGTGGGCCGATCGCCCTCTCGAAGGCCGAGGCGCGGTTCTCTCCAAAGGATCGTGCATCCATGCGAGCATGATGGCAGCCGCGCGCCGCCACTGTTCAGCCCTCGATCTACGCCGCCGGGAGCATGAAGCGGGCGACGTCCTGGGGGGCGAGCTGCACCCGGATATGCGCCATCAGTGCGTCCCGGCCGAATGTGCGGAGATCCTCGTTGAAGTCCCCAAGCACGGGAGACAGGGCGATTGCCTCGATCCCGACCGCGTTCGCCCGTTCGATCAGCGCGTTTCGCGCACCGTCTCCGGCGCGATCGTTGTCGCGCACGACATAGAGCCGGCGCAGCGCGTCGTGGAACTGGATGGCGGCGAGGTGAGCCGCGGAGAGTGCCGCCGCCGCCGACATGCCTGGCATGACCTCACGAACGGAGAGCACACTTTCGATGCCTTCGCCGGCGGCCAACACCTCGCCGGAGAGCCCGAAGCGGACCGCGTGCCCAAGAAGGTCGCCCATCGCTTTCCGCTGAATGTCGATCGGCGCCTTGCCGGAGCCATCCGGGGCGAGCCAGGTCCGATGCGCGCCGGTGAGCCTGTCGGAGAGATCGGTGACGACGCCGACCATCGCCGGCCAGGTCTCGGTCGGGCTGTGCTCGTCCGGCCGATAGTAGCAACGCGGGTGGAAACGCAGGTTTCCGCATCCGTGCAAAGCCGCAATTCCGCGACCGCGCAGATACGCTTCTACGAGCGTGCCGCCAATCGGCTGGCAAATGGCGACCAGCCGGCGTGCTGCTTCTGCGGAGCCCGATGGTGCCAGCGTGCGACTGTGCTGTTTCGGCTGCGGCTCGGGATCGGGAGGCGGCAGGCTGAGAAACAGACGGGCCTCCTCGGCGACGTCGGCGAAGTCGATGAGACCCAGCGATTCACGGATCACGTCGAGCAAATCGCCATGCTCGCCCGTTGCGGCGTCGGTCCATTTGCCGGCGGGGCCTTTGACTGTGTCCTTGAGGCGCACGAACAAGGATCGGCCGGGCGTGTTGCGAACGTCGCCAACTTGCCAATAGTTGCCCTGCCTGCGGCCCGCGCCGAGATAATGTCGGCACACCGCCTCGGCCTGTCGGCCGAGACGGGATGCGAGATCGGAGGCATCGCGACGCGCCATTATGCCGCCTCCCGTTCGCCGACGCGCTCGACCGGATAGGTGTCGAGCAGTTTGCCTATGACGGATGGTCCGGAGGCATCGACCGGCACGAAGAAGCGCAGCTTCCAGGTGATGATCTCCGTGAACAGGCCATAGGCTCGCAAGCGATCTCGCATGGCCTCGGTGAAGCCGGAGAGTTCGATACGGTTGGCGCCCATCACGCGGACGCGGCGAAGCTGAAGCCCCTCGGCAAGATCGAGGATCGTCCGCCCATCGACCAGTGCGGCATAGGCAGCGTCGGACGAAAGGCTTGCTGCACCCGTGGACGCCGCGTTCGCGGCCCAGGCCGGAGAGACGCGGCGACCGATGATGCGCTCGCCATCATCGGTCTGGAGGCGATAAACCCGCGTCGACTCGTTCGGCAGGCGCTTCCAGACCGGCAGGAGGAGCCCGGCGACGATGTGGATGGTGCTTTCCGAGAAGGTGGGCACCTCGGCGACTTCGCGATTCCACGCGGCGACGAAGGTGGCGCGGTCGACGTTCTCCCAATGGCTTTCGGCCATCATCTTCAACGAGGCGTGATGATGCTCCATGGGGCGGATCAGCCGCACGCGGCGTTCGATCTCGCCATCGTCGAGCATCAGCGACGGCGCGGGAACCTGTACGGCAGCGTGGCCCGACTTGCCGTTGACGAGCAGCCTGCCGCCATCGCCCTCGGCGTAGGCGAGCGCGTCATCCAGCGTCATCGGCCGGTTGCGCCGTCGCTCCGTGATGGTGAGCAGACGCGTCTGCGCGCCGGTTGCTGGATGGGTGTAGATGGAGGTGCGGTCGGTGACGACGAAGCTCTCCGCCGTCAGCGTCTCCAGCCCGACGTCGTAGACGCCGCTGGCGATGGCGCCTGTCACCTTCGCATCAAGAAGCTGCTCGAAGGCGGCGAAGAGGATGCCTTGAAGCTCGATGGTGAGCGCGAGCAACCGGTTCAGGAAGGTGGTGATCGGCGGCAGCTCGTCCTTGATGCCGTTGTCGTCCATCAGCTTCAGGCCGGTGGCGGACTCGAAGCGGTCGAGCGAGCAGCCCTCGATCTTGCCGCGCACGATCAACAGGTAGAGCTGTCGCAGCGCGTCGCGGGCGTAGCAGGATTCCAGATTGTCTTCCGGTCGGAATAGGCCCTGGCCGCCGGTCTGGCGTTGCCCGCGCGTGATCGCGCCGAGCGTATCGAGCCGCCGTGCGATCGTGCTGAGGAAGCGCTTTTCCGCTTTCACGTCGGTTGCGATCGGACGGAAGAGCGGCGGCTGCGCCTGGTTGGTCCGATTGGTGCGGCCGAGTCCCTGGATGGCGGCGTCGGCCTTCCAGCCCGGCTCGAGCAGGTAATGCACGCGCAGGCGCTGGTTCCGCGCCGACACCTCGGCATGGTAGCTGCGCCCGGTGCCGCCGGCATCGCTGAACACGAGGATGCGCTTCAGGTCGTCCATGAAGGCGGCGGTCTCGGCGAGGTTCGCCGAAGGCGCGCGGTTCTCGACGGCCAGGCGGTCGTCCTTGCGAACGATGCGCCGCGAGCGGCCCGTCACCTCGGCCACCATGTCGGTGCCGAAGCGCTGCACGATCTGGTCGAGCGCGCCCGGCACAGGCGGGAGCGAGGCGAGGCGCTCGATCAGCTCGTCACGCCGGGCCACGGCTTCGCGGCTCTCGACGGGCTGACCGTCGCGATAGACCGGCCGGGAGGACAGATTGCCTTCGCCGTCGGTGAACGGCTCGTAGAGCTGCACCGGGAAACCGGTCTGCAAGTACGACAGTACGTACTCACGGGGCGTAATATCCACCCGGACGTCATTCCATTCCTCGGTGGGGATCTCGGCGAGACGACGCTCCATGAGGGCTTCGCCGGTCGAGACGATCTGGATGACGGCGGCATGGCCGGCCTCAAGATCGCAATCGATCGAGCCGATCAGCGTCGGCGTTTTCATGCTGGTGAGCAGATGGCCGAAGAAGCGCTGCTTGGCCGATTCGAAGGCGGAACGGGCGGCGGATTTGGCCTGGCGGTTCAGCGTGCCGCTGCTGCCGGTAATGTTGGCCGCCTGCATCGCCGCGTCGAGATGATTGTGGATGATGGCGAACGCACCGGCATAAGCGTCGTAGATTCGGCGCTGCTCGCCGGTTAGCGCATGTTCGACCAATTCATATTCGACACCGTCGTAGGAGAGCGACCGTGCGGTGTAGAGGCCGAGCGCGCGCAGGTCTCGTGCGAGCACTTCCATGGCCGCGACGCCGCCGTCCTCGATGGCTTCGACGAACTCGGCCCGCGTGGCGAACGGGAAATCCTCGCCACCCCACAGGCCGAGCCGTTGGGCATAGGCGAGGTTGTGGACGGTGGTCGCGCCGGTCGCGGAGACATAGACGATGCGGGCATTCGCCAGAGCGTGCTGAAGCCGCAGGCCAGCGCGGCCTTGCTGCGATGGAGCGACATCACCCCGTTCTCCCTTGCCGCCGCCGGCATTCTGCATCGCGTGGCTCTCGTCGAAAATGATCACTCCGTCGAAGTCGGAGCCCAACCATTCGACGATCTGCCGGACGCGCGAAACCTTCTCGCCGCGGTCGTCGGAGCGCAGCGTGGCGTAGGTTGCAAATAGGACGCCTTCCGCGAGCGTGATCGGCTTGCCTTGCGGGAAGCGCGACAGCGGCGTGACCAGCAGGCGCTCCGTGCCGAGCGCGGACCAATCGCGCTGCGCATCCTCGATCAGCTTGTCGGATTTGGAGATCCAGACTGCCTTGCGGTGACCGCGCAGCCAGTTGTCGAGAATGATCGCGGCCGATTGGCGGCCCTTGCCGGCGCCGGTGCCGTCGCCGAGCATGAAGCCGCGGCGGAAGCGGACGGCGTTTGCGGCGTCGGCCGGCGCGGCCTGGACGAGATCGAAGGTTTCGTCGACCGTCCATGATCCGGCGAGGTATTCGCCATGGGCTTCACCGGCATAGATCACGGTTTCGAGCTGGGCGTCGGACAGAAGCTCGTGGATGTTCGCTGGCAGCATCGGGCGATAGCTCGGCCTCGGCGGCGCGACGCTCGCCATGGCGGCGGACTGCACCAGCTTGGTCGGATGGGGCTGAGCACCGGGAATGCGGATCGACTGCAATCCGAACTCCTCATAGATCGCCTCGGTCAGGTGCGTGCCGTCGGGCGGCGTCCAGTCGACGGCCTCATAGGCAAGCTCGATCCCCTCGGGATCCGCGGCCACGGCAACGGAACGCGGGGTGGCCGCGCGCGCGAGATAGCCGCGCACCGTCCTCGACGCCGCGGCCGGGAGCGGAGCGGCGATCGCCGCCGGCAGTTCGACCGACAAGCGCGGAGGGACATGGACCCCTATCCAGCCGAGCAGCGTGGCGACGTCCGGCGCCATGCCGGGCGAAGCCGGGAACTTTGCGGGGTCGTCGGCGGCCCGCTTGTCGATGACGGTGAGCCGCGTCGGGAAGCTCGTGCCATGCCTGGCATAGACGGCCCCGGCGATGGCGGCGGAGAAGACGATCGTGCCGCGCTCCTGAAGACGGACGAAGGCGTCGCGCCAGTCCGGCAGGTCCGGTCCGACATTGGCGCCGGTGATCGCCACCATGCGGCCGCCCGGTGCGAGCCGGTTCAACGCCGACGCGATATGGCGAAACCCGGCATCGGCGACGCGGCCGGCGATATGCGCCATCGCCGAGAATGGCGGGTTCATCAGCACGACGGACGGGATCGCGGCGCGATCGAGATGATCGTCGATCTGGGCGGCGTCGAAGCGGGTGACGGGAAGTGCCGGAAAGAGAGAGGCGAGTAGATCGGCGCGGGTCTCGGCCAGCTCGTTGAGGATGAGCGTGCCGCCGGCCGTCTGGGCGAGGATCGCGAGAAGGCCGGTGCCGGCGGATGGTTCGAGCACGCGATCGGTCGGCGAGATGGCGGCTGCGGTGCGCGCGGCCAATCCAAGCGGCAGCGGCGTCGAGAATTGCTGGAGCGCCTGCGATTCCTCGGAGCGGCGTGTGTGCGTCGGCAGCAGGTCGACGATCCTGGTCAGGACGGAAAGACGTGCATCCGGAGAAGCGGCTTTGCGGAACAGCGCCTTTCCATACTTGCGCAGAAACAGGACGGTCGCGACCTCGCACGCTTCATAGGCGGTTTTCCAGTTCCAGAGACCGGAGGCATCGGATGCGCCGAAAGCCGTTTCCAAGGCGCTGCGCAGAACCATGGCGTCGATCCGGGCACCGCGCTCGAAATGCGAGAGAAGGAGATTGGCGGCCGACAGGATGGCTGCGGCGGGATTGGTGGACGCCGACGCGCGCGGCAGCGGCGCGGCCGGCGAACCAGACACGGAAGACAGGATGTTCATGGTGGGAAACCTCGAAGAGAGCGGAAACGGGAAAGCCCGAACGGCGCTCTCTCTCGAACCGCCCGGACTCACCTCGTCCCGGCGGACCTCTGGCTCTCTACTCAGAAACAAAAAAACCGGCGGAACGCCGGGTGTGTGTCGCTGCGCGATAGATGATCAGGATGCTATTTGTGGCCAAAGCCACCAAACCAATAGTGTCGCAGCCAGTGTCCATATGAGCAAGATGGCAACCAGGCCGCCGTAACTCGACTGACGGCTCTTTTGGGAAGCGGCCGCTCGAAATTCGTCCATTAATGGGGTGGGAATGAGCTTAACGGCCAGAAGAATACCGAGTGGGACGATAATCAAATCGTCCAGATAGCCGAGCACGGGAATGAAATCCGGAATTAGGTCGATTGGGCTTAGCGCATATGCCGCGACAGCACCGGCCATTACCTTCGCATAGCAGGGGTTCTATGGTCGCGCGCAGCCAACCACAGGGCCAAGACATCTCGCTTGACCGTGCGCGCCCATTTTTTTGCCTTCGTCAGCAACATTCATTTGTATCCAGTGTCCATGTGCTCTTCGGCGATCTTGTCCAGCCACCGCGCGGAATGTCGATTCCTATTGTAGCGGAGCCTCTGACGCGAAGGTATTCCGCAGGCATGCAACGATTGGGCGGTTGTTGCGACGGATGGACATTGACGTTCGGGCGATACGAGAAGCGGCCGCGGCCGCTTCTCGCTGGCAACCTCACTCGGCCGGGATCATCACGACTTCCTCGTCCTCTTCGGCATCGGAGCGCTCGTCATCCTCCGAGTCATCGGTGAGGAAAGCGGGCAGAGCCTCATCGGCGCTGTCCTGACCGGCATGTCCGCCAACCTGGTCGCCGTCTGCGCCGTCAAGACGCAGGGGCTCGGGCAGCCAGCCGGTTTCCGCCAGCAGGCGTTCGGCTTCCTTGGCCATATCGCCCTTCTTCAGGTGGTCGATGAGTTGCGCTGCCCGCTCGCCGGCGCCTTCGCGGACGGCTTCCAGGATGCGGGGCTTGGTGACGCGGCCGAGATAGTTGCTGACCGTCGGCTTCCAGCCAGCCGCCACCATATCGAGCCCGGTCGCTCGCGCGAGCCGATCGGCCTGCGCCAGGCGCACGTCGAGGCCGTGCTGGCTGACGCCCGAGCCGGAATGCGGGTTCGGCCGCTCGAAGAGCGCGTTCACGCCATAGCTGACGCAGAGGGCCAACAGGTCCATGCGCGTGCCATCATCGAGATGGGTCAGCCAGTCCCACAGCGCTTGGTCATCGGCAGGAACATGATCGCCCCAGCCTTCATGGCGCTCGTTGACCGCCTGCGCCGAAGGGCTGTCCTTCAACTCCTCGGATTGGGCCGAGAAGAAGATATGGCGGACACTGGCTTCGAGGCAGCCGGTCGGCGCGGCATGACGGAAGGTGTCGCTGACGAGCTTGTGCAGCAACATCGTCATCGCGACGTGCGGATTTTCCGCCAGCGCATTGCGCAGGGCGAGCGTTCGATGGGCGGTCAACTCGATGACGAGGCGTTCGGGCAGTGGCTTTAAGCTGTCGTCCTCGTCCTCGTCATCGGTCTGGACCGGCTGGCCGCCGATCGTGATGACCGCGCGCTGGATGGTAGGCGTGCGGATTTCGCCGGTGTCAGGGTCGACCTCTTCGTCCTGTGTGTCGCCATCCACGGTTTCGACCGGCCGCTCGTCTTCGGGGCGGACGTAGCCGCGATCGACAGAAAGCGAACCGTCGGCATCAATGCTGACGAACACGCCGGCGACGGCAATCTCGTCCGGGTCGTAGCGGACGGGACGGTTGTCGAGGGCTTCGATGGCCGCTTCGATCTCACCCAGGCGAGCATCGACTTCGTCCGGAAGCTCGTCCGCGTCCTCATATTCGGCGGTCAGGCGGTCGAGTTCCGCCTGCAGCGCGTCGCGCGTGGCCTGCTCCTCCGTGGTGATGTCGAGCGGAACGCCTTCGATCTCGCGGAGACCATGGGTGACGCCGTAGGGAATGCTGACGGCGGCTTCGACCCATTTCCAGCCATGGGTGGCGATCTCGTCCGCGATCACCGTCAGCTTTTCGGAGACGAGCCGGTCCAACAGGCCGATGTCCTGAAGCCAGCCGCCATCGTCGGACTCGAACAGATCGCGCAGGACGGTGCCGCCCGCCGCCTCATAGGCGTCAATGCCGACGAAGATCGCGCGCTTGTCAGAGGCGCCGACCGTGGTTTCGGTCAGCATGCGCCGGATCTGAAACGGCTCCTTCTGCCAGCTATTGCGGACCGTCTCCCAGACCTGCTCCTGACGAGCATGGTCGTGCGACACGCTGAAGGCCATGAGCTGTTCGAGCGTCATGCCGTCATCGGCATAGACGTCCAGCAGAGTCGGCGAGACCGACGCGAGGCGCAGGCGCTGCTTCACCACGTTGACGCCGACAAAGAAGGCTGCGGCGATGGCCTCCTCGGTCATGCCCTTGTCGCGCATGGCCTGGAAGGCGCGGAACTGGTCGAGCGGATGAAGCGGTGCGCGCTCAATGTTCTCGGCGAGCGACACCTCGTCGATGAGGATGCCGGCGTTCGCGGCCGACACGACGCAGGGGACAGGGGTGGTCTTGTTGAGCCGTTTCTGCTTGGCGAGCATTTCCAGCGCGCGGTAACGGCGGCCGCCGGCGGGCACCTCGAACATGCCGGTTTCCTGACCTTCACTGTCGAGAACCGGGCGCACATGAAGGCTCTGGATCAGGCCGCGACGGGCGATCGACTCGGCCAGCTCGTCGATCGAGACGCCGGCCTTCACGCGGCGGACGTTCGACTGGCTGAGCACCAGCTTGTTGAAGGGAATGTCGCGCGAGGACGACAGGGTAATCTTCTGAACGGCAGTTGCCATGTTCCTTACTCCGCGACGGGCGCCGAGAGCCTCTCTCTCGAACCCAAACCCGTCACGAAGCGAAGCGCCGCCCTCTCACTCTTGGAGGGCAGCGCAACGGATGCGGGGGAACGGGAAAGCACGAAGATGCAAAGCCGGAGATACGGAGTTCCGCATTTCCGGCTTCACGGAGATCAGGCGGCGCGGTCGAGCAGCTTCTTGGCCTTGCCCTCCAGTTCGAGCCGCGCATCCTGATTGGTCTTTTCGCGGGCAACGGCGGTGATGCCTGCGACGAAGTCGAAGATCGACTCCGGCGGGCGACCTTCCTCGGCCAGGACGGTCTCGATAATCTTGCCGGTCTCGGCTTTCGAGAAACCGCGCTTGCGCAGGAATTCCGTGCGGTCCTCGTCGGACTTGGCCACGATCCGTTCGCGCGCGGCCTTGATGCCGTTGACGAACGGCATGGGCGAGGAATTCGCGAAGTTCAGCAGCGCCGGAGCCGCTTCGTGGGCGAAGCGGGACGCCGCGTACTTGCTGTGGCGGATGGTGATCTCCTCGAAATCTTCCACGCCCCACAAATTGCGATTCTGGCAGACCGCGCGGAGATAGAAGCTCGCCATGCCGAGCGTCTTCGCGCCGACTTCGGAATTCCAGCAGTAGAAGCCGCGGAAATAGAGGTCGGGCGAACCGTCGGGGAGCCGGCCGGCCTCGATGGGGTTGAGATCGTCGACGAGGAAGAGGAACACATCGCGGTCGGACGCATAGAGCGTCGTGGTGTCCTTCGTAATGTCGACGCGGGGGTTGTAGACGCCGGTCGACCAATCGAGCACGCCGGGCACCTTCCACCGCGTGTCGCCCGTGCCGTTGCCAGCGATCCTCTGCACCGCTTCGACCAGCTCGTGGTCGTAGATGCGGCCATAGTCGGGGCCAGTCACGGCGCGCAGTTCGACCCGGCCATTGTCGGTTTCGAGCGTCTTGATCTGCTCGGCCCGATGCGAGGTCAGACCGTATTGCAGATTGATGCCGGCCAGTGCGGCCGGGAGCTGGCGCAGATAGGCGGCGGGAGCGCCGACCTGGCTGGCGAGTTGACCGAAGCTCCAGTGCGTTGGCGCGACCGACGTGTCCGAGCCCGGCAGGATGAGAGACAACCGCTCCGGATCAGTCCGGCTCGCCTCGACATGGATGAGCGCGGTTTCCACCACGCGGGTCCGGCTGCGCTCCGACCGGCTGCGCACCGAATCCGCCAGCTCCGACAGGGAGAGGTAGCGCTCGTCATCGGGGCGCGAGAACCACTCCGAGGAAACGCGGCCGATCCGCTCGCCGCGGCTGACATCCACCTTGTAGCCGCCGCGCATGTCGCGGCGTGCGTCGAGAACCTGCGTGTTCATGGGATCAATCTCCATGACAGGCGCCGAGAGCCTCTCTCTCGACACTCAACCCGTCACGGATCTTTGATCCCCACTCTCACTCTCGGGGGGCGTTGCGGGGTTTCCCCGCAGAAGGGGTCGGCCGAGACCGTGGCTTGGCCGCAGGGGAAGGCATTCCCCTTCAGGACACCTTCTCGCGAAGCCACGATGAGAGCCCGGCGTCGAGCACCATGCGGGCAAGTTTGCGAGGCCCTAGCAGAAAAACACCTTCCGGGCCGGGTTGGTCTTCGGGAAGATCACCCGTGTGCCAGACAAAGAACATTCGGTCATAGGCCTCCGCCTCTGTTAGGCGGATCGCATACTCGTGAAGGGCTGCTACGGTTGCTTGGGATTTGACCTGAACAAAAGCACGTTCGCCTGTGCTAGGTAGGACGAGTTCCAGATCGACCGTTTTCTGCGTGCGTCCGACCTGGCTGACGCGGCGCCAGCCGCTTGTTGAAAAAGCGAGGTCAATGAGAAGCTCGAAGTCCTGCCATGTGAGCAGGCGCATGAGGTCGATGATTGCCGCCATCAGTGCGCGTTCCGCCTCCTCGGCAGCAGCAACTTCGGGAGAAAGCTGATCGTTCAGCTTTCGAAGCAGATAATCGCCGGCGCGCACGTCGCAGATCGTTCCTCGGAACATCTGGACTTTCAGCAGCCGGCCCGAAAGCCGGTCCGCCGAAAGGACATTGCCACCGATGCTGGTGTTATGCCACCCGTCCATGGTTTTGCGGCGGTGGCTGCGGTCGTCAAGGATTTCAACGGGGCCAGAAGGGCGGCACCAATAAAGCAGGCCGCCAACGAACGTGATGAAAATGGTCTCCTCGTTGGCTTCATAATAGGCACGGATTTGATTGACGTCGCGGGTTGCGGCGCCTGCATCGCCGCGGACGAGCTTCATGGCCTCCCACACGGCCTGCCAATCGCCTCGCACGCAAAGGTCATGAGGCGCTTCGCGATAACCGAAGCGAAGCACGCCGTCCCGCAGGCTCTCAGCCTCCCAGTCGCCGCCCCGGCCGAGCTTGATGTAGTAAGAGCGTGACGCCGTCACGGCGGAAGGCTGGGCGTTCATCTCGATCAGGCTCCGCCGTCGGTCTGATCGGTCGCCTTTTCCTGCACGGAATCGAAGCCGAAGATCGCAGGGACCTTCTCGCCCTTTACGGGTTCACGCGCGGTCAGCTTCTCAACCTTCACTTTGGGCCGACCGTAGAGAGCCGGATTGGGCGATCCCGGCGTTGGAAAGGGCAGGAGCGACAGAGGTCGGCCGTCGATGCAGCGGTCTTTTGAGATCGAGGGTAGGAAAACCTGAAGTACTTCGTTCCCATAGGCCAGGGTGAAGAAGGCATAGGGCACGGTGTCGATTCCTGTGCGCCGCCGCATCAACATGAGAACGATGAGGTCGTTGCGCATCGGACCGGGGATGAACGTCCGAATGATGGGAAACTCCGCGACGAAGTTGCGCGAATGGTCGGTGTCGCGGATCCAGTCATAGGTCTCCCGGAAATGCTGGGTCTCGACCTCGGGGATGAGGGTAAGGCCGATCTTGACCAGTCCCTTGAGGGCAGCGACCGGGACATAGGTGTCGCGATGAAGCTCGAAGCGAAGCTGCTTGGCCGTCTCGTCCACCTCAAAGAACGGATCGTCTTCATAATCCTGAAGCTGAAAGCCCGTACCGGAATATTCGACACGCCAGCCCTTGTCGGGGCCTGGCTTCTTGATGGTAGGGACGCCGCTTCGGCCCTTGATGCGCGAGAGTGTGCGCATGGGCTTGGTCCAGTTTCCGAGATGATTTTCGATACCCTCGCCGAAGAGATGATTGCAGGTGTCGCACTCATAGCTGCTGAAAAGCCCAGTGTTACCGAAGGCCGCCGGCAGCGCGTGGGCTTCGTCCTTGAAGGTCACGGCCGGCTCATCCTGGCGGCAGAATCGACAATGCCGAGGACGCTGCGCGCTTCCGAGCGTCAGCTTCTTGCCGGGCTCGAGGAAGATCGGCTCGGCTCCCGCGTAGTGCTTGTCGTAGAAATCGGCTGCGGCGATGGTGGCAGGGTCGAAATCGGTCATCTGTCCGCTGTGCTCGATCATGCGCGCCGCAACATCCGCTCGATCCGGACGCGCTGATAGCCGTGTGAATGGACCTGCTGACGCAGTTGTCGAATGTCGCGGACGCCGAACGCTACAGCCGCTTTCAGCGGGCTGGCGAAGGTTGCGTAATAGGTCCAGCGGGTATCCGCCGGTAGCGGTGCATTCTGTCGCCGGTCAGTAATGGCGACGTCGCGCGGGTCGCTGGTGTTACGGAATGCGTGGAAGGTGATCCACTCCGGCCGCCGATAGCGCGCCGCCTTGCTGAAAGGGACCGACTGGACCTTAACGTCGCTCTGGTCGAGCACCCAGCCTTGCTGTTCCATGAGCTGGCGCACCATGTGGCCGACCATCTGTTTCACCCGGTCAACCAGAATTTCCTCGCGGAATTCCTCAAGGAGTTGTTCCTCGATACCTTCGACGGCGGGCTTGCTCAGGCCTGAAGCTGTTTCCAGGCGCGCGACATTCTCTGGCTGTGTCAGAAACTCCCAAATCCTCTGACCGAGACGAGACTCATAGAGAGAGGAAAATTTCTCAGGGGTATAGGCAAACATGACCGGCCATCCTTTACCGGGCATATATGGACGGTTATAAGGGCCTGTCAATGAGGGGGCGAGACTCAATTCACCCGGAGTCGCCGATCGATTCTCGGTCGGCGCTGGGGAAGGAGACACCCAGCTCGGGGGGATTGGGGTGAAGATATATTCCGTTGCGATCGAGAATTTCCGCGGCATCCGAGCGACTAAGCTGCTGCTGCCCGACCATGCCGTGCTAATTGGCGACAACAACACGGGAAAATCATCGATCTTTGAAGCCATCGACCTCGCGCTTGGTCCGGATAGGCTGAGCCGGCGGCCTCCTGTCGACGAGCACGATTTCTATCAAGGCAACTACCTGGCGGCCGCAGGCCCGGAAGCCGTCGAAGGTGAAGCGCCGCCAGATGCGCCGAAGATCACGATCGAGGTGACGATTACCAATCTCTCGGCCGAGCAGCAGGCTCGTTTCGGGGGAAGCATCGAGTGGTTGGATACGGTTGCCGATGTCTTCTACGAGGCACCGAATCCCGCCGGCGTTGACGCCGCGAACATCAACGCTGCACTGCGGGTAACGTTCATCGGCGCCTATGACGCCGACGAGGACGACTTCACGGGCTACACCTACTTCACGCGGAGCCTGACCGAAGAGGACACGCCGACGCCGTTCTCGAAGAAGGACAAGCAGCATTGCGGGTTTCTCTTTCTACGATCACTGCGGACTGGTTCTCGCGCACTCAGCCTCGAACATGGCAGCCTCCTCGACATCATCCTGCGTCTGAAGGAGATCCGGCCGCAGATGTGGGAGGGGACCATTGGGACGCTGGCAGACTTCGACGTGGCCAGCGATCCTGCGATCGGCATCTCCGGCGTCCTCGACAGCATCGACCAGTCCCTGAAGAAGTATGTTCCGCGCGAATGGGGGGTGAAGCCGCATCTGAAGGTCTCAAACCTGACGCGCGAGCATCTTCGCAAGGTGGTGACCGCCTTTATCGCAACGGGCGCTGGGGATCACGCCGCGCCGTTCTTCCGGCAGGGAACCGGCACGATCAACATGCTGGTGCTGGCGATGCTGTCGCAGATCGCCGAGGACAAGCAGAACGTCATCTTCGCGATGGAGGAGGTCGAGACGGCGATCCCGCCATATGCGCAGAAACGGATAGTCCATGAGCTTCGAAAACTGGCGGCCCAGTCGCTCTTCACCTCGCATTCGCCTTATGTCCTGGAGGAGTTCAAGCTCGACGAGACCGTCATCCTGTCTCGCACGGACGACGGTGTCCTGAGCCAGGCTGAGATCGCACTTCCTGAAAGTGTCAAGCACAAGCGCTATCGACAGGAGTTCCGCACGCGGTTTTGTGAGGGGCTTCTTTCACGCCGCGTCCTCATCGCCGAGGGAGCGACGGAGGCAACGTCTTTTCCGGTTGCAGCTCGCCGACTGTCAGAGCTCAACCCCGCCGTCTACGCTTCATTGGAGGCCTTGGGCGTGTGCGTGATCGACGCCGGCACAGAGTCGCAGATTGCCGACCTGGCGTCCCTCTACAAGAGCCTTGGCAAGCGGACGTTCGCCCTGTGCGATAAGCAGACCGATCCCGCCAAGGCGGAGATCGAGGCCCAGGTTGATCGCCTCTTCATGCATGAGGAAAAGGGCATCGAGGACCTGATCCTTAAGAACACCAGCCAGGCGGCGCTTGAGCGGTTCGCCGACACGCTCGATTGGCCTCCGCACCTGCTGGCGAAATATCCCGACCCAAAGGCGAACGCGATTGCTGCGCTGAAGGAGTATTTCGGTTGGTCGAAGGGCAACTGGGGCATCGCTGAGTTCATCGCCCAGTGCTCCGAGGCGGAAATCCCGCAGTGGATACGCGAGGCGTGCATCACGTTGAAGGCAGTCTGCGATCCGCCGCCGCCACCCGCTGAGGAAGGTGATGCCGCTGCTGGGCCGAAAGAGTAGGCGGGCGGCATCATGGTCGACCTCACGCAAGCGCAGAAGGACGTTCTGAAGGCCGGTGGCCATCAGCTCGTGACTGGCGGTCCCGGTTCAGGGAAGACGACTGTCTCGATCCTGAGGGCCGCCAAGATCGCGCGGGAATCGCTGGGCCCCGGCCAGCGCATACTCTTCTTGAGCTTCGCTCGGGCCACCGTTTCGCGGGTCTTCGAGGCAATAGACGAAGAGCGCTCGATCACCCGCGAAGAAAAGCAGAGGATCGAGGTCGATACCTACCATTCCTTCTTCTGGCGCATCCTGAAGACCCACGGTTATCTCGTCGGATTTCCGCGCCGCATGACGATCCTGACACCGCCGAACGAGGCGATTGCGCTGTCTGCCGTGCGTAGCGGCTACAAGGCGGCCTCCAAGCTGTCGGAGGAGGAGAAGGCGGAGAAGCGTGCGCGCGAAGATGCTGAGCGTATACGCCTGGCGCGCGAGGAGGGGAAGGTCTGCTTCGACCTGTTCGCTGAACGTGTGGCGATCCTGCTCCACGGATCGAGCAGGGTCCTGTCGCTCGTCTCCACGATGTATCCCTACATCATCTTGGACGAGTTCCAGGACACCAGCGCCGACCAATGGCGCGTGGTGCAGGCTTTGGGGATGAACAGCACATTGATCGCGCTCGCCGATCCCGAGCAGCGTATCTTCGAATTCATCGGCGCCGATCCGGAGAGGCTGAACCACTTCACGGACGCCTTTGCCCCCTCCGTCCATGATCTTGCCAGCGACAACCACAGGAGCAAGGGGACCGAGATCGCTCTTTTCGGGAATGATATCCTGACCGGAAAATTCCGGCAGGACGAGTATCAGGGGATCGACTACGAAGCGTTCGAGTCCAACCCCAATCAGGCTTACGCGTCTCTTGTGGGGCAGGTTCTGCAGGCCCGAAAGCGCCTGATCGACAGTGGCCGTCGGGACTGGTCGCTGGCGATCCTCGTGCCCACGAAGCGGATGACCCGATTTGTCTCGGACGTGTTGCGTGAGCCATTCGGTAAGGTGCCTCCGATCACCCACGTAGCCGCCGTGGACATGGAAGGCCCGATCCTGGCGGCGGAAATTATCGCCTTCCTGCTTGAACAGCGCGGCCACGCCGCTTGCTTCGATGAGTTCGTCGAACTGCTGTGCAGCTATTTTCACGGTCGTGGCGGTGCTGCGCCGACAAAGGGCGATCTGGACGATGCGGGGCGGTTCCGGACGGCGCTTGCGAAGTGGAACGAATGTCTCGCGGCCGGCAAGCCAACGCCGGGTAACAGTGTCCTCAAAAGCACCTTCGCCGTTCATCAAGCGGTGGCAGCGCTGGAGCTAACCGGTGATCCCGACGCTGATTGGGTGGCGGTGCGCGCGATCCTTGAGGCGGGGGTATGCACGCGCCTTGGAGATGTCGGAAAGGAGGTTCGCAATGTGCGCCTGTTAGAGCGCGGCACCCAGCTTCGTCAGGGGCTGGTTCAGGATTGGCGCGACTTCGGCGGCTATCGAAACGCGCTCGCGATCACCCGGCAGTCGTTCGTGCAGGAACATTTCGCGACTGCTCATAAACCCGAGTCGGGCGTCGTGGTGATGAACATGCACAAGGCGAAGGGCAAGCAGTTCGATGAGGTGATCATTTTCGAGGGGTGGCCAAAGCGGGTGAGGCGCGAGATCGTTGCGAACCCCGACCGGATCGTCAGCGGCAACGTTCTTGACGGGGCAATGACCCAGGCTCGTCAGAATTTCCGCGTGAGTGTTACCCGAGCCAAGATGCGCACCACCATCATGACGCCGCGCGATGACGTCTGCGTATTGCTCAGGCCAGTAGAGGGCTAGTTTGACGATCGCGCCACCGGTGCCACAGCTCGTTCGCGCGCCACCGGGGGTGCCCGTTTATGGTGGCGGTAGGATGGGCGGGG
Organism: Afipia sp. MLSD5-FHT05B12; assembly: GCF_058793355.1. Taxonomy (NCBI): domain Bacteria; kingdom Pseudomonadati; phylum Pseudomonadota; class Alphaproteobacteria; order Hyphomicrobiales; family Nitrobacteraceae; genus Afipia; species Afipia sp. MLSD5-FHT05B12. The sequence goes on from NZ_JBXAFS010000008.1 coordinate 19,611, forward strand.
GTGTGTAATACCCATGCGCGCAAGATGTAAAACCGCAATTTCCCCTTTTTCAAGGGCAGAAGAGGTGATACAAAACCTCGGATATTAAACACCATACTCCGAGCTTACGTATCTTGTCCGAACCCGCATCCCAGCGCCGAATTGCCCACACCGTGCTGAAAGCGCGCGGCATCGCGCGTCTGGCGGAACTGCGCGCGGAGGGGGTGACCGCGGCTACCATGAGCCGCATGGAGCGGGATGGCGAGGTGCTCCGTCTTGCGCGGGGACTTTATCAGCTCCCCGATGCGCCGCTCGACGCCCACCACAACCTCGCAGAGGCGGCGAAACGCGTGCCCAAGGGCGTAGTCTGTCTCGTATCGGCCCTCGCGTTCCATCAACTTACCGATCAGCTCCCGAGGCAGGTGTGGATCGCCATTGGCCAAAAAGATTGGGCCCCCAAGCCTGATGGCGCGCCGGTCCGGCTGGTACGGTTCACGGACCGTCTGCTCACCGAGGGCGTAGAATCCCACACTGTGGAGGGGGTGCCCGTAAAGGTTTTTGGGGTCGCCAAGACGATCGCCGACTGCTTCCGGTATCGCAACAAGATCGGTCTGTCGGTGGCGATTGAGGGCCTCCAAGAGGCACTGCGTCAACGCAAGACAACCCCTGGCGAAATCGTCAGGCAAGCCGAGCGAGGAGCAATCGCGACAGTCATTCGACCCTATCTCGAGGCGCTGACCGCCAATGGCTAAGGAGCTAAAGAATGTCGGCGCTTCAGTGCGCGCCCGCCTCCTGCAACTCGCCAAGACGAGTGGCCAAAGCTTCGATCTTGTCCTGACGCGCTTTGCGCTCGAACGACTCCTCTTCCGGCTCAGCCAATCACGACATGCGGACCGTTTCGTTCTCAAAGGCGCGATGCTGATGATGAGCTGGTTTGAGGATCCGCATCGCGGCACGCGTGACCTTGATCTGTTGGGGTTTGGCGATCCTGAACCCGAGGCGATGCTCGCGACATTTCGGGACATCCTGGCGGTCAACGATGATGATGGTGTGGAATTTGACGTCGACGCTCTTCGCGTCGATCGCATCCGCGAAGAGCTTGAATATGGCGGGCTGAGGCTGCGGACGACTGCCTCGATCAGCGGCGCCAGGATCAGTCTGACGATCGATATCGGCTTCGGCGATGCGATGGAACCTGGCGCGGAGATGCTCGACTATCCCTCCATGCTGGCGTTTCCAGCGCCGCGCCTACGTGCCTACGCGCGCGAAACTGTCATCGCAGAGAAGTTTCAGGCGATGGTCGCGCTCGGACGCGCGAACAGTCGGATGAAGGATTTCTACGACATCTGGATCCTCAGCAAGTCGTTTGATTTTGCTGGCGACAGGCTCGCTCGCGCAATCGCTGCAACGTTCGCCCGACGCGAGACAACGATCCCTGTCGATTTGCCCGATGCACTAACGCCGGCTTTCGCCAACGATGAACAAAAGCAGCGACAGTGGAATGCCTTTGTCAGGGACGTTTCAGCGGATCCGGGAAGCTTGGAAGATGTCATAGGCGCCTTGGGTGAATTTCTAATGCCGCACGCTATACAAGCGAGTGTTTCAAATAATAATGGTTCAAAGTTGTAATCCAGATATCTCTTGGAGATGACTGAAGAGGGGGCGTCGTGGATATATTCGATCTCGATCAAGCGTTGATAGAACGATACGAATCGTTCGCACGCTCCTTTTCGGAGATCCACGCGCCGGAAATCCGCGCTCAGGTCGATGCTGCATATAATGAGCAGCGTTTTTGGCCGGAGCCCCTCATTACTATCAATCCGCATTTCGAGGCCGGTCATTCTGTCGATCAGCTTGTCGCTCAAGGCGTGTTGGATCCGGCCCTCAGCAATATATTCGCCAGCGGTCCTGACCGGGCGCCGATCAAGCTTCACCGCCACCAGGAGCGTGCTGTCGCGAAGGCGCGCAATGGTGAGAGTTTCATCGTCACAACCGGTACGGGGTCGGGAAAATCGCTCTGCTTCTTCCTGCCGATCGTCGATGCAGTCGTGCGCGCGCGGCGCGCAGGCGAAGCCCAGCGGACGCGCGCGATCATCATCTATCCCATGAACGCCTTAGCCAACAGCCAACTTGAGGAGCTCGAAAAGTTCATCGGCGGCTCAGGGGTGGAAGAGGAGCTGCGTCCGACCTTTGGTCGCTATACAGGCCAGGAGAGCGATGCGGATCGACAAGCCATCGCCAAGGCCAAGCCCGACATTTTGCTCACGAACTTCATGATGCTCGAATTGCTCATGACGCGTCAGGACGAGCTCGATCGCGCCGTCATCGCCAATGCAGGCGGCTTGGATTTCCTGGTGCTGGACGAATTGCACACATATCGCGGCCGCCAAGGAGCGGACGTTGCGATGCTGGTGCGTCGCGTCAAGGACCGTCTCGTCAAAGAGCGCAAGCTGCTCTGCATCGGCACCTCGGCGACGATGTCGAGCGCGCAAGATGAGATCGAGCGAGCAAGTGCCGTTGCTCGTGTCGGCAAGCTCATTTTTGGGGAAGAACTGAGCCCGGCCTCGGTCATCGACGAAAATCTTGCCCGGGCGACGGATCCCCGCATCAACAGCACAAGCCTCGAAGCAACACTCGTCGACGCGGTTCGATCGCCAATCCCTACCGGACTCAGGGACAAGGAGCTGTACAGCAATCCGCTCGCCTGCTGGATCGAGACTGAGATCGGACTTGCTGAAGGCGAAAAACTGCGCCGTCGCCCCCCGATGACGTTGAGCGACGCGACCTCCAAACTAGCAGCCCAGACGAAGATTCCCTCTGGGGAATGCAGAAACGCTCTTGCCAGGATGCTGTCTTTGATGGGGCGTCGCGAAGACCTCCGCGGCGGCATCAGCGACCGCGCATTTCTGGCGTTTAAGCTTCATCGATTTATTTCCGGCGCCGGCCATGCCTACGCAACGATCGAACCTGCCAGCGGCCGGCGTGTCGTGTTGGAGGGGCAGGTCTTTCATCCCTCCGACCCGAATGCGCGCTTATATCCGATCTTCTTTTGCCGAGAATGTGGCCAAGAACACCATAGCGTACGCATTGAGAATGCGCTCGATGGTATCCGGGTTCTTGCGCGGGCCATCGACGAGCCGGCGAGTGAAGCCCCAGAACCAGACGGCTCGCGAACCGGCTTCCTAATTCCCGCGGTCAATGGCGATTTCCAATTTGGCGGCGCCGTCGCTGACTATCCGGACGATTGGCAGGAAACCACGCCGGCCGGACAAGAACGCCTTAAAGGAGGGCATCGCGGCAAGCACGAGGGGCAACTCCTCTTTGTGAAGCCTGATGGGTCGCTCGGCGATGATGGGGTGCCAGCATGGTTCTTCAGCGGCAAATATCGCTTCTGCCCCCATTGTCGCCATCAGCCGCCTCAACAGGCACGTGACATCAACAAGCTAGCAGGCCTGTCGGCTGAAGGCCGCAGTTCGGCGACAACGCTTATCGTCTCGACCATCCTGGCTTGGATGGAGGCCGACGGCACGCTTGAGGAAAGCACCCGCAAGCTTCTGGGGTTCACAGACAACCGGCAGGACGCGGCCCTGCAGGCTGGGCATTTCAATGACTTCATTTTCGTCAGCTTGCTACGCGGCGGTATCTTACGTGCCGTGCGGGACGCAGGTGAGAAGGGCCTTGCGGACGTTCGATTTGGGGAGGCTGTTCGCAAGGCGCTTGGCTTCGATCTGGAGGAATTTGACCGGCTCTCCGATTGGATGGCCGATCCGCGCGTAAAGGGATTCCACAACCGGCAGGCCGCCGAGGAAGTGCTGACGTCGATCTTGGCGCATCGCGTATGGGCGGATCTTCGGAAGGGCTGGCGCTTCACAAATCCCAATCTCGAAGAAGCCGGCCTAGTGGAGGTGCGGTTTCCGGGACTGAGTGAACTCGCAAGCGATGACGAGGAGTTCTCCGACAATCCGCGACTGGCGGCCAGCACGCCCCAATTGCGGGCTCGGCTCTTCACGCTGCTTTTCGACTATATGCGTCGTGGCCTTGCGATTGCCACCGAAGCGTTGGATCGCCAGCGGATATTGCAGGTCGCCGAGACGTCCAGAAATCACCTGCGCGATCCTTGGCTGATCGATCAGAACGAAGAACAGGAACTGCGGCAGGCCGGATTCCTGATGCTCGATCCGCCGAGCAAGGCGGAGATCAGCGCGGCGGAAGATGTACTGATCGTACGAGCAGGCTGGCGGACGGCTTTGGGTAAGGCTCTGCGCGGCAAAGATCTGTGGGGGGAGCCGCTACCAGTCAAAGAGTATGACGATGTTATCGCCACGCTCTTGCGTGCGGCCGAAAATCACCAGGTCGTCCGGCGGGTGGTTACTGGCGGAGACGCTCCTGCGTGGCGCCTGTCATCGACCGCCTTGCGCCTCTTTCCAGCGACCAGGAGGGCTGACGGGAAACGTGAAAATCCGTTCTTCCGTGCGCTCTACGAAGATGTTGCGGAGATGCTGGGGCAGGAGGGCAACCTGCCTTTCGCCTTCGAGGCTCGGGAGCATACCGCCCAGGTCGACCAGAAAGTTCGTGCTTGGCGCGAGGATCGCTTCCGGTTCGGGAAGTCAGATATCGAAAGGATCGCCCAGAACCGGGACGAAATGCGCCAGGAAGGCGAACCCGCCAGTTTCCTTCCGGCGCTCTTCTGTTCTCCGACGATGGAGCTCGGCGTTGATATCAGCGCGCTGAACGCTGTCTTTCTCCGGAACGCACCGCCAACACCAGCAAATTATGTGCAGCGAGCCGGCCGTGCTGGCCGCAGTGGTCAAGCAGCGCTGGTCGTCACTTATTGTGCTGCGCAGTCCCCCCACGACCAATACTACTTCAACAATCGGCAAGGGCTTGTCGCGGGCGTGGTGAAGCCGCCAGCCCTCGATCTTGCCAATCGGGATCTGCTGCGGAGCCACCTCCATGCCGAATGGCTGGCGGCTGCCGTGGTGCCGCTGAAGCCAGCCATCCCTGAAAACTTGAACATGGCAACACCGGAGATGCCGATCTCCGATCCAATCCAAGCGGCGTTCGAAAAGCTTGCCGCAAGCGGAGCCGCAAAGCCTACGATGCGCCGCCTTCTTGACCAGACTGTCAGCGCGGTCGAGTTGGCCGACGCTCCGTGGCTGGCCGATATCGATGCCTTCGTCGATGAAACCAACCGGGAAGCCGCGCAGAATTTCGCAAGCAGTTTCAGCCGATGGCGGGAGCTCTACCGAAGCGCACGTCGCGAGCAGGATGAGGCGCATCAAATCCAGCAGAAGACGTCCTTCAAACCGGGTGAACGCAAAGAGGCCGCGCGCCGCCATTTCCGGGCGACTGAAGAACTTGACATGCTCGAGCGCGGACAGGCTTCGAACGGCTCCGATTTTTACACTTATCGGTATCTGGCAACCGAAGGATTTCTGCCGGGATACAACTTCCCGCGTCTCCCGCTCTATGCTTTCATCCCTGCGACCAAACGCGCGGCCGTCCTGCAAAGGCCGCGTTTTCTCGCGATTTCGGAGTTCGGTCCCAACAGCCTGATTTATCACGAGGGGCGGGCCTACCGGGTTGTTCGTGCGAAGCTGCCGGCGCACGGTCGCCTCGACGATGGCAAACTGGCAACAACCAGCCTCATCCTGTGCGGCGAGTGCGGAGCGGCTCACACGGATGATAAGCTTGAGCGATGCCACGCGTGCGGCGCTTCGCTGGCCGGTGTGGATCGGCTCGACAATGTCTATCGGATCGACAATGTCGAAACCGCACCGTCGTCTCGGATCACGGCGAATGATGAAGACCGGCAAAGGCGCGGTTTTGAAATCCAGACCGTTTTCCAGTGGCAATTCGAAAAGGGCGTTCCCGATATCCGCACGCTCACCTTGCGTTCGGAAGCAGGGCCGTTGCTGCTTCTCGATTATGGCGCGCGCGCGAAGCTATCGCGCGTCAACAAGGGACTTCGCCGTCGGAAGTCAAAGTCGATAAACGGGTTCTGCATCGATCCGACGTCAGGCCGATGGGTAAAGGATACGCTCAACGGCGGGGATGATGATGACATGGACGTCACGATCCCGAAGTCGCAGCGGATCGTGCCGATCGTCGAGGACCATAAGAACGCGCTTCTAGTACGGCCGCTTGCAAATTTTGACGAGCGGCAGATGGCAACCCTGCAGCACGCTCTTCTGCGAGGCATTCAGATTGTTGCCGAGCTTGAAGAGGGCGAACTCTTGGGCGAGCCGTTGCCTGAGCGCGAGGACCGCAAGGCAATCCTGCTTTACGAGGCGACCGAGGGGGGAGCAGGTGTTCTGAACCGCCTTGTCTCCGATCCGCGCCGAACGGCGGAGATCGCCCGTCAGGCGCTGGATCTCATGCACTATGATTTCGCGCCGGATGGGACTGGCCTCAAAGAGCGGTCGGATGCGTGCGTCGCTGGCTGTTACCGCTGCCTGCTCTCCTACTTCAACCAGCCCGACCATAATCTAATCGATCGTCGCGACGCGGAAGTCACGGCCTTTCTCTGCCAGCTCGCAGAACCTGAGGCGGTGCAAGCAGAGCCGGTGGAGGCCGCAAGGGGCTGGCTTGGTGCGATAGGCCGGTGGGGATTGCCAGCACCATCCCCGCGCAAGGTCGACGGCACTTTATACGAGCTTTATTGGCCAAGCTTTCAGGTGCTCGCGGTGTCAGGTCGTGTACCGGACGGGCTTGCTGCGGCATGCGCCGACTTGGGAGTGGATATTGTCGAGCTTCCCGATGTGCCGGGCGAAACCGCTCCGAGGGAATTGGTTGAATTGTTGGGGGCGGCATAGTGGAAGCGGTCAGATTTTCACCGGGTGATCTTGTCGAGGCGCGGGGACGCGAATGGGTCGTCCTTCCGTCTCCAGATGACGACATCCTCAATGTGCGGCCCTTGTCGGGCTCGGAGGCCGATGCGCAACGGATTGCGCTCGCGCTTGAAGTCAATCCCGTCAGGCCTGCGCGATTTGCTCCACCAACACCCGACCGGCGAGATACCCAGGACGGTGCGCGGTTGCTAGCAGATGCGCTGCGTCTGTCGCTTCGCCGAGGCGCCGGCCCGTTCCGGAGTGCCGCGCATCTCGGCGTGGAGCCGCGTGCCTATCAGCTCGTGCCGCTGATGATGGCCTTGAAGCTGCCGGTGGTGCGGTTGCTGATCGCCGACGATGTGGGGATCGGCAAGACGATCGAGGCGGGATTGATCGTCCGCGAGATGCTCGACCGTGGTCTGATCGACCGCTTCTCCGTGCTGTGTCCCCCCCACCTCGTCGAGCAATGGGTGAGTGAGCTTGCAGAGAAGTTCGACATTGACGCAGTGGCCGTGACCTCCGCTAGGGCGCGCAGGTTGGAGCGGGGGCTTCCCGCGGCTCAAAGCCTCTTTGAGGCCTATCCGCACACTGTCGTCAGCCTCGACTATATCAAGGCCGACAGCCGCCGCGACGAATTTGCCCGGGCGTGCCCGTCCCTTGTGATCATTGACGAAGCGCATGCCTGCATCGGCGGAGATCGCGGCAGACATCAGCGTTTCGAGCTTCTCGAACGCCTCGCCTCCGATGAGGAACGCCACATGCTGCTGCTGACAGCAACGCCGCACAGTGGTGATGAAGCGGCGTTCGATCGTCTGCTAGGCCTCATTAGCCCGGACTTCGCGGGAGGTCCCCAAGGCGATGAGAATGCGCGCACGCGATATGCACGCCGCCTTGCTCAACATTATGTCCAGCGGCGCCGGCCCGATATCACGGACTCCGGTTGGCACGAGAAACGGACTTTCCCTGTTCACCAGGTGAAGGACGAGCCTTTCAGTCTCAGCGGCGAGTTCGGCGCCTTCCATGATCGCGTCCTGGATTATTGTCTTGCTGTTACGCAGCGCGCCGGTGCTGACCAGCGCAGTCGACGGCTCGCTTTTTGGGGGACGCTCGCGCTCATGCGATGTGTCGGCTCCTCGCCGGCGGCTGCAACAAATGCACTACGCAATCGCCTGTCCGGAGTGGCGGACGAAGAGGCGATGCAGCCCGTTGTCTTCGACGAAGATGAAGGCCTGCTCGACCAAGGCGACGTGGAGCCCGGCACGGCCAGCGCGAGCGCCGAAGAGCGTGGTGAACTCGCCGAGCTGATCGCGATTGCAGAGACCCTTGATCGCCGCCGTGGCGAGGATCCCAAGGTGGCACGGCTGCTGAAGGTTCTAAAAGGGCTGCTTCAGGAAGGAGCCAAACCGGTCATTTTCTGCCGGTTCATCGCAACGGCGGAGGCGCTGGGTGAAGAGATCAAGCGCGCCTGGCCAAAGGCTGACGTGGCAGTAGTGACAGGACGCCTGCCGCCCGAAGAGCGGCGAAGTCGCGTCGATCAGCTTGAAGACTCCGAGAGCCGAATCCTCGTCGCGACGGACTGTCTGTCCGAGGGCATCAATTTGCAAGCGCTGTTCGATGCCGTCGTACATTACGATCTGAGCTGGAATCCGACCCGTCACCAGCAGCGTGAAGGGCGTGTCAACCGATTTGGTCAGCGTTCGCCAGTCGTCCGCTCCGTGACGATCTTCGGCGACAACAGTGCGATCGATGGCGCTGTCTTGCAGGTCATCCTGCGGAAAGCGGACGCCATTCGTAAGGCGACGGGCATTTCGGTTCCGATGCCCGAAGACAGCGAAGGCGTGACCTCCGCGCTCATGCAAGCACTCATGCTTCGTGCCGGCGGCCATCGAGAGCAGTTGGCTTTCGATTTCGGCCTTTCCAGCGAACGCCTCGACAGCAAATGGCGCGACGCTGAGGAAAACGCGAAAGCAAGCCGCGCGCGCTATGCGCAAGGTACGCTAAAACCCGATGAGGTGCTGCCGGAGTGGCGCCAGATGCGCGCGCTAAACGGTGGTCCGGCCGAAGTCGCACGCTTCACGGAACGTGCTTTGAAGCGCGCCGGTGCGCCGTTAGAGAAAGCCGGACAGCATCATCTAGTGCATCTGAACGCGATGCCCGACGCCATCAAGGAACGCTTGGAGGCGCGAGGTCTGCGAGGGACGCGAAGGGTTGGCTTCGAGGATGATCCGGCGCCGGGCGTGACGCATCTCGGGCGCGTCCACCTGCTTGTCGCAAGCTTGGCGGAGAGTTTGGCGGAGGGGGCGCTGGATCCGGAAGGGGCGGCATTCCGTCCCCTTGGCCGGTGCGGCGCCTGGCGCACCCGCGTCGTCGCCCAGATGACAACACTGATGCTTTTGCGCCTTCGCTTCAAGCTCATCACCAGCGGCCGCACAAACCGCCTGCTGCTAGCCGAGGAAGCGACGGGTATCGCGTTCGGCGGAATGGCCCCGGCGCCCATTCTCGAAGGACATTCTGCCCTTGAGCTTCTCGAGGCGGAGGCGGCCGGAAATCTTGATGAACTCGCCGCTGCGCGTCAGCTCCAGAGAGCTCATGAACGACTGGCGAGCTACCAATCGGCGATAGAGGCCTTCGCAGCCGAACGCGGAGCCGCGCTTTCTGCTGACCATCTTCGGCTGACGGAAGCCGCGCGCGGCGGGGCGACGGTCGAGGTCGTTCCCGTTTTGCCAGCGGACATCATAGGTCTCTATGTCCTCCTTCCGGAGGGCGAGTGATGGCCCGGCATCTTAAGCGCACCGCCAATATCGGGCTCACCGCTGTCTCGATCGAGGGAGGATTGATCTCTCCCGATCAGGTTGCGGTGATCGCCGCCACGGCTCCAGACCAGAAAGCAGCCGCGGAATACGGCTGCCCCAAAGGAACGAACCTGCGTGACGAGATCACGCGCTATTTCAGGATCGGCCAAGCGCATTGGCAGGCATATGCCAGATTGGCTGCGCCGACCGAGATTCAGACTACCGCCTTTGTTAAGAGCCTGCTTGAGGAGGCGTTCGGGTTTGAAGGCCTGTACGGCCCAAATCTTCACCAGCAGGATGGTCATACTTATCGGATCACCCTTGAGGCAAAGGGCGGCAGGGTGCCCGTCGTCGTGGCCGCACCTCTGTCTGAAGCAGATGCGTTCACTAAATCGCTTCCGCACCTTGGCGACGATCATGGCGGCACGATCCCGAGGCGTTCGCCGAGCGTGTTGCTTCAAGACTGGCTAAACGCGAACGCCGAATTCTTATGGGGTCTAGTCTTTGCCGGCGACCGCCTCCGCCTCATGCGGGACAACGCCAGCTTCACCCGCCCAACCTATATCGAAGCGGATTTGGGGGCCATATTCCGGGACGAGATGTTCGCGGACTTCACTGCGACGTGGTTGCTGATCCATGCGACTCGTTTCGGCGGGGAGAATGCTGCTGCGGCCGATTGCGCGTTGGAGCGCTGGCGCGAGGCTGGATTACGAGCCGGAACCGCGGCGCGCGATCGACTTGGAAAGAGCGTCAAGGAAGCATTGCTGGCGCTTGGCCAAGGGTTCCTGGATGCGAACCCCGACCTGCGGGTGAAGCTCGATGAAAATCATACCAGCATGCATGCCTGGTTTGAGCAGCTACTACGCGTTGTCTATCGTTTGATCTTCCTGGCAGTCGCGGAGGATCGGGAGCTTCTACATGGACCCGACGCATCGGAAGCGGCTCGTGATCTCTATGCTTCCGCTTACGGCTTCAGCCATATGCGAGATCGGTCGGCTCGACGTTCCTCGCACGACCACCATCATGATGCTTGGGAAGCGGCGAAGATCGTCTTCAGGGGACTGGAGCACGGCGAGAAGCTACTCGGATTGCCGGCGTTAGGCGGCCTTTTCACGCGCGGTGAGACTCTCGATCTTGACGATGCGAAGCTGCCGAACCGCGCCTTCCTACGGGCCATCTTTCACTTGAGCTGGCTCATCGAAGATGGGCGGCGTGTGCGCGTAAATTGGCGCGACATGGCTACGGAGGAACTTGGCTCCGTATACGAGGGATTGCTTGAGCTTGTTCCGGTCCGCGAGGAGCATGGCCGGCGTTTCGGCTTCGCTGAAGCCGATGAGGCGAAGGGCAATGCGCGCAAGACTTCCGGCAGCTACTATACGCCAGATAGCCTCGTGCAGACGCTGCTCGATTCGACACTTGAGCCTGTACTCACACGGGCTGAGGCGGAGGGGGGCGCCGAGGCAATCCTCAAGCTTTCGATAATAGACCCCGCCTGCGGCTCTGGCCATTTCCTGCTTGGCGCCGCGCGCCGGATGGCGGCGCGAGTGGCGCAGTTGCGCGATAACGAGGCGCCCGATTACCCAGCAGCGATGCGCGATGTTGTCCGCCATTCAATCCATGGCGTCGACCGCAACCCGATGGCGGTTGAACTCGCGAAGGTCGCGCTTTGGATAGAGGCGTTAGAGCCGGGTAAGCCACTTACCTTTCTCGACAGCCATATCCGCTGCGGTGACAGCCTAATCGGTGTTTTCAGTGTCGAGGCGTTGCGCGAAGGAATTCCCGATGAAGCCTATGAGCCTTTGGCGGGAGACGACAAGGAACTGTCGAAGGTTCACCTTCGGCGCAACAAGGAGCAGCGCGAGGGCAAAGGTTCAACAGGCTTCCTCGCCAGCCTCAAGCCACCAGCAGCACTTATCGACGCAGCGCGGATGCTGGCGGAGATGCCCGAGAATACGCTAGCCGAGATTGCCGCTAAGGAGAGGGCCTTCAACCAACTTCACAACGGGCCGGGCTGGTTCAATTTGAAGTTGGCCTGCGATGCTTATGTGGCTGCGTTCTTCCAGCCTAAGACCGGTGCCGTGCCAGAGCCAGGCGACATAGCGGCGACAACGATGCCCGAAACTGATCACATGTGGGCCGCAGCGCGGGGCGATGCGCTCCCTAACCTGCTCATAGGGGTGATCGACAGGACGGCAAGCGGAGTGAGTGCGTTCCATTGGCCGCTTGAATTCCCGGCCATCATGGCGCGCGGCGGTTTCGATGTCGTGGTGGGCAATCCTCCATGGGAAAGGATCAAGCTGCAGGAGCAGGAGTTCTTCGCAGCGCGCGATCCCGAGATTGCCACGGCGCCGAACAAGGCGGCGCGCTCAGTGCTCATTAAGGCGCTGAAACAGGCCGAACCCGGCACTGCACGGGCAGATCTCGCCGCCGAGTTTGAGTTCGCCAGCCGTGCTGCGGAGGCGGCCAGCGTATTTGTGCGCAAGAGCGGTCGGTTCCCACTCAGCGGCATGGGCGACGTCAACACCTATGCATTGTTTGCGGAACATTTTGCTCGTCTGGTCAGACCGCAGGGACGAGCCGGCGTTATCGTTCCGACAGGAATCGCGACCGATAGTTCGACGAGTGCTTTCTTCGGCGATCTTGTGGCAAACAACCGGCTCGCGACGCTGCTAAGCTTTGACGAGATCAGGAGGTGGTTTCCAACCACCGACGATCGAAAGTCATTCTCCCTGCTGAGCATCGGTGCCTCTAGCGGCGGAGTCCGTGCCTCATTTGAGATCGGACAGCTCGATCATTTGGCCGACGAGCGAAGGCAGATCGAGCTCACTCCTGAAGATTTCGAGTTGTTCAATCCGAACACGCTGACCGCGCCACTTTTCCGCACCAGGGCCGACCGCGATCTGACTCGTAAGCTCTACCGGGCTGCGCCGGTGCTGATCCGCGATCGGCCCGGTCATCCGGATGGCGATGCGAACCCGTGGGGCATTACCTTTCAAACGCTGTTTCACATGTCGAACGACAGCGGGTACTTCCGCACAGCCGCTCAGCTTATGGCGGAGAATTTTCGACGTGACGGGACGGATTGGTGCAGTGCCGATGGGCGGCGTTATGTTCCGCTTTTAGAAGCGAAGATGATTCATCATTTTGACCACCGCTTCGGCTCGTATGCCGGTCTTTCGGAGCGGCCGGGTGATGGTTCGCTGCCCTCGACGCCGGATGCGATCAAGGCCGATTCGAACTACGAGGCAGATCCTTGGTACTGGGTGCCGCTGGCCGAGACGGAGATGCGGGCAGCTCGCGTGCCCGCTCGGCTTAAGCAATATTTTCGGAAGGACAATGCCGAGGGCTGCCTGAAGGTGCTAGCGCAATGGGTGCTCGGCACGCTCGATCCAGGCGATCTTCAAGCAAGCAACTTGGCGCGTTCCGCTGACCGGGCGCGGTCGCATTTGCGCGACGTGCTAGGCCCGCGTTCCCTTGAGCGCGGCATCGTCGGTGGCACTTTCGCGACTTGGCTCAACAAAAACGCTGATGGCGCGCGCGAGATGGGCCGCGAAACGCCACTATCAGAAGACGACGTCGCTTTCATCAAGGCGCAGGGTGGAGACCCGCTTGCGCTCACGGCTGCGCTTATTAGTCGTAAACAGCCGCGTTGGCTGATGGGGTGGAGAGATATCTGTCGCTCGACGGACGAACGGACAGTGATTGCGTCCGTCTTTCCCAAGGTCGGAGCGGGCGACAAGATTTTGATGATGCATCACACGCGCGGGGTGGAGACTGCAGTCCCGCTTCTGGCGAATTTGATCTGTTTGCCACTCGATTTCGCTGCACGCCAGAAGGCTGGGGGTACGTCCTTCAAATATTACTACATGAAGCAACTGCCGGTTCTTGGCCCGCACCAATTCACCCGCGAGGATCATGCCTTCATTGCGTCGCGCGTGCTCGAACTCACCTATACCTCGCACTCAATGCGCCTTTGGGCCGAAGACCTAGGCCATTCAGGCCCGCCGTTCGCCTTCGATTTGCTGCGCCGCGCGGCTTTGCGTGCCGAACTCGATGCGCTGTTCGCATTCAAATACGGACTAACACGAGATGAGCTTCGCTATGTGCTCGATCCGGCCGATACGCAGGGGGCGGATTATCCCTCGGAAACCTTCCGCGGTCTTAAGCGTAACGAGGAATCCGCGCTAGGCGAGTTCCGCACACGTCGCCTTGTGCTCGAAGCCTACGACCGGCTGTCGGGATCGCATTTGGCGAGTGGACCAATTGAGTTTCGCTCCACTCGACCAGCGCGGCTTGAGGTCACTCTGCCGGACGCTGCATGGGCCCGGGCTCAACAATCCAGTCCTGGAGAAATGGGCGCCATCTTGGCCGCGGTTCTCAAGGCGATGGATGTGCCAAAGCCGATCCGAAACGTTCGGCTGGCGGCTGCATTCGTCATGGAGCCGCGCTTGATCGTTCCGCTCCTGCCTCCTGCCAAAGCTGCAGAATGGCGCCGCCTGGTGGGGGCAGAGGCCGATCCTTTTGCCGGCAATGTCACGACATTCGTCGCGCGAAACAACACAGCGTGGGGCGCCTCTCTGCGAAACCACCGTGGCAATGGGCGACTGGTGGAGGATCTCAAGCGTGGAACATGGGCACCTGGCCCCGGCTTGGACACCATCGACACTTCTGGATGGCCTGACGGTCGCGCAGGTTTCGTATTCGGTGCGTTGGAGGACATCAACCTAGATGCGGCGGTGGATTCGCTGCCCGCTGACATACAGCAGTGGGTGATCAATGCCGCAGCAGCCTGACCTCCTCGGCCCGCAGCTTCTGACGGTCACGCCCGCTGAAGGGTTGGAGGGGCCGCGGCTTTGGGTTCGACGACTGGTAATATGGAAGGAGCCCGGTGGAGAGAAGGTGCGGGACATCGAGCTTCGCCCCGGTCTGAACATCGTCTGGTCACCCGACGGAGCAGATGATGCCGCTTCGCTAGGTCAAGCAAATGCTGTCGGGCATGGTAGTGGCAAAACGCTTTTTTGCCGGCTTATCCGCTATTGCCTTGGTGAGGATCGCTTCGCCACGGAGCCTCAGCGTGATCGGATTGGCACGGCATTCCTGAACGGCATCGTGGGTGCCGAGGTCATACTAGACGGAATCTGCTGGGCGATCGTTCGCCCACTTGGCGTGCGTCGGCGACACATGGCTGTACCGGGCGGCAATCTCGATGAGATCGCCGCTGGTGAGGGTGCTTCAACGGGTATGGAGCCGTTCATCCAAGCGGTTGATCAGCAAATCATTACCACGGCGCTTGCCCAATTGGTTCGCCCGCAAGCAACCGGGTCTATTTGGCCGATCGCGCTCGCCTGGCTCACGCGGGACCAAGAGTGTCGATTTGACGATGTCCTTGACTGGCGGTCGCCGACCTCGGACTCCGATTCACCGATGCCCGCGAGCGGACAGGAAAAGGGACCAAGGCTTGAGGCGCTCCGTTCGTTTCTGATGGCGATCACGCCTGAGGAACAGGCCACGCGTGGTGAAGTGAATAGCCTCGGCGAGGAGCGCCGAGTCCTGGATCAAGAGATTGGCCATCGCCGGTGGGAAATCGAACGCACGCAAACACGGCTCGTTACGGGGCTCGGCCTTGAGGGGCAGTCGCTTCCAGAGATGCCATTGCTGATCGACCTCATGCGTAGGTCCGCCAGCACGCGCTTGGCGTCGGCAAGTAAGGTTCCGACTGGCGGCGACGCTGAACTCGCGGCAGCACGCGAGCAACGAGAGGCCGCGAGAAATGAATGGGCGCGCCTCGAAGGCGAACGTATCCGTATCGGGGCGCTAATGCCCGCTGAAGAACGCACATTGGCGATGATACGCGGGGAATTGCCGGGGCTTTCCTATTCGAAAGTCGAGGCTGAAAGCCCGATCTGCCCGATATGCGAAGTCCCCATCGACCAAGCTCTGGCAGAGGGCTGCAAGCTCTCGCACAAAATTCCTGATGCCGAAGCCTGCCGGCAGCGTTGGAATCAACGACAAGCTGATCACGACTCCCAAGCGAAGCGAGTTGAAGATCTGCGGCAAGAGCAGACGCAGCTCCTGCCTCAGATTGCTCTGGCCAAGCAGCACTTCGATCGATCCGTCGATCACGTCACGAACATCGAGAAGGCCCGCGATGCCCGAGATTCCACTTGGTACGCCGCCCGCAGGCTCCAAGACGATGTTGAGCGCCTTGCTGAACTCTTCGAAACGCAGGAGGCGGGTATCAAGCGTCTGCGCGAACTGGGCACAAAACTTGAGACCGAGAGAGAGCGGCTGGGCGCCTTTCGCGACAAACAGGCCCGCGTTTTCGGACGCATGAGCGAGAAGTTCGACCCGATCGTCCGAGGGTTAGTCGGCCACGATGCAAAGGGTCGGATCACCCTTAGCGGGAATGGGCTTGATCTGTCGGTAGACATGGGGGGTGACCGCAGGACAGCCGCGATCGACTCTCTTAAGGTGTTGGCTTTCGACCTCGCTGCGATGTGCGTGAGTATCGAAGGCGCGACGCGTGTGCCGTCATTTCTGCTTCACGACAGCCCACGTGAGGCCGACCTTGGCTTGTCGATTTATGGACGGCTCTTCGATATCGTTCAGGATTTGGAACGCGTCGGCGGAAAGCCACTGTTTCAGTACATCGTAACGACAACAACGGCGCCTCCAACCGAGTTCAGGGAACGTCCGTACCTGCAGCTAAAATTGCATGGCGATCCGCCCGCGCAGCGCTTGCTCGGGGTCGATTTATGACCAGCACCGAAGGGCGTCTTACAGCTTATCCGTTCGTCCTTCTCTCTGAGTTGCGCGATGCCGCGAACGAACATGGCTACCGCATTGGTCCTGAACAGGCCGGTGGATGGATCTTTTTCCGATCAGGCAGTGCGCCGGGGGAGATCGGACTGGCCGCCGCGAGTGCGTCCGGTCCGTTCTTTCTGTCCTTGATGTTGCCAGGAGTGGTGCGAGGGCTGGACGCTCAAGCCGCAGCTCCCTGGGCCAAAGGCCACGCAGGGGCCTTCATGTTTGCCACGCGTGATGAGCTGTATGCCGGAGTCCAAGCGGCGTACCGCCTGTCAGTCAGTTTGCCCAACTTTCCTCTTGAGAAATTCGAAAGGGCCGTGGCGGGGATCGGTGAGACTGAAGGGGAACGCGCTCAAAAATTCAGGATCGGACAGAACATCTTTCGCGATGCTCTGATGGAATACTGGAACGGAACCTGCCCGTTGAGTGGAATTTCGAGTCCTGCGCTGCTGAGGGCCTCGCACATGATCCCATGGTCCGATTGCTCGTCCGACGCGCAGCGACTCGACGTGCATAACGGACTTCTGCTGTCCGCCCTGTGGGACGCGGTATTCGATGCGGGGCTGGTGACATTTGATGACGATGGATTGGTTTTGACTTCTGCTCGTTTGGAGGATGCTGCGCTTGAAGCGCTCTCCTTAGATAAAGCACCGAGGCTGCCGTTGCGCGATGAGCATCGGCCTTACTTGGCCCATCATCGCAACCACGTTTGGATCCGGAATTGACGGCGGTAGGCGCTCCGAGCCTGCATGGAGGTTGGGTTGGACTTCGAAGATCTCGTGACTGCCCTGGAGCCCCCGCCGAACCATGTCGGCACTGCCGCGCAGCCTGCGGAGCTTGAGAAATGAGCAAGCCCGTGTCGACAGCGGGACTGGGGACGTCGACCAAGCTGATCGCCTTGACCAAGCATACGAAGCACGGCCACGTACCAAGCCCGGTCTCGCCGCATTTCCTGGCACCGCCGGCCCAGCCGGTCCTGTCGTTCAATTCGACTGCCTTGGCGGCCGCGATCGCGAGGACGGCGACGACTTGGGATGATGCACCCGTCGTGCTGCTCGACGGATTGCAGCAAAGTGCTCTGATCGAACTGGAGACTTTGCTCCAGGACGGATCAGCTTTTGCGCTCGAATCTCATTTCAAATTCCTCGCGGATACCGCCGGGTCGCAGTTTGCGGCCAAGGTCGGCGCCGGCATTGCCCACCTCTACATGGATGCTCTCGGTTACGCATGGAGAGCGAACGCGGCGTGCCTCTCCTCGTCGCTCGATCCCCATGCGGATTTCATTTATGAAGGTGGCAACGCGTCCGGGCACGGTGTCGTCCTCGCCGAGGCGCACGGTTCGTTCGCCAAAGATGCGAGCGCTGCCAAGATAGCGAATGCGGCGAAGAGAAAGTACGCAAAGCAAGTTAAGCCCTTTGTCGCGAAGCCGTCGCCGTTTGGAGAGATCATCCACGGCTATTCGATTGCATTCGGGTCGAAGCCGACGGTAGCCGGGAGCTTCCTGGCCGTTTCGGAAACGCGGATCCCGAAGCCGCGAAAAAGAACTCCACCGCCAAGCGTCCCGCAGAGAGGTGCGATAGCAGAAGGTACGCCGGCGCCGATGGCTCTTGCGACCCATCGCTCGAACTTTCTCTTGATGGGCGCGCCGGAGGTAACGAATTGGATCGACTGGATCCGCTTGCCAGACTCCCCAGCTCCCGAGCGACATGAAATCCCGTTTCTTCGATTTGACTATGCCGGGCGAGCCTATTTGGCGGCGCCTCCGTGGCTTTTGCGGCCAGGCAGCCCTCCTTGGTGGATCGAGGATTTCTTCGATCATCCAGAGTGGTGGCGGCTTGCTCGGCGCGCACGTTTGTCGCCACCGCGGCACCCTGGCTTTGACTTCGGCTGGTTCGCGATCGAGGAGAAGGCTGGAAGCGAATTCTTGAACGCGCTGAGCAATGCGATCCGCAATCGAGCGGTGGGGCTGCCGACGACGATGAGGCTTCCAACCGTCGAACCAACAGGCTTTTCGTTGTCCGCGGAAGATCGCATTGCTCGGGCCGACGCGGATGAGCCTTACCAGTATGCGCTTTTCCGTGACGGCTTGGCCCTTCTGGGAGAGCCGTTCCGAGGGCGGCCGCGCGATGTGGTTGTTTGGTCGCCAGATGGAGGGATGGCGCTCGGATGATGCGCATCGGGTCGCGTCGCACAGCGCACTGTGCTATGAGTTCGTGACGGTACTTTTTTGGTTTGCAGCGAGGCTCATCCGCGTCGTCGAAGATGGGTCTGAGCGGCGATCGACCTCGATAGATATCGAAACCGCAAAAAAAATTTTCGTGAGATTTTCCCTTTAAAATCAAGACCGTAATATTTTGACGGCCCGAGGGTCGGCTTTTGGCGTCGAAGGCAAGAAAAAACCCAGCTAGATCAATGGCCTAACTGGGTTTAGAACAATCGAGTGGGAGTGAGGGAAATGGCGATGATAGGCGGCTAGCCATTGCCACCGTGCGCGGCGATGAACATGGCGACGGCCGACCGGCAATAGGATTCGATTTCGTCCTCTGCTCTCGCCTCATCGAAGCGTGCGATAGTCAGGAGATCGGATCCTTTGAAAAGCGCGGCAAACAAGCGGGCGGACCGGAGAGGATCGGGCACGTTCAGAACCGCCTTCGCGTGCAACTGACGCAACAGGGCCTCGATTTGGGCGATGACATGGGCGGGGCCGGCTTCGTAATGGAGCTTGCTTAACGACTTTTGGTTCGTCTTGTCGGCCATGACCATGGCTTCGACACTGCGGACGTCTGATCTCAACAGCGTGCGAAGCAGTGATGATCCCACCGCTATGAGCTGATCTTCGACCGAACCGTCGACGCCTTGAAGAAGGGCCTGTGGTGCAAACAACTGATGGCAGCCGGCCGCCATGGCTGCGCTGAACAGCGCCTCCTTGTTCTCGAAGTGCCGATAGATGCTGAGCTTGGATATCTTCGCTCGCTGGGCGACCTTGTCCAATGTCGTCGCTTGAAAACCCAATTCCACAAAGAGTTCGCCCGCGGCGTCGACTATCCTTTGGCCAAGCGCCTCGTTGGCGGGCCGGCCGCGCCGCCCCTGGCTATTTTCGGTCACGACAATTCCAGTACTTGACAGTATTCTAATTCTTGCATTACGATACCATGGAGTATCTGAAATGTGCAAGCCAATGGGTAGGCAACCTGTCCTCCAAATCAAGTTTCCCGGGCCGCCCGGCGATATCGAATGCGGCATTGTCCGGCCGGCCAAAACAGTGATGGGCGACATGCAACGACGAGCCCTGCTGAAGCTGGCCGCGCTTTCCACCATCGGCCTCGCCCGCGCCCAGGCCAACCCGTCTCCCTCCATCCGCAACACCGAGCCCATCACCATGAATGACGTTATCATCATTGGCGGCAGCTTTGCCGGACTCGCCGGCGCCCTGCAGCTCGGCCGTGCCCGCCGCAAGGTCACCGTTCTCGATACCGGCCTGCCGCGCAACCGCTTCGCTGAACACTCGCATGGTCTGCTCGGCCACGATCACAAGCCACCGTTGGACATTCTGGCCGAGGCGCGGCAGCAACTAGCGCGTTATCCCACGGTCAGGCTGGTCAATGCCCGGGCCGACAGCATCTCTGGCAACATCGACAATTTCTCCGTCCTCACTGGCGATGGCGAAAGCCTTGGGGCGCGCCGCCTGATCCTGAGCTATGGCATCGTTGACCAGATGCCTGACGTTCCGGGTTTTGCCGAAGGCTGGGGCGGGTCTATCGTGCCTTGCCCCTATTGCGACGGCTTTGAAGTCGCCGGCCAGCATTGGGGCCTCGTCTGGTCCGGCC
Organism: Afipia sp. MLSD5-FHT05B12; assembly: GCF_058793355.1. NCBI lineage: Bacteria > Pseudomonadati > Pseudomonadota > Alphaproteobacteria > Hyphomicrobiales > Nitrobacteraceae > Afipia > Afipia sp. MLSD5-FHT05B12. The sequence continues at coordinate 39,846 of NZ_JBXAFS010000008.1, forward strand.
CGCAGTCGCGCAACCAGGTCAGGCTGTTCCACGATTGGACCGACAGGTTAACGCTCTTCGCCGATGGTCATGACATTCCGCCCGATATCCGGGCCGATCTGGCTCGCCGCAACGTACCTGTCGTCGATGGCCGGATCACCAAGATCGCCCATCATGGGCATAACGCCACCGTCAATCTCGAAACCGGCCCCGATGTCGCGGTCGACATCCTGTTCGCGCATCCGCGCAACAAGCCGTCCGCAAGCCTGCATGAAGCGCTGGGTCTCGCCACGGTCGATACGCCCCTCGGCATCGTCCTCAAGGTCGATGAGCGCCGCGAAACCAGCATGCCCGGCATCTACGCCGCCGGCGACCTCGCCAACCCCCTCATGCCCTCGGTCACCACCGCATCATGGCAAGGCGCGATGGCGGGTATCTTCGCCCAGCAGTCGATGCTGGTTTGAGAGCATAGATTGGAGATGAGCATGGCCGTCGAACCGGATAGCGCGGGTGTGCGCTTCCCTCCGCCCTTCGTCTATCTGGGAGCGCTGCTGTTGGGGTTGGCGGCGGAGCGGTTCGTCACCCTGCGCTCTTTCGGCATCGACTGGCGGTTGCTGGTCGCGACGGGCGCGCTGCTGTTCGTTGCCGGCGCGGCGATGATGCTTGCGGCGGCGGGGCTGTTCCGGCGGCTGGGCACCAACGTTCCGCCGTCGCAGCCAACGACCCTCATCGCAACGACCGGTCCTTATCGGTGGACCCGCAATCCCATGTATCTCGGCATGGCGCTTGTCTATGCCGGCCTTGCGATCGGGCTCGACGGGCCGATCGCCTTCGCCTTGCTCCCGTTGGTGCTGATCGCGATCCAGACGCAGGTGATCGCCCGCGAGGAGCGCTATCTCGAAGCGAAGTTCGGCGACGACTACCGCCGCTACAAGGCCGAGGTTCGCCGATGGCTCTGACTATTGCGCCGCTGCCGCCTGCGGGGCCTTCTGATAAACCAGCACCGGCTTCCTTGCCGCGAGCTATCATATTCTGAAGGTCGCGTTGTCACGGAGCGCGAGTCCGCTCTCCACTGACGGGTGTCTTTTGCCGGTCAGTGGGTCCGGAAATGCGATCGACTTCGACATGGGAGGTGGTGTCGGCGGGGTGACCGATGCTGACGATCTGTCCTCACCGGATCATCGCTGAGACGCGGGGCGGACACCGTTGCCGATCAACTCCGCTTCGGCCTTTTCACCGCGCGCAGCTTTCCGCTCTTTCCACCTCCGCAGAAGAAACGATCGCCGCCATCGGACTCGAGTCCCGAAATGCCATATCCTGACGGCATAGCGAGTTCCTCAAGAACGTCTCCGGTCTGCGGATCAATGCGCCGCAACGCGCTCTCGTCGCCTTCCCAGGTTCCGTGCCACAGCTCGCCATCGACCCAGGTGACGCCGGTGACAAAGCGGTTCGACTCAATGGTGCGGATGATCGCTCCTGTTTCGGGATCGATCTGATGGATCTTCTTCTCGCGGTACTGCCCGACCCAGAGCGAGCCCTCGGCCCAGGCCATGCCTGAATCGCCGCCGTCGCCGGGCGCGGGGATGGTCGCAAGCACGCGCCCGGACTTTGGATCGATCTTCCGGATGTTCCTCTCGAAGATCTGAAACAGATGCCGTCCATCGAAGGCCGTTCCTGCATGGGCAGGGATATCGATGGTCTGCACGGTCCTGCCACTCCGCGGATCGAAAGCATTCAGCCTGTCACCGGACGCGAACCAGACATTGCTGCCATCGAATGTCACTCCGTGGACGTCTTCCGCGCCGGGGAAGGGACCGTACTCGCGAAGGATTTCTGCTGCCGCTCGTTTCATGATGAACCTCTGTTGATGCGATGGCCCGATCCTAATCGCCGGGCAGGGCAGCAGGGAGTAACAATGCCGTCGTGAATCCCGGCACCGGCGGCGTCATCCAGCGGCGGGCACGTGCGCGGCCGACCGATTGAACCTTGCCGGCGTCGGCAAGCTCGTCGAGCGCCCGCTGCACGGTGCGCTGGCTGGCACCGAGCGCAAGCGCGAGCGCCGAACTCGACCACGACTCGCCGTCGGCAAGGAAAGCAAGCACCGATGCGTGCTCCTCTTCGACCGGCGTTGCCAGCACGACGACATCGCGCGCGCGAAGCGGAGCCAGCGCGAACCCGTCCCTGGTCGCGGCGATGTCGGCCAATGGCCGCAGCGCCTTGCGCAGCCGCCCGATCTCGACGCGCAGCCGCGCGCGATGGGAGTCATCGGCGTGCTTCGCCCGGAATGCCCGTGCGAGCAGCGCGCTTCGCGACACGTCTTTCGGCCATGCTCCGGCGAGCGCGCGGGCCAGCGTGAACAACACCGGACGTCTTGCGAGCGAGACGATTGTGTCCGTGCTGCGCACCGCATAACGGCAGGCGTCCACGACCAGCGCTTTTGACGCCAGCAGCGCTTCGACCTCTTCGAGCAGGAGAGGGCGGGCCTCGCCGCGCGCAATGAGGCGCGCCGCGGGTGTATTCAGAACGCGCGACGCGTTTTCGATCTCCGCCAGAAGCGCCGGGATCCGAGCATCGCGTGCCGCGCGTTCAGCGCGATCGAGCGCGGTGCGCGCGTCCCTCGTGCGGAGACGCCGCATCGCGATGCCGGCCACGACCAGTTCATGCGCGGCCCGCCACGCAGGCGGGAGCGGTGTCGGGTCGAGTTCGATAAGTGCGCGTTCGGCTTCATCGAGGCGTCCGATCAGGAGCAGACGCCGGACTTCGAGATGCCGCGCATGCGCCGCGTTCACCCAGTCGCCGTGCTTTTCAAGCGCTGCCCGCGCCGCTTCGAGCGGCTTCGTCGGCCAGCCGAGATCCCGCGAGACCAGTGCGATCTCGGCTTCGGCGACGACGCACCTTGCGCGGGCCACAGCTTCTTTCGGACCGAAGGCGCGTGCCGCCTTTTGCAGAAGGGTGCGCGCCCGGACGAGATCGCCGAGCTGGGCCATCGCGATGCCCCGGAGCGCGAGGGCGGGCGGATCGTTGCGCAGCGCAACCCGGTTCAGTGCTCCGAGGGGATCACCCGTTGCCAGCGCGCGGGCCGCAGCCGTGATCAGCGAGTCCATCGGAATCCCGCCAAACTTGTCACTCCCGCCATGCGCTGTCCGGCCCTTACTCTATCCCGGAACACGAACGATCGGCAGTGAACGGCGTTACGTTCCAGCCCGAAAATACGAGAAATTCGGAGGTTCCGATGACCACGATACCATCACCTGACAAGGGCCGGAAAGAAGGACAGCACGCCATGAACACACCGCCGATTGTATCGCCGCAAGAATGGGAGGCTGCGCGCGAGCGGCTTCTCGTCAAGGAGAAGGCGCAGACGCGCGCCCGTGACGCGCTGGCCGCCGAGCGGCGGCGGATGCCGTGGATGGCCGTCGAGAAGACATACACGTTCGACGGACCGAACGGCAAAGTGAGCCTGCTCGATTTGTTCGAGGGCCGCCATCAGCTGATCGTCTACCGCGCCTTCTTCGAGCCCGGTGTCCACGGCTGGCCGGACCATGCCTGCATCGGCTGTTCGCTGGGGGCCGATCAGGTGAGTAACCTCGCCCATCTGAATGCGCGCGACACGACGCTTGTTTATGCCTCACGCGCGCCGCAGGCCGACATCGCGCGCCTGAAGGCGCGGATGGGCTGGGAGCACATCCCATGGGTGACTATCACCGACAGCTTCGATGCCGATTTCGGCGTCGATCAGTGGCACGGCCACAACGCCTTCATCCGCGACGGCGCGCGCATCTTTCGCACCTACCTCATCAACACCCGTGGCGACGAAGCGATGGGGACCGTCTGGAGCTACCTCGACATGACCGCGCTCGGGCGTCAGGAGGAGTGGGAGGACTCGCCGCAAGGTTATCCGCAGGAGCGGCCGTACAAGTGGTGGAACTGGAACGACAGTTACGTTCCGGGCGCCGCGCCTGACCCGAAGTGGATCGCGGTGTCGGATGCCGGGGAGGAAGCGTTCCGCAAACGCGACGGCATGCACACATGATCTCCGACAGGACTCGCTCAGGCGGTCATGAGATCGTCTCGCTTCAAGGGTGGCTCAATGCAGCCACCCTCGGCGCAGCCAAATGGCTGGCCCTCGCGGCTGCGCCGACCTTTGCGATCATGGCGCTGGTGACGGGCGCTCCTGGTGAAAATACGCCGGCAATGCTTTGCGCACATAGTGCGTCACCGTTCAGCGGCATGGCCGCTATGTATGGACTGATGAGCGCCTTCCATCTGACGCCGTGGTTGAAGCTGATCTCCGGTCGGTAAAGCTGGAGACAATCTTCCATCTCGCCTAACCGATCCGTGATTGGATGACATCGATCGTTCCGGATAGTCTTCGGGCGACTGAACAACAATGATGCCGGGGGCGAGAGTCCCGGCAACGAGGATGGATGTGATGACAAGTTCGACGCGTCGCGCGGTGCTGGCTGGAGCATTGCCGGTGGCCGCGGCACTGGTGCTGCCGCGTTACGCACAGGCAGCCGAGGCCCTTCCCAGAATGACTGTCAACCGCGATCCGGCGTGTGGTTGCTGCGGCGGCTGGATTGCGCATGTGAAGGCTGCCGGTTTTCCAATCGATGAAATCGAGTCGGCCGATCTCGCGCCGCTCAAGACGAAGCTCGGCGTGCCGGTGGAACTCTCCTCCTGTCATACGGCTGAAATCGGCGGCTACGTGATCGAAGGGCATGTGCCGGCCGATGCGGTCAAGCGCCTGCTTGCCGAGCGGCCGCAAGCGAAAGGCCTGGCCGTCGGCGGCATGCCGGTTGGGTCTCCGGGAATGGAAGTCGAGGGAAGTCCGCCCGATACATATGACGTCGTTCTGTTCTCGGCTGACGGACAACGCGTATTCGCGCGCTATCGCGGGACGCAGGCGATTTGACTATCCGCCGCCCGCCATCTCCCGCGCGATGCTGACGAAGCGCTCGATGGTCGGCGTGGTGTCTCCGGTGCGCCATGTGATGCCGGTCTCCAGGATCGGTGCGGTACCCGCCAGATCGACATAGCGCACGCCGGTGCGCGCGAGATTGCGCAGCGAGGCGGGGACGAGCGCGATGCCCATGCCGGCGGAGACCAGACTGATGATGGTTTGCATCTGGATCGCTTCCTGCGCGATCCGCGCCTGTCCGCCGAGAGCGGTGTAGTAGCCGGTCACGAGATCATGGAAGGCGGGAGCGCTTTGCCGGGGAAAGATGATGAGCGGTGCGCTGACTACGGAGTTAGACGCGAGGCGGCCTTCCGACAACGACAGCGTCCCGTCGGCGAGCCAGCTTTCCGGCACGGCCGCGACCAGCAATTCGGTGACAAGCGGCAGATAAGAGAGCTGTCTGGGCAGCGCTGCGTTCGGCGGCGGGATCACGAGGCCGACGTGACCGTGGCCCTCGAGCAGGTTTGCGATCTGCACATTGCTGGTCGCCTCAGTCAGCGAGATCTCGACATTGGGAAAGAGTGAAGCATAGCGGCGCACCAGCAGCGGCAGGATGCTGTAGTCGGCGGTGCTGACAAAGGAGAGCGCGAGATGGCCGGCGGTGCCGTCGCGTAGTTGTTGCGCAATCTCGGGCAGGGCCTTCACGCTGTCGAGCGCGGTGCGCACATGGGTCAGCCATTGTGCGCCGAACGGCGTCAGCGCCACGCTGCGTTTGGTCCGCACGAACAGCGTCGTGCCGAGTTCGCGCTCCAGTGTCATGATTGACTGGCTGAGCGGCGGCTGGGTCATGCCGAGGCGCTCGGCGGCGCGGCCGAAATGCAGGGTGTCGGCCACGGCCGCGAAATGCCTGAGCTGGCGGATGTCCATTTGATACTTTAAGCGACCTAGTTACCTCTGAATAATATATTTTACAGCGCCGGATAACCCCTTTATTGGAATCGTTCCAATAAAAGAGGGAACACTCATGCCGGCATACCGCTCCAGAACGTCCACCCACGGCCGCAACATGGCCGGCGCACGCGGCCTTTGGCGCGCGACGGGCATGAAGGATGCGGATTTCGGCAAGCCGATCATCGCCATCGCCAACAGCTTCACCCAGTTCGTGCCTGGCCATGTGCATCTGAAAGATCTCGGGCAACTCGTCGCCGGTGAGATCGAGACCGCGGGCGGTGTCGCCAAGGAGTTCAACACCATCGCTGTCGATGACGGCATCGCGATGGGCCACAGCGGCATGCTCTATTCGCTGCCGAGCCGCGAGCTGATCGCGGACGCCGTCGAGTACATGGTCAACGCGCATTGCGCCGACGCGCTGGTGTGCATTTCCAACTGCGACAAGATCACCCCCGGCATGCTGATGGCCGCGATGCGGCTGAACATCCCGACCGTGTTCGTTTCGGGCGGGCCGATGGAAGCCGGCAAGGTCGCGGTGAAAGGTGCGAAGCGCTCGGTCGATCTGATCGACGCGATGATCGTCGCCGCCGACGACAGCTACACCGATACGGAAGTCGCGGCGGTCGAGCGCTCGGCGTGTCCGACCTGCGGCTCCTGCTCGGGTATGTTCACGGCCAATTCGATGAACTGTCTGACCGAAGCATTGGGCCTGTCGCTGCCGGGCAACGGTTCGGTGCTGGCGACGCATGCGGATCGCGAACGGCTGTTCCGCGAAGCCGGACATGTGATCGTCGATCTTGCGCGCCGCTGGTACGAGCAGGACGATGCGACCGCGCTGCCGCGCAATATCGCGAACTTCGCGGCGTTCGAGAATGCCATGAGCCTCGATATCGCCATGGGCGGATCGACCAACACCGTGCTGCATCTTCTGGCCGCGGCGCAGGAGGGCGAGATTGATTTCACGATGGCCGATATCGACCGGCTGTCGCGCCGGGTGCCGTGTCTTTGCAAGGTCGCACCGGCCAAGAGCGACGTTCACATGGAAGACGTTCACCGCGCCGGCGGCGTGATGGCCATTCTCGGCGAACTCGAACGCGCCAACTTGATCGATACAAGTTTGCCGACCGTGCATGCGCCGACGATGGCCGATGCCCTCAACCGCTGGGATATCGGACGCACCAACAGCGAGTCCGTGCGCAACTTTTTCCGCGCCGCGCCCGGCGGTGTGCCGACGCAGGTGGCTTTCAGCCAGTCCGAGCGGTGGGACGACCTCGACACCGATCGTGAGAAGGGCGTGATCCGCTCCGCGCAGCATCCGTTCTCGAAGGACGGCGGACTTGCGGTGCTGTTCGGTAACATCGCGCCGGAAGGCTGCATCGTGAAGACCGCGGGTGTGGATGAATCGATCCTCACGTTCCGCGGCACGGCGCATGTCTTCGAAAGCCAGGACGACGCGGTGTCCGGCATCCTCGGCAACAGGGTGAAGCCGGGCGAGGTCGTCGTGGTGCGCTATGAAGGACCGAAGGGCGGCCCCGGCATGCAGGAGATGCTGTATCCGACCAGCTATCTGAAGTCGAAAGGGCTCGGCAAGGTTTGCGCGCTGGTGACTGACGGCCGGTTCTCGGGCGGAAGCTCGGGCCTCTCCATCGGCCACGTCTCGCCGGAGGCCGCTGAGGGCGGACTGATCGGACTGGTGGAGACAGGCGATCCGATCCTGATCGACATTCCCAACCGCATCATCAGCGTCGAACTCGACGAGTCCGTTCTCGCGGCGCGGAGCGCGGCAATGGAAGCCAAGGGCAACACCGCCTGGAAGCCGGTCGACCGCAACCGCGTGGTGTCGCCGGCGCTGCGCGCCTATGCGGCGCTGACGACCAACGCCTCGCGCGGCGCGGTTCGCGACGTGTCTCAGGTAGAGAAGTAACAACTCATGCTGACGCGGGCCGCAGTCCGCGTCAGCGCTTGAGCAGTTCATACACAATCGGGTTGTCGGCGCACGCACCGAAGCCGCATTCCAGCAGCGTCGAAATCACATTCAGCGCGGTCAGGCCGATGACGAGCCACATCGCCGTGCGCGCGAAGGCGGTTGCCGCGGACGGCGCGGCGTCCTGTTTTTCGAACTGCCTGTCGAACAGCAGGACCACCGCGATCAGCGCGATGGCCGCGATAAATCCCAGCAGCGCCCACGTGTAATAGTGATAGCCGAGCAGCGCCGAGCCATAACCCGCGTCGCCCGGCATGATGTGCAGCAGAACCTGACGCGTCGAGATCATCGCGCCGATGAGAGCCGCCAGCAGCGACAATGCGTAGTGGCTTGGCCGCGGTCCGAAGCGGATGTTCAGCATCGGCCCGACGGCCAGCGCCGTGAACATGATGCGCTGGAGCAGGCATAGCGGGCAGGGCAGTTCGTTCAGCATAAGCTGCGCCGCGAACGCCGCGGCGAGTACTGCGGCGACACCGTAGAGGCTGAGTGCGTTGAGGGTGATCGCGCGTTGCCTGGTCATGCGATGTGCCTCAGAACGACAGCTTCAGCGTATCGGTCGCGTGGTGGAGATAGGTCGCGACACAGGCGGCCAGCAGCACGGCGAACAGGGACATTGCGAAGGTCCGCGAGCCGCGCCACGCGACGCACATCACGATCGCAGCGGCCAGAAACAGCGCGGTGAATTCCATCTTCGCTCCCCCAGCGGATATGGACTTACTCTACGCCAGATTCGGCAATCGGCGGTCTCGCATTTCAACAGTGCAACGCCGCCGGCGATGCTTTCGCGTCACCGGCGGCGCTGCCTTGCGCTCGTTATCCCTTCACATATGCAGCCAGCTGTTCGATCGTTTGCATGCCGATCTCAACAGCGCCGAATTTCGCGACAGCATTTCGCGCTTCGATCGAGGGGAAGATCGAATGCATCGTCAGAAGTGTGCGGTTTGCGCCCAGGGCTTCGAATGAGACTGTGACCTCAAAGGCGTCCGGATCGTTGTCGATGTCCGAGCCGTGGCGATAGGCGAGGCGCTCTCCCGGTTTGATCTCGCGGTAAGCAATCCGGTTCGGATAGTCCGTTCCGTCCGGGCCATGCATGGTGAAGCGAAACAGGCCGCCGACGCGAAAGTCCATCGCGTGTACCGTGATGGCGGATTTGAACGGGCCGTACCATGCTTTCAAGGCCTCGGTCTCGGCGAAGGCGCGGAACAGCACGTCCGGCGGAGCGTCGAATTCGCGCTCCATGGTGATGGTGGGCTGGTCCGCAGGCGCGCTCGCTTTGACCTTGAGAGTTGTCGTCATGTGCCGGATTCCTTTGACTGGATGTCTTTCAAATACAGATCGAGCTTGCCGAAGCTCTCCTCCCAGAACCGCCGGTACTGATCGAGCCACTCGGTCGCTTCCTTCAGCGCCTTCGGCTCAAGGCGGCAGGGCCGCCACTGGGCCTTGCGGCCGCGTGTGACGAGGCCTGCGGTCTCCAGAACTTTCAGATGCTGGGAGACCGCCGGGAGGCTCATGTCGAACGGCTTCGCCAGTTCCTGCACGGAGGTCTCGCCAAGCGCGAGGCGGGCGAGGATCGCGCGCCGCGTTGGATCGGCGAGAGCCTTGAAAGTCATGTCGAGAGCGTCGGCCGGCATGGGTTCAACCTGTATTTAAGTAGTTACTTAAATATGATCTGGCGACCCGGCCGTCAAGCGGGAAAACCCCGCTTGCATCTCGGAACTGGAGACATCAATGTTCCTTGTTTGTTCTATTGCGTAATGAGGTTCAGATCATGCCCGAACAGCTTGTCTTTCAAGGGTTTGAACCGCCTCGTCCATCTGAGCCTGCGAACGGACTGTTCCTGGCCCTCGTGCCACCGGCGGCCACGGCTGACCGCATCGGCGAACTGATTCAGCGGCTCCGTTATTGCCACGGGCTGAAGGGCGAGGCGCTTTCACCGGGCAGGCTCCATGTCACGCTGCATTATCTTGGCGCTTACAGCGGGTTGCCTCAGAGCCTCGTTGAGACGATTTGCACGGCTGCGCCAGCGGTTTCGCTGCCGCCGTTCGAGATCAGTTTCGATCGCGCCTTGAGCTTCACCAACAAAAGAAAGACGAGGCCTTTTGTGCTGCGGACGGGCAGGGACATTGCCGCGCTGCCCATGCTTCATCGCGCCGTTGGCGAGGCAATGACAGGAGCTGGACTGGGCCGGTGGGTGACGCCGCATTTCACACCGCATATGACGTTGCTCTACGACAGGCGGCTTGTCGACGAACATGCAATTGAATCACTTGGCTGGACTGTCACCGATTTCGTTCTCGTCCACAGTCTTGTCGGCCAGGGAAAGCACATTCATCTCGCGCGCTGGCCGCTGTGGCGCTAATCCCGATTCAGAAATACGAGGGATCGAATTTGCCCATCACCATCTACGGCATCAAGAACTGCGACACGATGAAGAAGGCGCGCGCGTGGCTGGACAAGCACGGCGTCGATTACAGCTTTCATGATTACAAGACGGCAGGCATCGACAAGGACCGGCTTGTGCGCTGGAGCAAGGCCGTCGGCTGGGAGATCCTGCTGAACCGGGCCGGCACCACGTTCCGCAAGCTTCCCGACGCCGACAAGGCCAACCTGACCGAGAAAAAGGCGATGGCGCTGATGCTGGCCCAGCCATCCATGATCAAGCGTCCTGTTCTGGAAGCCGGTGGCAAGCTGCTGGTCGGCTTCAAGCCGGAGAACTACGAGGCGGCGGTCGGGTAGCGCGCAGCCGACGCTGCGATGTGATACGAATGTCAGAACCGGATCACTAGACGAATTCTATCGTGTCACCGGGGGCGATCCGGCCCGGCACCTTGTGGAACAGGTCCCGGTCGATCACCGAGCGCAGTTTGTAGCTCGGCGGCACGTCATTTGCGCGCATCAGGTTTCTGATCTCGAAGCCTCCATCGTCGCATATCGTTTTCAGCGATGCGATGATCCGGCTGACGCCGTCGCCATCCGAGAAAGGCATCAGCAACCGTTCGTAATCGACCTTGCGGCCGTAAAGGTCGTTGATCTGCGAGATCGTGAATATTGGAAGTTGCCGCCGGATGCATTCGCGGTAGATCGGCATCACGACCGGCGCGAGCTTCTGGCCCATGTACTCTTCGAGGTCACGGCCCTTGCCGGCGGCTCCGAATGCGATTGTCATCCGGTCGCCGTCGCTTTCAATGAAAAACCGGGGCGTGTCGGCGGAACCTTCGACGACGATATAGACCAGATCCTCGCTTTCGTCGGCGAGGCGTTCGGGGCGATAGTCGTCGAATGCCGGCACGCGTTCGTGCCTGGCGTAGAGCCGAAGCCAGAAATTCAGGAGTTCGCGCTGCTTGATCGACTTTACGATAGCCGGACTTGCGCTTTCGAAATCCATGGCCGAAGTCCCCGATGGAAATTAGAGAAAGTCCTTGCCAGCAATCATCGGTCGGCGGTCGAAATATTTGGTGAAGAGGGGGCTTGGCCGAATATTAGGCTTAACGATGCGTTTCCAGGCACCCGGAAGCTGAACTTCATGCCCTAGGCAACAGTAGACGCTATACTTTTTGCAAATTACGCAGTATTCGCTGGGCAGCATTGCAGCTTGCGCATCGCTAACAATTCGCTGCATATTCGCGACCGAGTGCGGTGCGGGGGCGGCGAAACGGCCGAGGAGCGCGGCAACTAAAACGGTCACACGTGGGGAGAACCTGCGTGAAGGCTGACAGGGGGAAATTGCTTGTCTGATGACTTCATTCTTGAAACCTCTGGTTTGACCAAGGAGTTCGCGGGCTTTGTGGCCGTGAGCGATGTCAATCTGAAGGTTCGCCGTGGCAGTATTCATGCGCTGATCGGCCCGAACGGGGCCGGGAAGACGACATGCTTCAATCTGCTGACCAAGTTCCTGAAGCCGACGCGCGGCGAGATTCGTTACAAGGGGCAGGACATCACCGCGATGGCGCCGGCTGACGTGGCGCGCCTCGGTCTTGTCCGGTCCTTCCAGATCTCGGCGGTGTTTCCGCACCTTACGGCCATGGAGAATGTGCGGGTCGCCTTGCAGCGCCAGCACGGCTGGTCGTTCGACTTCTGGCGCTCGAAGTCAGTACTCGATCAGTACAACGGCCGTGCGCGGGAACTGCTCGACGATGTTGGCCTGAGCGAATTCGCCAATACGCCCGCGGTGGAAATGCCCTACGGCCGCAAGCGGGCGCTGGAAATCGCGACCACGCTGGCGCTCGATCCTGAAATGATGCTGCTCGACGAGCCGATGGCCGGTATGGGCCATGAGGACATCGACAAGGTCGCCGCGCTGATCAAGCGCATTTCGCAGAAGTACACGATCCTGATGGTCGAACATAATCTGAATGTCGTCGCCAACCTGTCCGATACGATCACCGTGCTGACGCGCGGCAAGGTGCTTGCGGAAGGCGACTACGCCACGCTCACCAAGCATCCGCAGGTCAAGGAAGCCTATCTGGGAGCCGGCCATGAGTAATGCGGGCGCTCCGGTGCTGACCGTCAAAAATCTCGAAGCGTGGTACGGTGAGTCCCACATCCTGCACGGCATGAACTTCGATGTGCGCCCCGGTGAGGTGGTGACGCTGCTCGGCCGCAACGGCGCGGGCAAGACCACGACGCTGAAATCGGTGATGGGCGTCATCGGCAAGCGCACGGGTTCCATCGAGTTCGAGAACAAGGAGACGATCCGCCTGCCGTCTGACAGGATCGCGCGTCTCGGCGTCGCGTTCTGTCCCGAGGAGCGCGGCATTTTCGCGAGCCTCGACGTCAAGGAAAACCTGATGCTGCCGCCGACCATCCGTAACGGCGGCATGACGCTTGATCAGATTTTCGAGCTGTTTCCCAATCTCAAGGAACGTCTCGGCAGCCAGGGCACGAAACTGTCAGGCGGCGAGCAGCAGATGCTGGCGATCGCGCGCATCCTGCGCACGGGCGCGCGGTTCCTGATGCTGGACGAGCCGACCGAAGGTCTCGCGCCGGTCATCATCCAGCAGATCGGGCACATGATCAAACGGCTGAAGGCGGAAGGCTTCACGATCCTTCTGGTCGAGCAGAACTTCCGCTTCGCCTCGACGGTCGCCGACCGCTACTACGTCGTCGAGCACGGCAAGATCATCGACGCGTTCGCAAACTCCGAACTCCAGGCCAACATGGAGAAGCTCCACACCTATCTCGGCGTGTAACGGCAACTTTTAGAACAGAAGTCCACGAGTAACGACAACGCCGCCAACAAGCGGCATCCAGGAGGGAAAGATAATGAAAAACACGATTTCGGCACTCATGTTGGGTACCGCGCTGGTGTTCGGCGCGGGAACAGGCGCTTTCGCACAGGACAAGGTCATCAAGATCGGAAACCTGAGCGACATGTCCGGGCTTTACGCCGACGTGGGCGGGCCGGGCTCCACGGTCGCTGCGCAGATGGCCATCGAGGATTCCGGCCTCACCAAAAAGGGCTGGAAGATCGACGTCATCGCTGCCGATCACCAGAACAAGCCGGACGTCGGCACCACGACCGCCCGGCAATGGATCGACGTCGAGAAGGTCGACGTGCTTGTCGACGTGCTCAACTCGGGCGTGGCGCTCGCGGTCAAGAACGTCGTGACCGAGAAGAACGCCATCATGATCAACACCGGCGCGGCGTCGTCGGACCTGACCAACGCGCAATGCTCGCCGAATGTCCTGCATTGGGTTTACGACACCTACATGCTGGCGAACAGCACGGGCACCGCGCTGGTGAAAGCCGGTGGCGACAGCTGGTTCTTCCTCACCGCGGACTATGCATTCGGTGCGGCGCTGGAACGCGACACCACCGCAGCCGTGACCAAGGCGGGCGGCAAGGTTCTCGGCGGCGTCAAGCATCCGCTGAACTCGTCGGACTTCTCCTCGTTCCTGCTTCAGGCGCAGGCCTCGAAGGCGAAGATCGTCGGTCTCGCCAACGCGGGCGGCGACACCACCAACTCGATCAAGCAGGCCGCTGAGTTCGGCATCGTCAAGGGCGGTCAGCGATTGGCCGGTCTTCTGATGTTCATCACCGACGTCAACTCGCTCGGCCTGAATGTCGCGCAGGGGCTGAACTTCACCGAGACGTTCTACTGGGACACGAATGACGGCACGCGCGCTTTCTCCAAGCGGTTCTCTGAACGCATGAAGAACAAGGCGATGCCAACCATGATACAGGCGGGCGTGTATTCCGGTCTCATCCACTACTTCAAGGCGCTGGAAGCTCTCGGCGGCAATCCGCATGACGGCGCCAAGGTCGTCGCCAAGATGAAGGAAATGCCGACCGACGACGCGCTGTTCGGCAAGGGCTCGATCCAGCCGAACGGCCGCAAGATCCATCCGGCCTATCTCTTCGAGGTGAAGAAGCCGTCGGAGTCGAAGGGCCCTTGGGATTACTACAAGCTGGTCGGCACCACGCCGGGCGAGCAGGCCTTCCGGCCGCTGTCCGAAAGCGTTTGCCCGCTGGTGAAGAAGTAACAGCAATCGCCCGGCGGCTTCACGCCGCCGGGCATTCTCTCAATACCGCCTCCAACTGCGCGCGAAAGAATCGATACGATGCAAGCTCTCTACGCCCAGCTTCTGGTCGGACTGATCAACGGCTCGTTTTACGCGCTGCTTAGTCTTGGGCTGGCTGTTATTTTCGGGATGCTCAACATCATCAATTTTGCGCACGGTGCGCTCTACATGATGGGTGCGTTCGTCGCTTATTTCCTGCTGAACCTTTTCGGCATCAACTACTGGTGGGCGCTGATCCTGTCGCCGCTGATCGTCGGTGCGTTCGGAATCGTGCTCGAGCGCACGATGCTGCAATGGCTGACGGGCCTCGATCATCTGTACGGACTGCTGCTGACGTTCGGTGTGGCGCTGATTATCCAGGGCGTGTTCCAGAACTATTTCGGATCGTCCGGACTGCCTTACGCCATTCCGGATATTCTGAAGGGCGGCGTCAATCTCGGGTTCATGTACCTGCCGATCTATCGCGGCTGGGTCGTCATCTTCTCGCTCATCGTGTGTATCGCGACCTGGTACCTGATCGAGCGCACGCGGCTCGGCGCCTATCTGCGCGCCGCGACCGAAAATCCGACGCTGGTGCGCGCTTTCGGCATCAACGTGCCGCGCATGATCACGCTGACCTACGGCCTCGGCGTCGGTCTCGCCGCGCTCGCCGGTGTGCTCTCGGCGCCGATCAACCAGGTGCGGCCGCTGATGGGCGCGGATCTCATCATCGTCGTGTTCGCCGTCGTGGTGATCGGCGGCATGGGATCGATCATGGGCTCGATCATCACCGGATTTGCGCTTGGTGTGATCGAAGGCCTGACCAAGTATTTCTATCCCGAGGCGTCCAACACCGTGGTCTTCGTGCTGATGGTGCTGGTGCTCCTCGTAAAGCCGACTGGATTGACGGGGCGGGCGAACTAGTGTGGCGGTTCGCACGTCCGCAACCAGGTTTCTGCACGTTCATTTGCGGACGTGCGAACCAAAGCCACACTAGAATTTATATTTTGCGAGTGTCCTTTCGAATCCGAAGTTCGCTTGGGGATGCGCTGCAAAATGAGGCGAACTTCGGATTCAGGACACTCGTATGACCACAATCACCGACAACGCCGTTCCCGTGAAGGGGCGCACCAGCGACGAAATGATCGCGTTCGCCGTCATGACGATCTTGCTGGCTATCGTGCCGCTGACCGGGCTCTATCCGTATTTCGTGATGCAGGCGCTGTGCTTCGCGCTGTTCGCCTGCGCCTTCAATCTTCTGATCGGTTATAGCGGCCTGCTGTCGTTCGGCCACGCGATGTTCCTTGGCACAGCGGGGTATGTCACCGCGCATGCGCTGAAGGTGTGGGGCGTGCCGCCCGAAATCGGCATCATCCTCGGCGTCGTTGCCGCCGCCGCGCTCAGCGTCATCACGGGCCTGATCGCGATCCGCCGGCAGGGCATCTACTTCGCGATGATCACGCTGGCGCTTTCGCAGCTTCTGTTCTTCATCTATCTGCAGACGCCGTTCACTCACGGTGAAGACGGCATCCAGGGCATTCCGCAGGGTATGATGTTCGGCCTGTTCGACCTGTCGAAGCCGACCACGCTCTATTACGTGGTGCTGGGGATCTTCCTGCTCGGCTTCCTGCTGATCTACCGGGCCATCAACTCGCCGTTCGGCGAGGTGCTCAAATCGATCCGCGAGAACGAGCAGCGCGCGATTTCGCTCGGCTACAAGACCGACCAGTACAAGCTGCTGGCGTTCATCCTGTCGGGAACACTGGCGGGCCTGGCCGGCGCGGTGAAAGTGTTCGTGGCGCAGAACGCGTCGCTGACCGACGTGCATTGGACCATGTCCGGCGAAGTCGTGCTGATGACGCTGGTTGGCGGCCTCGGTACGGTGTTCGGGCCCGTCGTCGGCGCCTTCGTCATCATCGCCATGCAGCAGTATCTGGCCGGGTTCGGGCAATGGGTCACGGTGATTCAGGGCGCGATCTTCGTGATCTGCGTGCTGACCTTCCGCCGCGGCGTCGTCGGCGAAATCGCCCATTTCTTCAAGCGGTCGCTCTAAGCGTCCGGTTTCGCGGGGCTTTTTGCTTCGATAAATCAGTGGATGACCGGCGTTTAGACGCCGGGCAGGTGCCTGTTGGTCTGCGAAACGGTTTATGACAGATATGTGACGCGTTCTGTCGTGCCGGAGAAAGATCAATGCTTGGCTGGTTTCGTAGGTTGCTGCCCCGGGAGGAGCGGTTTTTCGACCTGTTCGCCCGGCATTCCCAAGCCATCGTGCAAGGCGCCGAGGCACTCGAGGGGATGATGCGCGGCGGCGAGGAGACCCCGGTTTACTGCCAGCGTGTCAACCAGTTCGAGAACGACGCCGACCAGATCACGCGGGAAGTTCTGACCGCTGTCCGCCGGACCTTCATCACGCCGTTCGACCGCGGTGACATCAAGAACCTCATTACGTCGATGGACGACGCCATCGACCAGATGCAGCAGACCGCCAAGGCGGTGATGCTGTTCGAGGTACGGGTCTTCGAACCGCCGATGCGCGAGATCGGCGCCATCCTCGTGCAGTGCGCGAATCTTGTCGGGAAGGCCGTGCCGCTGATGCAGGCGATGGGGGCGAACGTTACCACGCTGACCGCCCTGACTGAGGAGATCACGCGGCTCGAAGGCCGCGTCGATGACCTGAACGATATCGGTCTCAAGGAGCTGTTCCTCAAGCACCGCGACGGCAGCGCGATGGACTTCGTGGTCGGCGCCGAAATCTACAAGCATCTGGAGAAAGTCGCCGACCGCTTCGACGACGTGGCGAACGAGATCAACAGCATCGTGATCGAACAAGTCTAAGGTCAGGACCGCCCACGTGGATGCCTCGCTCGCTTTCCCCATCCTGGTCGGATTGATCGCTGTCGCGCTGCTGTTCGATTTTCTCAACGGCCTGCACGATGCTGCCAATTCCATCGCCACGATTGTTTCGACCCGCGTGCTGCGGCCGCATTATGCGGTGGCGTGGGCGGCGTTCTTCAATTTCATCGCGTTCGCGGTGTTTGGCCTGCACGTCGCACAGACCATCGGCACCGGCATCATCCATCCGGAGGCGATCGATGCTCACGTGATCTTCGCCGCGCTGATCGGCGCCATCGTGTGGAATCTGGTGACGTGGGGCCTCGGCATGCCGTCCAGCAGTTCGCACGCGCTGATCGGCGGCTTGCTCGGCGCCGGCATGGCCAAGGCGGGGATTTCCGTCGCGGTGTGGAGCGGCCTGTCGAAGACGCTGCTCGCGATCGTGCTGTCACCGCTGGTCGGCTTTCTGCTGGCGCTGGTGCTGACCGCTATCGTCTCGTGGGCCTCGGTACGCTCGACGCCATTCGCGGTCGATCGCGCGTTCCGTATCTTGCAGTTCGCATCGGCGTCGCTGTACTCACTCGGCCATGGCGGCAACGATGCACAGAAGACCATGGGCATCATCGCGGTGCTGCTTTACTCGCAAGGTTATCTCGGGGGCGAGTTCAGCGTGCCGTTCTGGGTGGTGATCGCGTGTCAGGCGGCGATGGCGCTCGGCACGCTGATGGGCGGCTGGCGCATTGTTCGCACCATGGGCCTGCGTATCACCAAGCTGACGCCGATGCAGGGCTTCTGCGCCGAGACAGGTGGCGCAGCGACCTTGTTCGCTGCGACGTTCCTCGGCGTTCCGGTGTCCACTACGCACACCATCACGGGCGCGATTGTTGGCGTCGGCGCGGCGCGGCGCGTGTCCGCGGTGCGCTGGAATGTGGCAAGTTCGATCGTCTGGGCCTGGATCTTCACGATCCCGGCCGCTGCGCTGGTCGCGGCGGCCACCTATTACGCCGTAACGCTGGCGGGCTGGCGCTGACAGGCATGATCCCGAAAAGCGGGAATCGGTTTTCGGAAAAGATCATGCCCGGAAAAGCTAAGCGACGACCTTGAGCCCGACGATCCCGGCGACGATCAGACCGATGCAGACGATGCGGATGGTGGTCGCAGGATCACCCAGCAGCCAGATGCCGAGGATGGCGGTTCCGACCGTGCCGATGCCGGTCCAGACCGCGTAGGCGGTGCCGACGGGCAGTGTCTTCAGCGACAGGCCGAGCAGGAGAACGCTCGCGACCATGCTGACGATGGTAAAGACCGACGGCATCAGGCGCGTGAAACCGTCGGTATATTTCAAGCCGATGGCCCAGCCGATCTCCAGCAAACCCGCAACAAACAGCATCGACCATGCCATGGCCTAACTCCTCCATAACGCATGATCCGCCGAAGTGTGTGCGGTTCGGCGACAAGATCATGCGTCTATTATGATTCGAGCGCGCCCGGACGCAAAACCGGTTCCCACTTTTGCTGGTCGCGCTCGGGCCGTCCCTGCGGATGATGTGGGGTGAATCGAGGTCGTCCTCGCCTTATGAATATGCCTCAGAGGCAAAGAGGATGCAAGTGCATTGACTTCAAAGTCCCTTGATCCTGCCGCGTTTCTTTGCCACACGCTCGAGCCATGTCCGACACCGCCATCGCCGCCGAATCCCCGCTGACGCCGCTTGCCGAAGAAGTGGCGCGACGGCGCACGTTCGCGATCATCTCGCATCCTGACGCGGGCAAGACCACGCTGACCGAAAAGCTGCTGCTGTTCGGCGGCGCGATCAACCTCGCGGGTCAGGTCAAGGCCAAGGGCGAGCGGCGCAACACGCGCTCCGACTGGATGAAGATCGAACGCGAGCGCGGCATCTCGGTCGTGACCTCGGTGATGACCTTCGAGTTCCAGGATCTGGTGTTCAACCTGCTCGATACGCCGGGCCACGAAGACTTCTCGGAAGACACCTACCGCACACTGACGGCGGTCGACTCCGCCGTCATGGTGATCGACGCGGCGAAGGGCATCGAGGCGCGGACGCGAAAGCTGTTCGAGGTCTGCCGGCTGCGCGACATTCCGATCATCACGTTCATCAATAAAATGGATCGCGAAAGCCGCGACCCGTTCGACCTGATGGATGAAATCGAAAAGACGCTGGCGCTGGACACCACGCCGCTGACGTGGCCGGTCGGGCGGGGCCGCGATTTCCTCGGCACCTACGACATCCAGACCGGCGGCGTCCGTCTGCTGGAGGGCGGCGGCGCCAAAACCGGGCAGGCGGAGCAGATTGCAATCGCCGATCTCGCCGCGCGCAATCCCAATCTCGATGCCGCCGCGATCGAGGAAGAACTGGCGCTGGTGTCGGAAGCCTGCAAGCCGTTCGAACTCGAGGCGTTCCGCGAAGGCCACCTGACGCCGGTGTTCTTCGGCTCGGCGCTGCGCAACTTCGGTGTGGGCGATCTGCTGGAAGGCCTCGGCCGCTACGCGCCACCGCCGCGCGCACAGGACGCCGACAAGCGCAAGGTCGAGGCCGACGATCCGAAGATGAGCGCGTTCGTTTTCAAGATCCAGGCGAACATGGACCCCAATCACCGAGACCGCATCGCCTTCGCGCGGCTGTGCTCGGGCAAGCTGACGCGCGGAATGAAGGCCAAGCTGGTACGCACCGGCAAGAACATGAGCCTGTCGTCGCCGCAGTTCTTCTTCGCGCAGGATCGCGCCATCGCGGACGAGGCGTTCGCGGGCGACGTGGTCGGCATTCCCAACCACGGCACGCTGCGGATCGGCGATACGCTGACCGAAGGCGAGGACATTACTTTCGTCGGCGTGCCGTCATTCGCGCCGGAAATCCTGCGCCGCGTGCGTCTCACTGACGCGATGAAGGCCAAGAAGTTGAAGGAAGCCTTGCAGCAGATGTCGGAGGAGGGCGTCGTGCAGGTGTTCCGCCCGCGCGACGGTGCGCCCGCGCTGGTCGGCGTGGTCGGCATGTTGCAGCTCGACGTGCTGAAAGCGCGTCTCGACGCGGAATATTCGCTTCCGGTGGATTTCGAGATCAGCGAGTTTCAATTGGCGCGCTGGATCTCGTCCGACGACCGCAAGAAGCTCGATGCGTTCCTGTCGGCGAACAACTCCGGCGTCGCCGACGACGTCGATGGCGATCCGGTTTTCCTGGCCAAGAACGAATTCTATCTTGGCTACACCCGCGAACGTGCCGAGGGCATCGTGTTCTCGAGCATCAAGGACGTGAAGAAGAAGGGGTAATAGCTTCTTCTTCTTCTTCTTCTTTGGCGCTGACTTCTCCACGTTGTGGGCGAAGCTCTCTCCGGTCGTCCCCGCGCAGGCGGGGACCCATACTCCCTGAATTCTCCGTTTACGGAAGATGCCGGAGCGATCTTCTCGCCACCACTACGACGTTCGGCGGTTATGGGTCACCGCCTGCGCGGGGACGAAGACCACGTGTTCAATCGAGCCAAATGATCTTCACTTCACCCGCTTCTCCACATTCGCCTTGATGTTCGCGAGGCCAATCGCCGCTTCCGCATCCATGTTGGCGATCTGCTCGTCGGTCGGCGGCTTCTTGCGCGCGGGGTTGCGCAGGGTGCGGGTGAACTTGGTGCCGCCATCGACGTCCTCGCAGGTGTACTGAACGACGATGGGGCCGATGAAATCGGTCTCGGCCTGCACGATCCACAGTTTCGGGCTGACACAGGCGCGAACGATCCAGTTCAGCGACACTTCACCCGAGCGGATGTGCCATTTCTCGTGAAACAGTTCGCCGGTCTCGAGCGGGCGGTTGTCGCTGTCGATGTGATGCGACGCCGCCAGCCATTCCGGCCATGATTGCGGGTTGGTGACGTAGTCGAACACCGCTTTCGCCGGCGCATTGATGATGATGTCGTGGCTGCGCTCGAAAGCGACGGTAGCAGGGGCGTTCATGGCGTTCCTCTTTCCCGGATTTTCTTAGTTGGCGTTGCGGGTAGCTAACATTCGGTGTCGTCCCCGCGAAGGCGGGGATCCATACTCCCTGAGTCCTCGATCGGAGTGGGATGCTGGGGCAATCTTCTGACCATGATCAAGACGTCCGGTGGTTATGGGTCCCCGCCTTCGCGGGGACGACGAGTTGAGAGGGCAGAGCCCCATCAGTTGATCCTGATCTCCCCGCGCCTGATGACATCGGACCACAGCCTGATCTCGGCATCCATCCGCGCGCGCAAAGCCTGCGGCGTTGAGGGCGTCGGCTCGATCAACTGCGTCTCCAGCCGCTCGCGCACGCTGGGCCTGGTCAGCGCGTCGTGGACCTCGTCATTGATCTGCGCGATGAAAGCGGGCGGCGTACCGGCGGGCGCGATCAGCGCATTCCACGCATCGGATTCCACATCGATGCCGCTTTCCTTCAGCGTCGGCACCTCGGGCAGAAAGCGCGAGCGCTGCGCGGTCGCGACCGCAAGGATTTTCACCTGACCGCCTGCGAGCTGCGGCGTCACCGAGATGGCGGGCAGGCATGCCGCCTGCACGTCGCCGCGGATCACGGCGGTGATGGCCTGCGGCGATCCGCCATAGGGGATATGCACCATGGTAGCGCCGGCGCGCTGCGCGATCGCTTCCATGGTCAGATGCGACAGCGAGCCCGCGCCGATCGAGCCGAAGGCGAGGGGCGTCCCCTTGCGTTTGAGCATCGCCAGAAACTCGGCCACCGAATTGACTTTCAGGCTTGCGGGCACGACCAGCACGCTCGGCAGCGAGGTGAGCATTGTCACCGGCGCGATGTCCTTGGCGGGATCGTAGGGCAGTTTCGAGAACAGCAGCGTGTTGATGGCGAGCGGCCCGCCGAGGCTGATGCCGAGCGTCGCGCCGTCGGGCGCGGCCTTGGCGACGGCGTCGGTGCCGATATTACCGCCGGCCCCTGGCTTGTTCTCGACAATGAAACCTGTGCCCGGATGGCGCGCCTGAAGGTCGTCGGCGACGATCCGCCCGACCAGATCGGGCGTCGAGCCCGGCGCATAGGGTACGATGATTTTCACGATTTTCGGCGGCCAGGCCGTCTCCGCCGCGCGGGCGTTCAGGGCGGGCGCCGCGAGAGCCAGCGCGAGTGCGGCGATTGCAAGGGATTTCATTGGGCCGGAAAGAATTTGGAGCAGGGTTGCGATGCGGAAGCGGCATTGCGCGCCGCACCCTAAAAGTGATACCGGGGCACAGTGCCGCCGGACCTTATCAGGGTCGGCTGCGCGGTGGAAACGTCCTAGTGGTCCAATTCTAACATTCGCATCCCGTTCCAGCAGGCCTTGTTGCGAATGTTAGAATTGATGGACCACTAGCAAATATACGTTTCTGGAGGAGTTTTGGATTTGATATCCGCTTTGCGGACTCGCTCTTCGCTGGGAGCGAATATCAAATCCACTCCACCAGAAGCGGTGCTGAAAACCGCTGCGAGCAGAGCGGATAAGGAGGGGCGGCAGATGGGCTTGTTGATCCTCATCGCTGGATTGGCGCTGTTTCTCGGCGTTCATACGCTGACCACGTTGCGCGGTCCGCGCGCCGCCGTCATCGCGCGGCTCGGCGAGGGCGGCTACAAGATTCTCTACGCGCTGGTGTCGTTCGCAGGGATCGCGCTGATCGCGTGGGGCTTCAGCCGTTATCGCGCGAGCGAATGGATCAACGTCTGGTATCCGCCGGTCGCCATGCGGCATATCGCGCTGGCCTTGATGCTACCCGCGGTCATTCTTGTCGTGGCGTCCTATATCCGCGGCCGCATCTTCACCACGCTGAAGCATCCGATGCTGGCCGGCGTGAAGCTGTGGGCCGTGCTGCATCTTCTGGCGAACGGCGATCTCGGATCGATCATCCTGTTCGGATCGGTTCTGGCCTGGGCGGTGTACGATCGCATTTCGCTCAAGCGCCGCGAAGATCCCGGCGCGCCGCCGATTCCGGTCGGCGGGCTCGGCAACGATCTGATCGCGATCGCGGTGGGTGTGGTGGTCTATGCCGCGCTGGCCTTTGCCTTCCATCCTCTCGTAATCGGCGTCCCCGTGATTGGAGCTTAAGACATGTCCGTGCAGACAGCGGTGAAACGCAAGACCGCGCCCGATATCCTCAAGCGCAAGGGCGGCGAGCCGATCGTGATGCTGACGTCGTATCACGCGCATACCGCGGCGCTCGTTGATCGCTATTGCGACGTCATCCTTGTCGGCGACTCGCTCGGCAACGTGATGCACGGCTTCGAGACCACGGTGCCGGTCACGCTCGACATGATGATCCTGCAAGGCCGCGCGGTGATGCGCGGCTCGAAGGAAGCGCTTGTCGTGGTCGACATGCCGTTCGGTTCGTATGAAGCCTCCAAGGAGCAGGCGTTTCATTCCGCCGCGCGCGTGCTGAAGGAAACCCACTGCGGCGCGGTGAAGATGGAAGGCGGCGTGCGCATGGCGGAAACCATCGAGTTTCTGACCACGCGCGGCATTCCCGTGATGGGGCATATCGGCCTCACGCCGCAGTCGATCAACACGCTCGGCAGCTTCAAGTCGCAGGGCAAGGACGAGGCGATCAGGATCGCGGCGGGCGAAAATGGCAGCGGTCCGTTTCAGCAGGATGCCATCGCGGTGGCGCAGGCCGGTGCGTTTTCGATGGTGGTGGAAGCAGTGGCCGAGCCGCTGGCGCGCCGCATCACCGAGATCGTGTCGGTTCCGACCATCGGCATCGGTGCCAGCAATGCGTGTGACGGTCAGGTGCTGGTGCTTGAGGACATGCTGGGGCTTTCGCCGTGGGTGCCGAAATTCGTCAAGCGCTACGGCAATCTCGGGCCGGGCATCGAGGCTGCGATTCAGGACTACGCAAAGGAAGTGCGCTCGCGCGCGTTTCCGGGACCGGAGCATGTTTACGGCATCAAGCCGAAGGCCTGATGCGCGGAGCGGCTATGTTAGCAAAAAAGCCCGGCGCAATGCGCCGGGCTTGAGTTTTTAAACTGGAGAAGAAATAGATGGCGCGCCCCTGAGGCCGCGCCACTTACCAATCAGAACTTGTAGTTCACGGCTGCGCGGACAACATGGATCTTGTTGTCGAACGTGGTCACGAGATTGAACCCCGGCGCAACCGTCGGATTGAGAACCGTCTCGTTTCCGAGGTCGTAGTAGAGATACTCAGCTCTCACCATCCAGTTGTTGGCAACCGCGTATTCCACGCCGCCGCCTGCAACCCATCCCGACAACGTCCGGTTTGTTGTGAGAGGGTTGTTCACCGCAAGACCGGTGTAGTCAGTGCGGTAGTCGACATCAGCCCAGGCGCCGCCGCCGGTCCCGTAGATCAGCCAGCGATCCCACACCCAGCCAAGCCGGCCACGAATGCTCGCCAGCCAGTTGATGTTCTGATCCGCGACATGGTTGAAGCCGAAGGCCCCGATCGGAACGCCGCCGGCGGTGATCGGAGCGGTATTGTTATTGCGGATGCCGGTGCCCGAGAAATCGCCTTCGATGCCCAGCAGCCAGTTTGGTGCGAATTGCCAGTTATATCCAATCTGGCCGCCGCCCACGACACCGGCCTGATTGCCGTTGCCGAACGAAGCTGTATCGAACCCCGGGAAGAGGTCGTTTCTTTGAGTGATGGATGAATCACTCCAGCCGCCGCCGACGTGTAGACCAGCATAGAAGCCGGTCCAGCTCCAGACAGGAGCGATGATGGGCGGAGGAGCTTTGTACCGCGGAGCCATGTCCGCGGCAGATGCGCCGCTGCTTGTGAAGATCAAAGATGCACTGCTGATTGTGAGGGCCAGGAAGGCCGTCGTCGTAAGTAATTTCCGCATGATGCACTCCCCAAAAAAATCTGAGTTTGGCAGTCGAGCCGGAAATGCCCTTGAGAAAATACCATCACAAAAAGCAGCCGATGACTGTCACTCGCAAGTCACGTTCCGGCAGCAATTTTAAGCGGTTAGGTCAGTTGTACTGGCGCAAATGCCTTATTTTGCAAGTGCGTTTTTCGTGCTGTTCGCTACGGGTTTGTCAAAAGGGTGCGCGATAATTTCGCGCACCCGCGCGAAGCATGCGAAAGAAATGAAAAAGCCCGGCGCGGTACGCCGGGCTTTGTTTTTTCAGCCGTAGAAAGAGACAGCGGCGCGTCCGCAGGGCCGTGCCGCTGAAACTCAGAACTTGTAGTTCACGCCGGCGCGGACGACATGGATCTTGTTGTCGAACGTGGTGAGATAATTGAGGCCGGGCGCAACCGTCGGATTGACGACGGTTTCGTTGCCGAAATCGTAATAGAGATATTCGGCGCGCACGGTCCAGTTGTTCGCGACGGCGTATTCGACGCCACCGCCAGCGACCCAGCCAGACAAGGTTGCGTTGGTGCTGACCGGATTGTTGAGGCCAGGTAAAGTGAAGTTGGTGCGGTAGTTGACGTCGGCCCACGCGGCGCCGCCGGTGCCGTAGACCATCCAGCGATCAGATACCCAGCCGAGCCGGCCGCGCACGCTCGCCATCCAGTCGATGTTGCGATCGGCTTCGTGGTTGAAACCAAATCCAACAGGAACACCAGTAACAGTAATGGGCGCGGTCGCGTTATTGCGGATTCCCGTTCCGGAGATGTCGCCTTCGATGCCGAGCACCCAGTTCGGTGCGAACTGCCAATTGTAACCAATCTGGCCGCCGCCGACGACACCGCTGCCGCTGGTGCCAAGCCGCCCCACATCGAGGCCGGGAGTGGCCTGGTTGAACGCCGTGGTGTTGGTATCGCTGAAGCCGCCGCCGACGTGGCCGCCGACATAGAAGCCGGTCCAGCTCCACACAGGGGCCATGACCGGAGCCTTGGTGTAACGCGGACCAAGATCGGCCGCAGATGCCGATCCCGACGCAACTGCAATCAACGCCGCGGCTGCCAAAAGCTTTCTCATTATTCTTCTCCGTATCATCTGAATGAACTCATCTGTCCAACCGTCCGGGGCTGCGTTCATTTCGGCGAACGCTCCCGATTCGATGGCGCAAATCAGCGTGGCGCGAACCTAGGAGCGCGAAGAACGCCGGTCTTGGACTGTGCGGCACACTCTTGGACTGAACGCTACCCGCATCCCGATTTGAACCGGCTGTGTCTATCCAGCGACACATCCTTGGGCGGGCAGCGCCCCAAGGGGTGGATGGATTGCATGGACGGCTATTTTTTCGCTACGCGCAGTTCGCGATTGAGCGCGATCAAGGCGTACATCGTTTCCAAAATCGATAATCCCGCGTTGTGCCTGGCTGACATCGCCGCGCACCAGGGCATTTCGTCGAGCTATGTCAGGAAGCTTTTCGCGGCCGAGGGAGCGAGGTTCACGGCCTACGTCCTCGAAACCCGCCTCGAATATGTTTCGCGGATGCTGCTTGATCCCGACGCCAGCACGCAGTCCATCAGCGCCATCGCGCTGAAATGCGGCTTCAATGATATTTCGTATTTCAACCGGGTCTTCCGCAGACGCTACGGCTGCACGCCATCCAGGTTAAGGCAAGGGCGCAGCGAAGCTGATCCGTCGGAAAGCGCGACGGCGTAACGCCGAATACGCCGAACCCTGATTTCAAAATTTCGCGGAGGCGCCGAGGTTCACTGCGACCGGCTGAGCTGCTCTTCGGTCACGATCCGCTCGATGTTTTCGGTCTTGCTTCGGATGCGGTATCGCACGCGGCCATCCGCCTCGATCGGCATGCAGCCGATGATCGTGTAGACGTTCGACCGGATTTTCTCGGCGCGGCCCTGAGGCCCCTGACTTTGATGATGGACGTCGTCATTGATCGAGAAGTTGTATGGCATGGGTTCTCCTGCTGCGGCGGGTTTTAGCAGCCGGTCGGGCTAAAGCAACGATGCGAGGGCCCTACAGCCGCCAAACAGTGTTAACGCTTTGATCCGGCTGACTTTGCCTTGCGGTCGCCATACCGGTACTGTATCGCCGCCGTCACATCGGGGGGAGCTGCGCCGTCAGCGCAGCCGATGGCGCTATCACATCTCTTTCAAAACAGGCCGGGCGGGACGATTAAGTGTCTGAAATATTTAATGAAATCGACGAGGATTTGCGCCGGGAGCAGATCAAGAAGCTCTGGGAGCGCTATTCGATCTTCATCATCGCGGCAGCGATTCTGATTGTCGCCGGCGTCGGCGGCTGGCGAGGCTATCAGTACCTGGAGGCCAAGAAGGCCGCCGAGGCCGGGTCCGCTTTCGAAGCCGCGATCACGCTGTCCGAGCAGGGCAAGAAGAGTGAGGCCGAGGCCGCCTTCGCCAAGATCGCATCCGACGGCTCCAGGGGCTATCGCGTGCTTGCCCGGCTGCGCGCCGCCGCTGACGCCGCCGCCGCGAATCCGCAGGCCGCAGCCAAGCTTTACGACGCCATTGCCGCCGACCCCGGCGTTTCCGCTCCCGAACAGGACCTCGCGCGCATCCGCGCCGCTGGCCTGCTGATGGAGACCGAGCCCTATGCGGCCATGCGCCAGCGCCTTGAACCTGCGACCGGCGAGGGCCGGACCTATCGGCATACCGCCCGCGAGTTGCTGGCCCTGTCGGCTTACCGGGGCAACGATACGGCGGCTGCCCGCCAATGGCTGGACATGATCGGCAACGATGCGCGCACGCCGGCGAGCATGCGCAGCCGCGCCGAGGCGTTGCAGGCCTTGCTGCCGCCCGCCGCGAAGAGCTGAGGCGAGATACCGATGCGCCGCCCGCAACGCCTGATTGCCGCCACCGTTCTTGCCGCGATGTCGCTCGCGCTTGCTGGCTGCTCCAGCGGCAACTTCGATCCGACCGATGTGATGGACTGGTTCGACACCAAGAAGAAGCTGCCCGGCGAGCGCAGGCCGGTGTTTCCTGAAGGCGTTCCGGGCGTCGAACAGGGTGTGCCGAAGGATATGTACAAGGGCGCCCGCCAGGACCCGCCGCCGCCGGTCGCCGAGACCCCGCCGCCTGCGCCGGAGCCGAAGGCTAAATCACGCAAGTCCGCGACGCGGGAGCCTGAGCCGTTCCCGCAGCCGGTGGACGATGCCGGCGCGGCTGCGCCGAAGATGAAGAAGCCCAAGCGGGCCCGCATCACGGCGCCGGAGCCTGATGCCGAACCGGCCGCGCCTGCGCCGCAACGGCAACAGCAGGCCGCACCGCCGCAGCAGGCTGCGCCCCAACAGCAAGCGCCATCCTCTTTCCCCGCGCCGCTGCCGAGCGGGGGCTTTGCGCGCTGATTTAGGCTTTCAACGCGCCCCTTTATTGACACGAGGTCCGTAAAGGGCGAACGGATCACCATGTCTTTCACCATTGCCATCATCGGCCGGCCCAATGTCGGCAAGTCGACCCTGTTCAACCGGCTGGTTGGGCAGAAGCTCGCGCTTGTCGACGACCAGCCGGGCGTGACGCGCGACCGCCGCGAGGGCGACGGCCGCCTCGGCGATCTCGAATTCACCCTGATCGATACTGCCGGTCTCGATGAAGGCCCGAAGGGTTCGCTCACCGCGCGGATGCAGGAGCAGACCGAAGCGGCGATCGCTTCCGCCGATGCGCTGATGTTCGTGATCGACGCGCGCGCGGGACTGACGCCAACCGATCGCGCTTTCGCGGATTTCGCACGCCGGGCCAACAAGCCGGTGGTGCTGGTCGCCAACAAGAGTGAGGGCAAGCACGGCGAGGCGGGGGCAATGGAATCCTATGCGCTTGGGCTCGGCGATCCGATTCCGATCTCCGCCGAACATGGCGAAGGCCTCAGCGACCTCTACGACGCGCTGCGCGTGCTGATGCCGGAGCCGGCCGAAAGGGACGACGAGGAGGACGATCCGGAGTCGTTCGAGAACGTGGATGGCGAGGACGAAAATCTGTCGACGCGTCCGATCCGTGTCGCGGTGCTGGGCCGCCCCAATGCCGGCAAGTCGACGCTGATCAATCGCCTGCTTGGCGAAGAGCGGCTGCTGACCAGTCCCGAAGCCGGAACGACGCGCGATTCTATCGCCGTCGACGTGATGTGGAAGGGCCGCGAGTTTCGCGTGTTCGATACCGCAGGATTGCGGCGGCGCTCGCGCATCGAGGACAAGCTGGAAAAGCTGTCGGTGTCGGACGCGCTGCGCGCGGTGCGCTTCGCCGAAGTCGTCGTGCTGATGATGGACGCGCAGAACAGGTTCGAGGAGCAGGACCTGCGGCTCGCCGATCTGATCGAGCGCGAAGGCCGCGCCATCGTGATCGCGGTCAATAAATGGGACCTGATGGACCGCGCGCCGAACCAGATCGCCAGGTTACGCGAGGATGCCGATCACCTGCTGCCGCAGGTGAAGGGCATGCCGGTGGTCGCGGTGTCGGGCATGATGGGCGAGGGCATCGACCGGCTGATGAGCGCGATTGAGGACGCCTATGGCGTCTGGAACCGTCGCATCTCGACCGCATCGCTCAATCGCTGGTTCGAGCAGGCGGTCCAGACCAATCCGCCGCCGGCGGTGTCGGGCCGGCGGCTCAAGCTCAATTACATCACGCAGGCCAAGGCGCGTCCGCCGAGCTTCGTGGTGTTCTGCTCGCGCTCGGACGCGATCCCGGAATCCTACCTGCGCTACCTGACCAACAGCATGCGCGGCTATTTCGAACTGCCGGGTACGCCGATCCGTATCACGCTGCGGGAGAAGGACAACCCGTTCGCACATAAAGCGAAGCGGAAGTCTTGAGCGCACTCGTGTAGAGCGCGCTGCAAAAGAGGCGAACTTCGGATTCAGGACGCCAGGATCGGAACAATTTATCACTTAATGGATTGATTTGAGGTTTCGCCCCGGCGGGCCTCCGCACCTGCGGCTCCCGCTGTCCGTTTAGCGGAGGGTGCCATGTCGATCTTCAGGTCAGGGTTCATCACGCTCTTTGCGCTGGCTTTTGGCGCGCTGTTCTTCGTGGCGGCGTATGATGCCGCTTCGGCAAGGCCAGGCGGCGGTCATGGCGGCGGAGGTGGCGGCTTTCATGGCGGCGGCGGCGGATTCCGCGGCGGTGGATTCCACGGGGGCGGCGCGGCTTTTCGTGGCGGCGGCTTTCGCGGGGGTGGCGCCGCGTTTCGCGGTGGCGGATTCCGGATGGGTGGAGGACACGCTTTCCACGCCCGGCCGCATGTCTCCCGTTCATTTGCGGGGCCGAGCTTCCGGGGTGGGCGGTCCTATGCCATCCACAACCGGCAATTCCACCGCAGCGCGCGATTTGGTTCCTCGCGCGGTATCGCACGCAACGCGATGAACACGTCGAGCACACGCGCCTTGAATGTTGCGCGCGGTGCAAATGTCACCCGCAATGCGAACGCGGTGCGCAATGCGTTTCACGCCCGCCCGGTTAACCGGGCCTTGCGCAACACCGGCGCTCTGCGTAACCCGGCAACCCGCGCGCTCGTGACATCGCGCCTCGCAACGGCAGGCTGGCACAACCACCACGGCTGGTGGCGTCATCGCCACGGCGGATTCGGATGGGTGGGCCCGGTGTTCTGGCCGTTCGCCTTCTACGACATCTACGGTTATTCGCTGTGGGGCTACGACTACGACGTGGCCTTCTGGGACTATGGATATCCCGACATCTATGCCGGCATCTTCGCGCCTTACGGCTACGACGATCTCATCGGCTATTCCGGCTATCTGCCGGGCTACGCCGCCCGGAGCGGGAGAGGCCGCGAGTCGTTTGCGTCGGCGGATCCGAACGATCGCATGAGTCTGTCGCAAATGTGCGGCGAGGACAGCCGCGACATCGCCGGATTGCCGATCGACGCGATCCAGAAGGCGATCGAGCCCGACGCCGCGCAGCGGGCGGCGCTCGACGATCTCGCCAACGCGTCGCTGAAGGCCGGGCAGGACATCAAGGCCGCTTGCCCCACTGATATTGCACTGACGGCGCCGCGACGCCTCGCGGTCATGCAGCAGCGCATCGAAGCGATGATCGCAGCGGTGAAGACCGTGCAGCCGCCGCTTGAGAAGTTTTACGGGCTTCTGAACGACGAGCAGAAAGCGAAGTTCAACGCGCTTGCGCAGCGGCAACGGCCCGCGCGCGCCGGACAGACAGCGAATGCGGCGCAGCCGAGCTGCGACGTCTCGCAGCCGGGCGTGACCGATTGGCCGGGTGCAATGATCGATCAGGCGGTGAAGCCGACCGATGCCCAGCGCAAAGGACTGGAAGCGCTTCAGAATGCCGCGGCCAAGGCGTCGGATATGTTGAAGTCGTCGTGCCAGCCCGAGAATGCGAATACGCCGCCCGCGCGGCTCGCGGCTGTCGGCAAGCGGCTCGACACCATGCTGCAAGCGGTGAAGACCGTCCGCGCGCCGCTGGACAGCTTTTATGGATCGCTCACCGACGAGCAGAAGGCGAGCTTCGATGCGATAGGTCCGAAGCGGCTGAGCGCGTTGGATGAGAACGCCATTGCACGCAATGACGCGGATACGCCGCGCCGGGCGCGCAGCCGCCGTCACCATCACTATGGCAACGTCGATTACATGATCCGGCGCATGATGTCGTTCGTTCGCTGAATCGGATGCGCTCAGTTCGTGGCAGTAATGACATGCGCCCGGATGAGGCCGTCGACCGGTCCATTTCCAAATCGCCGTGCGAGCGCGTCAGCCGCGATCTCCGTCGCCTTTTCGAGCAATGATGCATCGCGCGTCTCGATTTCGTTTCTGAGCGGCGTTCCCTGACAGTAGGCGACGGCAACGTCCCGTGGCGATGCGGCTTTGCTTCTGTGGTCGACGGTTTCAATGGAAATGGCTGAGAAACCTGCCGCGCTCAGTTCACCGCGTATTCGCGCGATATCATGATAGCCGTGCGGAGTGCGGGCCATGAACATGGGCGGGTCCTGCGGAAAAAGCGTGGCCAGTGACGCGGTGACGACATCGGCAAATTCGTTGTTGCCGATCCGGTCCCATACATTGAAGAAAAAATGACCGCCCGGCTTCAGGACGCGGCGGGCCTCGCTGAAACCCTTGATCTTGTCGGGAAAGAACATCGCGCCGAACTGGCAGGCAACGACGTCAAATTCCTGATTGCCGAACGGCAGGGCGAGCGCGTCAGCCTGCCGCCAGGTAACCTGAACTGTCACGCGATCCGGGTGAGGCTGCTTCGCCATGGCGTGATCGAGCATCGGCTGATTGAGATCGGTCGCGACGATCCGGGCCGTGTCGGGAAGCCGCGGCACCATGGCTCTGGTCAGAACGCCCGTTCCGGCAGCGGTCTCCAGCACACTCTCTGGATTGGTCCTGGCGATCCGCCCGGCGAGGTCGTTTGCGTAAGGCTGGAAAATGAGAGGAACAAACAGCCTGTCGTAGATCTCGGGAATTGATCCAGAGAACAGCTTGTCGGTCGCGTCCATGTCGATCCTCCGTCATGTGGAAGATGGAGCACTTCTCGTTCACCAGTATTTTAGTTCGCCCGCGTCCAGGTCGAGGACTTGCAGATCATCCCGCCCATGGCGCATCCCGCCGTGGTCAGCATGCCGCCCGAGAGCGACATCTTGCCGGAATAGGTCTTGCCGTCTTCGGGATTGAACGCGGAGCCTTTCCACGCATCCGTGCCGTCCGGCTTCATGTCGTAGAAGATGCGCTGGCCGACCTTGGCCGGTGTCTCGACGCCCGGCTTGAGCCAGACGAGCGAGCCGCAATACGCACCGCCGCCGCACGGCCCGATCTTGACGCGCGATGCGCCGGTGTCGCGCAGCCACGTTCCGCTCGGATCGCCTGCAAGCGCAGATGTTCCCATGAGCGCGAGAGCAGCAACTGCGGCTGCAATTTTCAATGCCATTTCGTTTCCCCTCGAATGTGCGCCAGCCTCTGTGTGCGGGCTTGCGCAAATTGAACAGGGGGGCCTGAGGAGTGTCAACCGCAGGGGGTAATGTCGGACATCACACCACCGGCGTGCGGAAGCTCATCAGCGTCCTTGACGGATAGTCGAAGAACTTACCGGTCTCGGTCCATGACGGCATGCACATCGGCACGATGAATTCCGCCGCCTGCTCGGGCGTGTCGAGGATCATCGGGTCCTCGCCGGGCATCACGGTCGCGCGCATGCGGGTGCGGATCGGCCCCGGGCTGAACAGGTTGACGCGGATCGGCGTGCTGACGGTCTCGTTCGCCCAGACGCGCACGAGCGCATCGAGCGCAGCCTTCGATGCTGCGTAGGGGCCCATATAGGCAGTGGCCTTGTGAGCAATGCCGGAGGTGATGAACACCGCGCGGCCGGCATCGGATTTTTGCAGCAGCGGCTCCATGCAGCGGATCAACTGGAAATTCGCGGTGGTGTTGACCGCGAACATGTTGTCCCAGAATTTCGGATCGGTGTGGCCGAGCGGCGATGATGTTCCGGCGACACCCGCATTGCCGATCAGGATGTCGAGCTTGCCGTGGCGTTCGTTCAGCGCCGCGCCGAGCCGGGCGATGCCATCGAGATCGGTCATGTCCAGCGGGACCAGCGTGGCGCTGCCGCCGTCGGCACGGATGGCGTCGTCGAGTTCTTCGAGGCCGCCCTGGGTTCGCGCCACCGCGATGACATGGGCACCGGCCCGTGCCAGCGCGCGCGCCGTGGCATGGCCGATGCCGCGCGATGCGCCAGTGACGAGAGCGATGCGGGAGGCGAGAGGTTTGGTCATAGGGAAAGCCCGGTTTTTCCCTCGCCCCGCTTGCGGGGAGAGGGTGGCGAGCCGCGTCGGCGGCGCGCCGGGTGAGGGGCCTGCTATTGCACAATGCTGCGCATGAATAAACCCATGCCGGGCCGGCCCTCACCCGGATCGCCATAGCGCGTCGTGGACACGCGCGACCTTGCTTATGGCGATCCGACCTCTCCCCGCATGCGGGGAGAGGTGACAGAGGAAGACGGCTCCGAACCGTGCTACATGGTCCGGTATGACCCCGAACTCTCCAGCCGCCGCCGGCCGCCGGTGGCGGGCCATGTCGATCTCCGATCTGCCCCTGGTCAATAAGCTGGCCGCCCGCATTCATCCGGATTACCCGGAGGATGACGCGGTCTTTGCCGAGCGGCTGCGGCTCTATCCGGAAGGCTGCCGGGTGCTGGAAGGCGAACGTGGCCTCGTCGCCTATGTGGTCAGCCATCCGTGGCGGCATCTGGAACCACCGCCGCTGAACGCGCTGCTCGGCACGCTGCCGCCGCAGCCGTCGACGTTCTACATCCACGATCTCGCGCTGGCGCCGGAGGTGCAGGGCACCGGCGCGGCAACAAGCGTCGTCGCATGGCTCGCGCGTCATGCGTCTGCCTGCGGCCTGTCCAGCATGTCGCTGATCGCGGTCAACGGCTCCACGGGATTCTGGCAACGTCAGGGATTTGATGCCGTGCATGACCCGCTGCTGGAGTCCAGGCTGCGCAGTTACGGCAACGATGCCCGCTTCATGGCGCGGACACTTCAGGCGCCCGGCTGGCACCCGGCGTCGAAAGCGATCGGCGCGCTGTACGAGCGTCATGCCGCGGCGTTCGACCGCGATCGCGGCAAGCGGCTGGTTGAGCGTGCATGGTTCGAACGGTTCAGGGATGTCATGCCCGGCGGCGCGGACGTGCTCGATCTGGGTTGCGGATCGGGTGAGCCGGTCGCGCGCTTTCTGACCGACGCGGGGCATCGCGTGACAGGCGTCGATTCATCGCCGACGCTGATCGATCTGTGCCGCTCGCGCTTTCCAGATCAGACGTGGATCGCGGGCGACATGCGCGACGTTTCTCTCTCGCGCCGCTTCGGCGGCATTGTCGCATGGAACAGCTTTTTCCATCTGACGCCGGACGGTCAGCGCGCGATGTTCAGGGTCTTTCGCGATCATGCGGAGGCCGGCGCAGCTCTGATTTTCACCAGCGGGCCAAAGGCGGGCGAAGCCATCGGCGCGTATCAAGGCGAGGCGCTTTATCACGCCAGCCTCGATACGGATGAATACGAGGCGCTTCTTGCCGCGCACGGCTTTTCAACCGTGCAGCATGTGGTGGAGGATCAGGACTGTGGAGGATTGACGGTCTGGCTGGCGCGGATGCAGAGCGGCTGAGCCGGTGCATCCGCCATAGACCATAAACTCAGCTTGCTTCCGCCAGCAGCGAAAGCTGATGTTGCGGCTGCTCGACCTGGGTCTGGTCGGTGAGGTGGGTCGGATACGCGCCGGTGAAGCAGTGATCCGCGAATTTCGGATTGGCCGGGTCGCGCGCCGGTTCGCCCATGGCGCGGTACATGCCGTCGATCGACAGGAACGCCAGCGAGTCCGCGCCGATGATCTCGCGCATTTCTTCCAGCGTATGGGTCGCAGCCAGGAGCCCGCCGCGGTCCGGCAGGTCGATGCCGTAATAATCCGGATTGACGATCGGCGGCGAGGCGAGACGGAAGTGGACTTCCTTGGCGCCGGCGTCGCGCATCATGCGCACGATCTTTTTCGATGTGGTGCCGCGCACCAGCGAGTCGTCGATCAGGATGATGCGCTTGCCTTCGATGGCGGCGCGGTTGGGCGCGTGCTTCATGCGCACGCCAAGCTCGCGCACGCTCTGCGTCGGCTGAATGAAGGTGCGGCCCACATAATGGTTGCGGATGATGCCAAGCTCGAACGGCACGCCCGAATGCTGGCTGTATCCGACCGCGGCAGGGACGCCGGAATCCGGCACCGGCACCACCACATCGACGTCGACATGGTTTTCACGCGCGAGTTGCGCGCCGAACGCCTTGCGGACTTCGTAGACCGAACGGCCGCCGACGATCGAATCCGGCCGCGCGAAATAAATGTATTCGAAGATGCAGGGGCGGGGTGGCTGCGGCGGGAACGGCTTGTGGATTTCCTGGCCGTGTTCGTCGAACACGATCACTTCGCCAGGCTCGATGTCGCGGACATATTTCGCGCCGATGATGTCGAGCGCGCACGTCTCCGAGGTGAGGATCGGACAGCCGTCGAGTTCGCCGAGCACCAGCGGGCGGATGCCGAGCGGATCGCGTGCGCCGACCAGCTTCTTGTTGGTCAGCGAGACCAGCGCGTAGGCGCCCTCGATGGCGCGCAGCGCCTCGATATAGCGTTCAATGAAGCGTCCGCGCTTGGATTGCGCGACCAGATGCAGGATCACCTCGGTGTCGGTGGTCGATTGCATCACGGTGCCATGGCGGACCAGTTCACGGCGCAGCGTCAGGCCGTTGGTGAGATTGCCGTTGTGAGCGACGGCGAAACCGCCTGCATTCAACTCTGCGAACAGGGGCTGCACGTTCCGCAGGATCGTGCCGCCTGTGGTGGAGTAACGGACATGGCCGACGGCCATGTTGCCGGGCAGACGTGAGATGACTTCCGCGCGGGAGAAGGTATCGCCGACGAGACCGAGGCGGCGTTCG
Organism: Afipia sp. MLSD5-FHT05B12; assembly: GCF_058793355.1. Lineage (NCBI taxonomy): Bacteria > Pseudomonadati > Pseudomonadota > Alphaproteobacteria > Hyphomicrobiales > Nitrobacteraceae > Afipia > Afipia sp. MLSD5-FHT05B12. Next base: position 76,279 of record NZ_JBXAFS010000008.1, read on the forward strand.
GAATGGAAGCGGCCGTTGTCGTAGGTGACGATGCCGGCGGCTTCCTGGCCGCGATGCTGGAGGGCGTGGAGCCCGAGGGCGGTGATCGCGGCGGCCTCGGGATGGCCGAAGATGCCGAACACGCCGCATTCCTCGCGAAGCGTGTCGCCGTTCAAATCCTTATCCAGATCGTCATCCAGGTCGTGGTCGGATTTGGAGGGTGGAGTGGGAGAGTGATCGCCGGAAGGGGTTTTCATATGGTCCACCGCGCCCTTGTCTGAGGCAGGACTAGAACTGAATCTAGCGTCCTGCGGCTTTGCCTTCGATCAACTGTTTCATGCCGTCACGGGCTGTTTTCCCGTACCCGCCGTCGTTCCCCACCGTTGCTGTTGTGCGCGGTTCGGGAGCAGCATCGGTCTGCTCCTCGTCGCCCTTTTTCTTGAACCTCTTCAAGATGGTGTTCTCGGGGTCGTCAGGCAAGAGGCCCATCAGCCAATCGCCGGTTCCCTGCAACATCACCCGCGACTTGGCGTTACGGACCCAATCTGGCTGTTGTTTATCCGGCACCAGCCAGGCGAAGAACAAAAACGCCACCACCATGATCAAAAGTCCGCGCGCGAGCCCGAACAGGAAACCGAGGGTGCGGTCGAGCGCGCCGATCCGGGAGTCCAGGATCATGTCCGAGATGCGCACCGTGATGATCGACACCACGATCAGCGTCAGAATGAACACGCCGGCCACCACGGCCACCGCCGCGACGGTCTCGTTATTGAAGTATGTTTTCGCGGTCGGCAGCAGCTTCTGATAGGCGTAGAGCGTGGTCAGGGCCGCTGCGCCCCAGGCCGCGATTGACAGAATCTCACGCATGAAACCGCGGATCATCGCCAGAAGGCCCGACAACAGCATCACGGCAAGAACGATAATGTCGAGAAGCGTTATCGGCATCGGCTGGTCAGATCCGCTTTCAGTTTCGAAACCCCGAATCGGGTTGTCTCAGGTCCGGATAGCTGACGGCCATATCGCACGTCCCGCAAGGGCCGGGAACCCGCAAAAACCCAGACATCAACGGCAAAACTGCATCGCTCTCCTGGATCGCCTGTTGCGGTTAACGATCCGTAGCGGGGCGCAATCGGCAGCCGTTGCAACGCCGCAGGCTATATAGCGGCCAGTCATGCCAGCGTCACGCCGCGTTTGGTTCTCAACAGGCTTGAATCAGCCTGAAGCCGCGGTTTTACCTCTGGCTGTGGCTTTGTTGCCCCTTGCTGCGATGTCCGCGACCAGCGAGGCCAGCGATCCCACCGTATTCAGCGACAATCCAGCGTCGCCGCCGGTATCGCCGCGGGCATTTTCCGGCAGCACGGCGCGGCCGAAACCGAGCTTGGCGGCTTCCTTGAGCCGGGCCGAGGTCTGGGCCACCGGCCGCACCGCGCCCGACAGCGAGATTTCGCCGAAATAGACTGCATCGACCGGCAACGGGGCGTTGGCGAGAGATGACACCAGCGCCGCTGCCGCCGCCATATCGGCCGCGGGTTCGTTGATCCGCAGGCCGCCGGCGACATTGAAATAGACGTCGTAGCCGGAGAGCTTGACCCCGCAATGCGCCTCCAGCACCGCCAGCACCATCGACAGGCGGCTCGACTCCCAGCCAACCACGGCGCGGCGCGGCGTTCCAAGCGTTGTCGGAACAACCAGCGCCTGCAATTCGACCAGCACCGGACGCGTGCCTTCAAGACCGGCGAATACGGCGGTGCCGGGGCTGCCGAGATCGCGCTCCGACAGAAACAACTCTGATGGATTGGAGACTTCGCGCAGGCCGAGGCCTGTCATCTCGAACACACCGATTTCATCGGTGGGGCCGAAGCGGTTCTTGACCGCGCGCAGGATACGGAACTGCTGCGAGCCTTCGCCCTCGAAGCTCATCACCGCATCGACCATGTGCTCGACCACGCGAGGGCCTGCGATCTGGCCGTCCTTGGTAACGTGGCCGACAAGGATCAGCGCCGCTCCGGATTTCTTCGCAAAACGAATCAGCGCCTGCGCCGACGCGCGGACCTGCGTCACCGTGCCGGGCGCGGATTCGACGGTGTCGGTCCACATGGTCTGGATGGAATCGATCACCACGAGGCGAGGCGGCGGTCCTTCCGACAGCGTGGCGATGATGTCCTCAACAGAGGTCTGCGCGGCCAGTTGCACGGGCGCGTCGGCGAGACCGAGCCGCGCGGCGCGAAGGCGGACCTGCGCGACGGCTTCTTCGCCCGAGATGTAGACCACGCGATGCCCCGCACGGGCCATCAGGCTGGTGGCCTGGGTCAGCAGTGTCGATTTTCCGATGCCGGGATCGCCGCCGACCAGCAGCACCGAGCCGCGCACGAAGCCGCCGCCGGTGACGCGGTCGAGTTCGCCCATTCCGGACGACAGGCGGGGCGCTTCGGGGCTCGATCCGGTCAGGGTTTCCAGTGCGAACGGACGTCCCTTGCGCTTGGGGCGCAAATTCGCGGGCATCGACGTCGCGCCGGTGGTGTCTTCTTCCGACAGCGTGTTCCACTCGCCGCAGGATTCGCACTTACCCTGCCATTTATTGTAGGCGGCTCCGCAGTTCTGGCAGACAAAGGAGAGAACTGCGGTACGGGCCATTTACGAATTCCGTCCTTCAAAATCGTCTGCATTTTTGTTCTTCTTTTGTTCGTTATTTTGCGGCAAAAGTCAACCGCAATTTCCGGCCTCGCAACGCGTGATGCACTGTCATCACGCGACGTGTTCGCGTGTGTTCAATCCGCTTTGGCGCAGACCCTTCGCTGCTGGACGGCGGAGGGGCCGCCATAGCAAACTGTTCAGGCGTAACCGGGAGTTCGCTTTGGCTACATCTCATGACACCGAGCGGCGACTGGTGGCCATTTTCGCAGCCGACGTGGAGGGGTTCAGCCGCCTGATGGGCGCCGACGAGGTCGGGACGCTCCGCGACCTGACCGAACGCAGGCGAATCATGGACGATCTGATCGCGTCGCATCGCGGCCGGATCGCGAATACCGCGGGCGACAGCGTGCTGGCGGAATTCGGCAGCGCGGTCGATGCGGTTGAATGTGCCGTCGCCGCGCAGGAAGCCCTGGCGAACGCCAACAGCGAGGTTCCCCCAAACCGGAAAATCAACTTCCGTATCGGTGTCCACCTCGGCGACGTGATGGTCAGGGGCGGAGACCTGTTCGGCGATGGCGTCAACATCGCCGCGCGCCTTCAGACCAATGCGGCAGCGGGCGGCATCTGCATTTCCGGCGTCGCGCACGATCAGGTCCGGAAGATCCTGTCGTTGACATTCGTCGATCTCGGAATGCAGGAGCTCAAGAACATCGAACCCGTTCGCGCCTACGCTGTGAGCGCCGCGGGCGAGCGCTCCCTTCCGTCGCCATCGCCGGAAGCCAGGGCGCCATTGCCGTTGCCAGACAAGCCGTCGATCGCGGTGCTGCCGTTCCAGAACATGAGCGGCGATCCGGAGCAGGAATACTTCGCCGACGGTATGGTCGAAGACATCACCACCGAGCTGTCGCGCATCAACTGGCTGTTCGTCATCGCCCGCAATTCGGCCTTCACCTACAAGGGCAAGGCCGTGGACATCAAACAGGTCGGACGCGAGCTTGGCGTTCGCTATGTGCTGGAAGGCAGTGTGCGCAAGGCCGGCAGCCGCGTCCGCATCACAGGACAGTTGATCAATGCCGAGACCGGCGCTCACCTTTGGGCGGACCGGTTCGATGGTGAACTGAGCAACATTTTCGATTTGCAGGACAAGGTCACCGAGAGCGTTCTCGTCGCGATCTTTCCGAAGCTCCAGCAATCGGAACTCGATCGGGCCAACCGCAAGCCGACGGAAAACCTGACGGCCTACGATTACTATCTTCGGGGCGTCTCGAAGTTCCAGCAGTTCGAAAAGGAAGCCCTGACCGAGGCGCTTGCTCTGTTCAAAAAGGCGATCGAACTCGATAACCATTTTGCACGTCCTTATGCCGGCATAGCCGGCTGGTACACCGTGTGGCTGTTCTCCGGATGGAGTACCGATCGCGACCGCGACGTCGGTGAAGCGATCGGCGCTGCCCGCAAAGCCATTGAGCTTGGCAGGAGGGATACGTTCGTTCTGGGGCAGGCTGGCTGGACGCTCGCGTTGCTGGCCGATGAAGTCGAGCAGGCCGCCGATTATCTGGAGCGCGCGACGGCCGAAAGTCCGAACTCCGCGTTCGCATGGTCGTTCCGGGGCGCGATCAATGTGCTGCTCGGCAACCACGAGGAAGCAACGGACTACTGCAAACGCGCGTTACGATTGAGTCCGCTGGATTCGGCGATCTTCAGCACCTACACCGCGCTCGCGCAGGCGGCGTTTTTCCTGGGGCACTATGAAGAGGCGTTGCGGTGGGCTGAACTCGCGCGGCGCGCCAACCCGAATTTTCTGGGCGCTCACGGGGTCATCATGGCGGCCCATGCGCTGCTGGGACAGATCGATGCCGCAAGGAAGGCGTGGGAGGCTGCGCGGCAAGTCAATTCGTCGATGCGGATTTCGAAGATCCGCGAGCGATTTCCGCTGCGGCGGGATCAGGATATCGCGAAGCTGGCGGAAGGCTATCGGCTGGCAGGCGTGCCGGAATGATTGCGAGTGAGGCGATGCATTTACGTGCAATGCGCTTCATCTTGAAAAGATGACCGCTCACACTCTCGAGTCCGTCCTTGCGTTAATTTCGCCGCGTACAGCCAGCAACCCGGCGAGCGCCACCAGCGCGAAGCCGGCGCCAGCGAAGAACGTGCCGTTTGGCCCAATCGCATCCCACAGCACGCCGGCAATGACACTCGCCGCGAGCATGGCGAGACCGCCGAGCAGATTGAAAAATCCATAGGCGGTACCGCGCAGTTCGACGGGGGCCGTATCCGCGACAAGTGTAGCTAGCAGCCCTTGCGTAAATCCCATGTGCAGCCCCCACAAAATGACGCCGATCGCGACGCCGGTGACCGAAGGCAGCAGAGCCAACGCGAGATCGGCGGCGATCAGCAGCACAATTCCAATCGCCAGCACGACGACGCGGTTCGTGCGATCCGACATGACGCCGGCAGGATAGGCGGCGGCGGCGTAGATGACATTCATGAGCACCAGCACCGCAGGCACCAGCATGATGGGCAGTCCGGCATTCTGGGCGCGCAGGATCAGGAACGCTTCGCTGAAACGTGCCAGCGTGAACACAGTCGCAATGGCCACCACCCGCCAATAGGCCGCGCCAAGGTTCCTGATTTCGGTCAGGCTGATGGGATTGCGTATTTCGCGCAGACCCTGGACCCGGTCAGGCTCACGCACCGCGAAAACGATCAGCGCCAGAGCCAGAAACGCGGGAATGACCGCAAACCAGAACACCGCCTTGAAGTTGTCGGCCGTCCACCACATCAGGCCAATGCCCAGCAGCGGACCGAGGAATGCGCCCACCGTATCGAGGGACTGGCGAAGGCCAAAACTTGATCCGCGCAGATGAACCGGAGAAATGTCCGCCACCAATGCGTCGCGGGGGGCGCCCCGGATGCCCTTTCCGACACGATCGATGAAGCGCGCAGCTACCAGCCAGCCGACGGTGGGGGCGAGGGGAAAGATGGGCTTGGTGAAAGCCGCCAGACCATAGCCGATTGCCGCGAGAAATTTGCGTTTGCCAAGCCAGTCGGAGAGGGCTCCTGAAAATATCTTGGTAATGGATGCCGTCGCCTCAGCGATGCCTTCGATCACGCCGACCGTCGCCATCGATGTGCCGAGTACCGTGACGAGATAGACCGGCAGCAGGGCGTGGATCATCTCGGACGAGATGTCCATCAGCATCGAGACGAAGCCCAATGCCCAGACACCGGCTGGAATAGCGCGAAGGGTGTGAGTTGCGCTGGCGCTTTTCGTCATGGATTTCCTGTTTGCCTTCCTGGACACCGCGGCTCCATGGCGGCTTTGGCCCGACTAGCGCGGATCGATCACCAGTTCGGTTCGCACGCAGCGCACATCGACTTCGAATTCCATCCCGATCACCGGCGGCCATGCCGGATACCAGGCGAGGCCGATCTGGCTCACGCCGTATTCGGTGAACACCGTGTCGAGCAATGGACGAATGTCGTGGACGGTGTAGATCTGCGCTGCGGTGACAGCGGCCCAGTCACATCCGAGCACATCGACGCGCTCGCGCATGGCGTTCATCACGAACCGCGCCTTGGTCTCCAGACCCTTCAATGAGACGTCACGGCCGCCGACGATACGGTCGGTGGTGACGCCATCGCGGATTTCAGGTTTGCCGGAGATCAGGAAGTCGCCCGAGGCGCCGGCTTCGGGGGCGGTGTAGGTGAAAGCGAAGAACATCGTCTCGTTCGGGATTTCCGTGATCGGCGCGAGGTTGCTGCGCGCGAGCGGATTGATGTCGCCTGCCTTGCAGCCCCACTGATGCAGCGTTTTCAGATATTCGCTGTTGAAGGCCTGAAACTGCTCGATGGTCATCGCAGCGGGCGAGCGCAGTTCGCAGGCGGCCAGCGCAGTGATGGGACGGCCTTCGCGCTCAAGATGCGCCTTGATGAAGGCAAAGCCATCGGCCATCGGGATCGGATGCGCGAAGCGCACCCTGCGCAGCGCGTAGCCGGGCATCGCCGCGACGCCGCTGGAGAAGGGTCCGCCGGGCGAAACGATGAATTTGTAATTCCCCGGCTTGAATTCCATTACGTCCGGCATTCGATTGTCCCTTCGGATCCAGTTCCTCAAATCTCAATACAGAATTCTGTAGAAGGGCGCAGATCATTCATGCAAGCATTGCAACATTAAACCAAAGGGGATTGGCATGGCATTTTTCAGATGTATCCAGGCGGTCATTAATCGCTGTTTTGTGGTCGAGATTACCGACGAAGCAACAGTGAAGAAAGCTCGCGCGATCCTGTCGCGAAGCATAACGACAGGTACGAGCATAAGAGGCGTGATCGTCAAGCAGCCAAAGCCCTACAACAAGCCCTGGAGCTGGCATCTCGATCCGGCGTCCATCGAATTCTTCGGTGAGGCGATGGAGGTGTGCGAGGCCTCGATTGTGCAGGTCGAGGCGCATTTGAGTGAGGTCGGCGGAGCATTTCTGCCACATAACCGCTGGTGCCCATGGCGATCGAGTCTGGTGGAAGAGGTGGTTTTCGACAGCGCGGCTGGAATGGCCGGACTGCCGATTGAATACGCTGACACCTGATGTCCGCGCTATTGGTTGAGTTGACCGGCCCGCTTACTCGCCGCCCTTGTAGACGCGCGTATATCGCTTGCCGAGGCTGGTCAGCACCTCGTATCCGATGGTGCCGAAATGGTGCGCGAGCTCATCGACCGTGATCTCGTTGTTGAGCAGCGACACCAGCGCGCCGCGCCGGGTCGCGCCCGGCGGCAGGGTTGTGATGTCGATCGCCATCAGGTCCATCGAGATCCGCCCGGCAACCGGGCAACGCTTGCCCGCCACCATCGCTTCGGCGCTGCGCATGTTGTCGATGCTGCCCGCGGCGCGGAAATAGCCGTCGGCGTAACCTGCCGTGACGATCGCCAATCGCGTCGGCTGCCGTGCGGTCCAGGTGCCGCCGTATCCGACGTGCTCGCCTTTTTCGATGTTGCGGACCTGCGCCACGCGCACCTTGAGATCGACGACGGGCTGCATTGGCGTATCGGCTTCCGGCGTCGGATTGACGCCGTAGAGTGCCGCGCCTGGACGCACCAGATCGAAATGGAATTGGGACCCGAGAAAAATGCCGGATGAGTTCGAGAGCGAGGCGGGCACACCGGAGAACTGCGACGCGATCTCGCGGAACGCCGCGACCTGCCGTCCGTTCGCCGGATCGTGCAGCATCTCGGCGCTGGTGAGATGGCTCATCACCAGCGAGATGCCGTGATTGCCGTTCCTGATCCGTGGCAGCAGCGCCTGCGCTTCGATGACGCGGAAGCCGAGACGGTTCATGCCGGTGTCGATATGGATCGCGGCCTGGCCTTCCCAACCGCTGGTCTTGCGGAACGCGTCCCATTCGGCGAGTTCGGTGGCGTCGCCGATCACCGGGCGGCAATCGATCTTCGCAAACTGATCGCCCGAGCCGGGAAAAAATCCGTCGAGCACATAGATGGCGGAGGTGGGCGTCACCGCGCGTGCCGCGCGCGCCTCGTCCAGCGTGGCGACGAAGAAGGTTCTGCATCCCGCCCGCGCCAGCGCACGGGTGACCTGCGTGATGCCGCAGCCATAGGCGTCGGCTTTCACGACGGCGGCGCAGTCCGCAGGCACGGCATGGCTTTCGAGCTTGCGCCAGTTTGCGACGATGGCGTCGAGGTCGATGGTCAGGATGCCGGTCGCGCTGGCAGGCAAGCGCACGTCCGCGACGCTCGCAGCAGCAGGTGTCGCGGACTTGAGATCGGAAGCAGGAGTCATTGGCTCAGCAAAGGTTTGCAGCGAGTTTGATTCAGAATGTTGAACCAGACTCTAGTGTCCTGAATCCGAAGTTCGCTTCATTTTGCAGCACCCTCTGGCGCGAACTTCGGATTCAAAAGGACACTAGAAATTATGATTCTAGTGTGGTTTTGGCTCGCAAGTCCGCAAAAGACCGTGCGGTGGAAATGATGCGGACTTGCGAGCCACCACACTAGCACACTCTTTGCGCGCGAAAGTAGACTCGATCAGCCAAATCGCTCGGGCACCTGGCCGTCATGCGCGAGGTCGCCGAACCGCGTGACGTTGGCGTCAAAATGCAGATTGATGGTGCCGGTGGGGCCGTGACGCTGTTTGCCGATAATGACTTCGGCTTTGCCGTGGACCAGCGACATATCGAGCATCCATTTCTCATGCTCGGGCGTGCCGGGGCGCGGCTCCTTGCTCTGGAGATAGTATTCCTCGCGGTACACGAACAGCACGACGTCGGCGTCCTGCTCGATTGAACCCGATTCACGCAGGTCCGACAGTTGCGGGCGCTTGTCGTCGCGGTTCTCGACCTGACGTGACAACTGCGACAGCGCGATGATGGGGACGTTCAGTTCCTTGGCCAGCGCCTTGAGGCCGGTGGTGATCTCGGTGATTTCCTGCACGCGGTTGTCGGAGCGTTTCCCCGATCCAGACAAAAGCTGGATGTAGTCGATAATCAACAGATCGAGCCCTTTTTGCCGCTTCAGCCGCCGCGCGCGCGCGGTCAACTGCGAGATCGAGATGCCGCCGCTGTCGTCGACGTAGAACGGCAGGTTCTGCATCTCGATGGAGTGGTCGCGGATCTTGTCGAAATCCCGCTCGCTGATGCCTCCGCGGCGAATCGAACTCGATGAAATGCCGGTGCGCTCCGACAGAATACGTGTGGCCAACTGCTCCGCCGACATTTCCAGCGAGAAGAAGCCGACAATGCCGCCATCGACCGATTTCATCTGGCCGTCGGCCTGCACCTCGCCGCGCCAGTTGCGTGCGATGTTGAAGGCGATGTTGGTCGCGAGCGCGGTCTTGCCCATCGCCGGGCGTCCGGCGAGGATGATGAGATCGGACGGCTGAAGACCGCCCATCTTGATATCCATGTCGCGCAGGCCGGATGCGAGGCCCGACAGGTTGCCGTCGCGGCTGTAGGCGGCGGCGGCCATGTCGACGGCGACCGTCAGTGCCTGCGAGAATTTCTGGAAGCCGCCATCGTAACGCCCGGACTCGGCGAGGTCGTAGAGCTTCTTTTCCGCGTCCTCGATCTGCGCGCGCGGCGCGAAGTCCACCGGCGCGTCGAACGCGACATTGACCATGTCCTCGCCGACGCGAATGAGATCGCGCCGGATCGACAGATCGTAGACGGCACGTCCGTAATCCTGCGCGTTGATGATGGTGGTTGCTTCTGCGGCGAGGCGGGCGAGGTACTGCGCGACCGTCATGCCGCCGAGATCGGTGTCCGCCGGAACGAAGGTCTTCAGCGTGACCGGGGTAGCGATCTTGCCGGCGCGGATCAGGCTGCCCGCGGTCTCGAAAAACAGCTGATGGATCGGCTCGAAGAAATGCTTCGGCTCGAGGAAGTCCGAGACGCGGTAAAAGGCGTCGTTGTTGACCAGGATGGCGCCGAGAAGTCCCTGTTCGGCCTCGATATTGTGAGGCGCAACCCGGTAGGCCGGCGTGCCGGCGTCCGGCGCGAGCTTGATAATGTTCGAATCAGTAATGGCCATAGCGGGAGAGTATGCTTCCAATTCGGCGAATGCGGGGCACGTATCAAGCACCGCAGCGGGGCCGGACGAAAGCGCCATATGGTCTTATGCACGATTCACACAAGTTGTTTCGAATGAACCTGGATTGTCATCGGTGTGAGGCTTGACCAGCCTCAGCGGCTGCGTCAGCCGCGTCATGACCCCAGGTTTATTCGCCCGCGAGCCGAAGCACCGGATGTTTCGTGGCCTCGATGCCGCGCAGCCGTTCTTCCTCGCGGGCGATGTAATCGCGCGTGACCGGAACCGCGTCCTGCTTCTTGGTGAGCTGAATCTGGAATACCATGCTGTTCTGCTTGCGGAACGACATCTCGGACGCGCCCAGATAGAATTCCCACATCCTGACAAAGCGTTCGTCGTAAAGCTTCGCGGCTTCCTCGTGCCGGGCAAGGAAGCGTTCGCGCCAGGCCTTCAGCGTCTCGGCATAGTGCAGCCGCAGGATTTCAATGTCGGCGACCAGCAATCCCGAACGCTCGATCGCCGGCAGGACTTCCGACAGCGCGGGAATGTATCCGCCGGGAAAAATGTACTTTGCGACCCATGGATTGGTAATGCCGGGCCCTTCCGGGCGGCCGATGGAGTGCAGCACCATCACGCCGTCGCCGCTGAGCAGTTCCGCGCAACGCTTGAAATATGTGTCGTAGTAATCGACGCCGACATGTTCGAACATGCCGACCGAAACGATGCGGTCGAACGGGCCGGGCGTCTCGCGATAATCCTGCAAGCGGAATTGCGCGCGGTCGGTCAGGTTCAGTTCTCCGGCGCGCGCATTGGAAACGCCGAGTTGTTCTTCGGACAGGGTGACGCCGGTGACGTTCGCACCGGTCATTTCCGCGAGGTAAAGGCCGAGCCCGCCCCAGCCGGAACCGATGTCGAGGACGCGCTGGCCCTGCTTGACCTGTAGCTTGGCCGCGAGGTGGCGCTTCTTGGCAAGCTGCGCGTCGTCGAGTGTGGAATCCGGCGTCTCGAAGTAGGCGCAACTGTATTGCATGTCCGCGTCGAGGAAGAGCCGATACAGCCGGCCGTCGAGATCGTAGTGACTGGCGACGTTGCGTTTCGAGCGGGCGGGCGGATTGAACTGTTGCCAGTGCCGGATCAGGTAGCGAAGCCACCACCGGGCTCTGGACCAGCGCGGCACAAGATCCGGCTGCCCGAGCACGATTTCCAAAAGATCGGTCATCGACCCGGTTTCGACCACAAAATCACCGTCGGTGTAGATTTCGCCCAGCGCAAGTTCAGGGTCGAGCAACAGGTGACGTTCGGCTTCCTTGGTGAGAAACCTCACCGCGACCGGCTTTCCTGTAGCATCGCCGCAGGTGAAGGTGGCGCCGCTCGTCATCGTGAACGTCACCGAGCCGCGCCGAATGAACCGGCTCAGGAAAAACCGCAGCAATCGATCCATCGAACGCATGTCCAATGATCCAAAGTGGTCTCACATACGGATAAATGTTGGTAATTTTTGTTCCGGTTTCAATCGCAATTTGCCGTAGACGACTGTCACGGAAGGCTGCCCTGCGTTTTTGTCCGGTGAGCCGGGGGCGGTATGCCTAAAAGGAGCGGCTCTGGCGGCCTCTAACGGTTCATGCAGTTGCGAGGCATTCGTCACCAGGGCCTATCGCTTTGATATTGCTGGCCATGGTTCCCGGCGAATCCGGATCGCGCCGGCAGGCTTTGACCAGATCGCGCTACAGGCCGCCGACAACGTCAGATGGCCCCGTTGCCCTTCCGACCGCCAATATCTGATAGACTTTTAGCGAGTCCCGGGTCGTGCCGGGAACGTGGCCGGAGTGGTGCTTGTGATCACTTGGCGCGTCATTGTTGTCTTGATCTCCGCCGGGCTTTTGTTCGGGTCCGTCCGCGCATTCGCGCAACATCGGCATCCGCCGCAGGACGTGCAGATCCACGAGAAGTTTTATTCGACATGGATGAGGCCGGATAACCCTCGTCTATCCTGCTGTAGCCAACACGACTGCTACCCGACCGAAGCTCGCGTCGAAGACGGTGTCTGGTTTGCAAAACGCCGTGAAGACGGGAAGTGGCTTCGTGTCCCGCTTGAGAAAGTCGAGCAGAACCGCGACAACCCCGACGGGCGCAGCCACCTCTGCGCGCCCCGGCCTGAGCGTGCGTACAGCGCGGACGTCTTCTGCTTTACCCCCGGCAGCGGAATCTGACTCGGCCCTCAGGCCGGGCCAAAACGAAGCTCAGCAATATCAACAACGTTACCCTGATGCGAAATCTCGGTGCTTCCATTCGCTTCATAATCCGCTAAAGGTGACCCGAGGCTGAGGGCAGGGATGAACCGCCGTCCGTCCTTGACTGGCTATGGAGACCTTGGATGTTGAGCCGAGCGCTCATTTTGGCGGCGGTGGCTTTCGTGTTGGGCTGTTTCGGGGCAATCCCGGCGGACGCGCAGAATCTCGAAGCCGGCAAGCCTCCCTCCCAGATTTTCTCCAGCACCTGCTCGCTCTGCCACAAGAGTTCGCGCGGATTGCTGAAAAGCGTCTCACCCGGATCACTGCCGGGCTTCCTGCGCCAGCACTACACTACCAGCACCGACATGGCTGCGGCCATGAGCGCCTATGTTCTCTCCAACGGTGCCGCAAATGCAGCGCCCGGCGGCGGCAACTTGACCAAGCAGGGCCAGGAAGCGAAAACCGGTCCGAAACCGACTCAGGAGCCGGGTCCCGAACAGGCCGCCAAGGGCCGCAAGCCGACCCGCGAAGCTTCCCGGCCGGATGCCGACGGATTGCAGAATGGAGCGCCCGATCCTCAAACAATGACGGCTCGGCAGAAGGCCGCTGCGGAACGAAGGGCGGCGAGGCAGGCGGCCCGAGAGGCCGCCAAGGCCGGGAAAGACCCTGCGCCGCCGAAGATCGAGGCGCGGCATGAGGCGCCGAAAGACGCGCCGTCTGCTGACGCAAAGCCGGATGCGGACAAGGCTAATGCGGCCAAGGACTCCGGCAAGACCGAGACCGCCAAGGTGGATGGAACTCGCCCGGACCCGGTGCCCGCCGTGACGCCCGCGCCGAAGGAGGACACGAAGCCTGCCGAGGTGGCGGCTGTGCCACCGAAGGACGATACCCCATCGGGTCCTCTGACCATCGACATGGGTCCCGCGCCAGTTCCGCCCAAGGCTGTGCCGGTTGGTCCGCCGCCGGTGCCCGCTGGCAAGCCTGAACCGCCGATCTCCCGCTAGATTCTGCAATTTGGCTGTCCATGCGGGCTTGCCTGCACAATGACTTTCGTCTTGACTGGAGCAATACTCTAGAGCGATGCTCTAACCGATCACGAGGTGGCACTATGGCTGGTGCGCGCGACGATCTGCTGGCTGCCGCCTTGGCGGTGTTCGATCGGGACGGTTTCGAGGGTGCGACTGTGGCCACGATCCGCGAACGCGCAGGCGCATCCAACGGCAGCTTCTTCCATTTCTTCAATTCGAAGCGCGAACTGGCCGGGACGCTGTTTCTCGAACTGCTGCGGCGCTACCACATCACCATGCTCGACGCGATCGACCCGCCGCCTGGCGCGGAGGAGGGCATCGCGCGTCTGATCCGCACGCATCTGGATTGGGTCGTCAACAACCGCCGCGAAGCCAATTTCCTGTTCGAGATATCGCGCAGCGAATGGGCGCAGGACGTGCGCGACGCGCGCAAGGCACGCAACGCAACCGTTGCGGAAGGCGTCGAGGCATGGCGCGCGCCATTGGTCGCGAGCGGTGAACTGCTGCCGATGCAAGCCTCGCTGTTCTTCAGCCAGATCATCGGCCCGGCGCAGTTTGTCTGCCGCGCGTGGCTGTCGGGCCGCGATCCATCCGATCCACGCGATCATGCCGACGTGCTGATCGCATGCGCCGTTCGTGCGCTGACAGCAAAAATCTCAACGATTGATAAGGGGAGTTCCCGATGATCGTCGACGCATGGATGCAGCATCCAACCGAGCGGTTCATGGCACAGCCCTGGCTCGCCAGCCTCAAGCGGTGGACACGCAATGATTTTGGCGGCCAATGGCCTCTGTCGGCGACACTCGATGCCATGGATGAGGGGCATGTCGATATCGGTCTGACCAGTGCATGGATCGGGCCGATGGGCGAACTCGTCACCAACGATGAAGTCGCCGGCTGGGTGAAGGCCGCACCGAACCGTCTTGTCGGGATCGGCTCTGTCGATATTCGAGATCCGATGGCGGCGGTTCGCGAAGTCCGTCGTTGCGTGAAAGTACTCGGGTTCAAGGGCATCCGCGTGGTGCCGTGGCTTTGGGAGGTGCCCCCGACCGACCGGCGCTTCTACCCTATCTTTGCCGAGTGCTGCGATCTCGGCGTGCCGTTCTGCACGCAGATCGGTCACACCGGACCGCTGAAGCCGTCCGAAGTCGGGCGCCCGATTCCCTATATCGATCAGGTTGCGCTGGATTTTCCCGAACTGGTGATCGTTGGCGGGCACATCGGGTATCCGTGGACTGAGGAGGCTATCGCGGTCGCCACCAAGCATCCCAACGTTTACATCGACACGTCGGCTTATTCCTTCAATCGCTATCCGGAAAACCTTGTGAAATACATGGCCGGTCACGGGCGGACCAAGGTGATGTTCGGCACCAACTGGCCGATGATTGCCCCGCGCAAGGCGCTGGAAGGTTTTTCCGAGGCGCCGCTGGACGACGAAGCCAAGGCGCTGTTTCTCGGCGGCAATGCCGTGCGCGCGTTCAAGCTCGCCGCGACATGAGAGCCGCGATGGAACTAACAGACGATCACTTTGCGCCGATTGCGGCCCGCATTCGCAGCAACGTCATGCGTCAGGGATTCATGGCGCATGTTGGCGCAGAGGTGACCGATCTCACGCGCGGCACATGTGTCCTGTCGGTGGATCGCCGTCCGGAGCTGTTGCAGCAGAACGGATTCTTCCACGGCGGCGTCACGGCGTTCCTGATCGACAATGCAACCACGATCGCGGCTGCGACAGTGAAGGGGCAGGCGGCGCTGACCGCCGAGTACAAGCTGAACCTGCTCGCACCGGCTTCGGGGGATCGATTGATCTGCCGCGCACGCGTTGTGAAGCCGGGACGGCAGGTGTCGGTCGTCGCGGCCGACGTGTTCTGCGTGATCGACGGCGCCGAGAAACACACCGCCACCGCCCTTGCATCGATTGCGATGATCGATCAGGCGATTGCGCCGAAGGTGGTCAGCTAAACAACAAGCCCGGCCTCGATGAGGCCGGGCTTTTTTCAGTAAATGATCGGCTTGCGCCGAGGTCTTACTTCTCTTCGGCAGGAGCGGCCGGCTCGGTAACGTCGTCGTGCTGCGCTTCCGGATCGAAGAACTCGCCGGCAGCGGCGATAGCCTCTGCGGCTGCGTCGCGGTCTTCCTGGCGGCTGTTGACGTCTTCGCCGCGGTTGATGCGCTCGGCTTCAGCCTCGGAGCGGGCAACCGTCGTCGACACATGCACTTCGACTTCCGGATGCACGGCGATGGTGATCTTGTGCTGGCCGATGGTCTTGATCGGCGCGTCGAGCAGCACCTGCTGGCGGTTGAGCGAAACGCCGTCGGCTTCGAGCGCGGCCATGATGTCGCGCACCGAGACCGAGCCGTAAAGCTGGCCGGTTTCCGACGCCTGACGGATGATGACGACGTTGCGGCCGTCGATCTTCTTGGCGACCTCGGTGGCTTCACCCTTGGCCTTGATGTTCTTGGCTTCGAGATCGGCCTTCATGCCGTCGTACTTCTCGCGGTTTTCCTTGGTCGCGCGCAGCGCCTTGTTGCGCTTGAGCAGGAAGTTGCGGGCGAACCCGTCCTTCACTTTGACCACGTCGCCCATCTGGCCGAGCTTGGCCACGCGTTCCAGCAGAATGACTTCCATTTGAGTTCTCCGTTCGGTGTCTGAGTTGAGTTGATGATGCCGCGTTAGGTTGAATGTCAGGTCGTCGGCATGGGCGGCGGCCCGTGCCGTGTCCAGTAGGCTTGTCGAATTCCGAAGATCGCGTCGGCGAGACCGAGGCCGACCATTCCAAGCAGCGGCCAGCCGATGAACAGCGTGCCCGCATAAGCCGCGCCGAGTACGAAGGAGCGGCCCGAGAAAGTCTGCGTCACGGTGTGCAGCACCGCGAAGCCGGTGAGGGCATACGTCATCAGCAGGGCGGCGGTGGCGATCTGCGCCAGCATCGCCAGCAGTCCGCCGACAAAGCAGAGCAGGATGGCGGCCAGCAGCGCGGCCAGCACCATCTTGGGCATCGTGGTGGTGCGCAGGTCGGGCCACGGCCGCTTCAGCCGGCCGGATGTGGTGGTGATTTTCGCCGATAGCCACAGATTGAGCGTCAGCGTCATCATTGCGATGATGGTCGCAGCACCGGGCGCGACCGCGACCAATGCATCGATGACGCGTTCGCTTTCACCGGCAGGTGTCGGTGTTCCACTGCTGCCCATGATGCGCATCAGGCCGCGGCGCAAGGCGGCGTTGATGGTGGCATCGTCGGAGCCGAGAGTCAGTAGCGCGCTTGTGGTGGTGACGGTGGCGAACACCGCAGCCCACACCAGAATGCGCCCGGTCGGATACCAGTCGAGTGCCGGCGCGAGGTTGGCGAGTTGCGGATCGTTCGAGACCGGGCGCGCCAGCAGCGTCAGATGTCCGAGCCACCACGCGGGCAGCGCGACGGTCAGCGCGAACGCGGCCATGTAGGGGATGCCGAAGAGGGCGCCGAGGCCGAGCGCAGCGATAATGCCGCCGATCAGCGCGGTGGCCGATCCCCAGCCGAGTGCCGCGACCATCAATGGGAGCGGCGCGAGGTAAAACAGGACAAGCGAAATCAGCGCGCCGGAAATGATCGACGCGAACATCAGTGCCGACGCGAGGCCGGCCGCCAGTGCAATGAGAAGTCCTGTCATCATCAGCTGTCCTGCTCCTTTCGAGCAGTTAGAGGTTTTGTGAACCCCAACCATCCACCGTGGGACGACCCCGCGATGTTATGAGAATAAACGTCGAGAAAGCAGGCGAG
The DNA here is from genome assembly GCF_058793355.1 of Afipia sp. MLSD5-FHT05B12. Lineage (NCBI taxonomy): Bacteria > Pseudomonadati > Pseudomonadota > Alphaproteobacteria > Hyphomicrobiales > Nitrobacteraceae > Afipia > Afipia sp. MLSD5-FHT05B12. The sequence continues at coordinate 93,440 of NZ_JBXAFS010000008.1, forward strand.
CGCGCGAATGCCGCACGCTCGCCCGGTCGTTTAGCGGATCACGTAAGGCAGCAGACCGAGGAACCGCGAGCGCTTGATGGCGCGGGCGAGTTCACGCTGCTTCTTTGCCGACACGGCCGTGATGCGGCTCGGCACGATCTTGCCGCGCTCGGACACGTAACGCATCAGCAGCTTGGAATCCTTGTAGTCGATCTTCGGCGCGTTCGGGCCCGTGAACGGGCACGTCTTGCGGCGGCGAAAGAACGGACGGCGCGCACCTGCTTCAGCCATGATTCTTACTCCTCTACCGACGCGGTTGCGTCTTCGTCACGCGGACGGCGCGGACCACGGTCACCACGGAAGCCACCGCCTTCGCGGTCGCCGCCACGGAATCCGCCGCCTTCACGATCGCCACGGAAGCCGCCGCCACCGCGCTCGTCGCGGTCACGCTCGGCCTTGCGCATCATGGCGGAGGGGCCTTCCTCCAGCTCGTCGACACGAACGGTGAGATAACGGATAACGTCTTCGTTGATGCGTTCCTGACGCTCGATCTCGGCGACCACCGCTGCGGGGCCATCGATGTTGAGCAGCATGAAGTGAGCCTTGCGGTTCTTGTTCATGCGATAGGTGAGGGAGCGCACGCCCCAGTTCTCGGTCTTGGTGACCTTGCCGCCGAGACCTTCGATCACGCCAGTAATCTGCGTGGTGAATTCCTCGACCTGCTGGGCGCTCGCATCCTGACGCGCGAGAAAAACATGCTCGTAAAGAGGCATGGGAGTCCTTTCCAGTGTTAGCGCGGTTCCTGGCGGCAAGCCCTTCGAGACCTTCGGAAAGGACCTCGATATTGCTCAGAAGGCGGAAGCACGGGACGACGGACCGACTGGCCCTGTCACATCAAAATCGCCAAAGGTGAGATTGGTGAGACCGTCCGTTCAGCTCCCGGCCGGGATCCACGGATGGCGCGGTTATAAGGATTCTGGGGCTGGTTGCAAGGCAAAACAGGGCTTATGGAGGTCCGAAAACCCCCTCAAAGGCCCGTTTTGCCGACGCTTTGAGCCCCTTGGCCGCTTGTCACCCCTATTTCGTGTCCGCCAGCCTCGGCGCTTCCGCATGAGGGGAAATCGGGAAGGAGGGGGCGCCAACAATCGGAAGCACCTTGCCGACATCCATCCGCTGGCTGGAATAACCCAAGGCGCCGCCAAGGATAACGGCGCCTATGGCCGCGCCCCAGAGGAACTTGCGGTAGGCCCGTTTGCCGCCAACCGTGTCATCTGAATTGTGGCTCACGATCATCGGCGCTCCGTGGTCGGACGGGATTTTGCCAGGCCCGTCGTGCCGGGCGGTGCGGTATCCGTGGCGGTCACGACCATCGGACTGCGGTCGAATGTGGTGATCAGCGCCGCCCCGAATACGGCGGCGAGAACCAGCGCGAAGATCAGAACCGGCGCCAGAGCCAGCGTCTGTGGCTTGCGAGGATCTTTTTCCATGGTGCGCACTCCACTGGGTGCCCCGAAGGTAAAACTCACATTCAGGACCGGGGTTCCCTCCCAGCTCGGTCACTGGCCTGCCGGGCCGCTGGACGAGCCGTCCGATGGCCGACCATGAGGCTTCGTGTTCACGGGTTCACCGCACCACGGCTTGACACCCGTGGCCCCGGCGGTGTCTTACGGCCTGCTCACTTTGGGGACTTTCATGACAGCAGCATTCACCTTTCCGGGTCAGGGATCGCAGGCAGTCGGCATGGGCAAAGCGCTCGCCGACGCATTTCCGGCAGCCAAGGCTGTGTTCGACGAGGTCGACGCGGCGCTCGGCGAAAAGCTGACGGCGATTATCTGGGAGGGGCCTGCGGAAACGCTGCAACTCACCGAGAACGCCCAGCCTGCATTGATGGCAGTGTCGCTGGCGACGCTGCGTGTGCTGGAGACCGAAGCCGGCATCGACATCGCGCGCGACGCGGCCTTTGTTGCCGGTCACTCGCTTGGCGAATATTCCGCGCTGGCCGCAGCCGGAAGCTTCTCCATCAGCGACACCGCGAAGCTGCTGCGGACGCGCGGTCTCGCCATGCAGAAGGCCGTGCCGGTGGGCGTCGGCGCGATGGCGGCGCTGCTCGGGCTCGATTACGCCGCCGCCGTCGCGGTGGCCGACGAAGCCGCGCAGGGTCAGGTCTGTCAGGCTGCCAACGACAACGGCGGCGGGCAGGTGGTCGTGTCCGGCGACAAGGCCGCCGTCGAGCGCGCGCTTGAGATCGCCAAGACCAAGGGCGCCAAGCGTGCCATGCTGCTGCCGGTGTCCGCGCCGTTCCATTGCCGCCTGATGCAGCCGGCGGCGGACGCGATGGCGCAGGCGCTCGCGGGCGTGACCATCAACAAGCCGAAGGTGCCGGTGGTGTCCAACGTGCTGGCGTCGGCGATTACCGACCCGGACGAAATCCGAAAACGGCTGGTCGAACAGGTGACCGGAACGGTACGCTGGCGCGAGAGCGTGGCGTGGATGGCGTCGCAGGGTGTGACGCATTTCCTCGAAATCGGAGCGGGCAAGGTGTTGTCCGGTCTGGTCAAGCGCATTGCCGACGGCGCGGTCGGCGTGTCGGCCGGTGGGCCGGGCGACATCGAGGCAGCGAAGGCTGCGATCGCAGCGGCGCGTTAAGCTTACCGGCGGACTTGGCTCGCGCGGGCCTCGTCGCGGCGTTCCGCCGTGGCCCGATTGTTGCTACGTCATTCGGGCTGCTCATTTACTCCAGTTTTTGAGCGGTGCCCCTTTTTGGGCTGGGGCATTGCCGCCAGCGTCTTCCGGCGCTGGCGGCTTTTTTATGCGCGAACCGTCAGCCTGTGATCTGGGTTGCTGCCTTTGATTTCAGCAGCGCCAGATCGCTCTCGTCTTTCAGGTCCACGCCAGTCAGGCCACGGCCTAGCGCCTCGCGCACCAGCCACGCCAGCTTGAAGGCGGCGGCGGCGTAGCTCAGCCCCTCCGGACGCACGTTGGAAATGCAGTTGCGTCCGGCATCGTTGCGCCCACGAAATGGTGCGTGCGTGATGTAGATGCCGAGGCTGTCCGGCGAACTCAGTCCCGGCCGCTCGCCGATCAGCATGATCGACAGCTTCGCCTGCAACAGTTCTGCGATCTCGTCGGCCAGCGCGACCCGTGCCTGTGTGGCGATCACAACCGGTGCCTGCTTCAATTCATCGGCGAGATGCGGCTTCAGCGCCGCGAGCAGCGGCGCGGCATGGCGGTCGATCGCCAGCGACGACAGGCCGTCGCCGATCACGATGCAGACGTCGCTGCGCACGAGAGGCGCCGTCCGCAATTTCGCGATCTCGTCAGGATCGATCACCCGGCCAAGATCGGGGCGGCGCAGGTAGGTGGTGCGATCCGGCGCGCGGCTGTGGGTATGCGCGACGGTCCAGCCCTGGTCATGCAATGCCGCTTCAAGTTTCGGCACGTCCAGGGCGGCATGAATCGCATCGCGCGCCATCGCATGCGCCCAGCCGAAACGCAGCACCTCGTCGGTCGGCATACCCGCACCGGCGCGGCCAAGCGCCAGCCGCGCCGGCGTCACGTTGCGCCATTCGGCCCACGGAGACTCGGTCACGTTCTTGTCCATCATGCGACCAGCGATTTGAGATTGCCCATGCCGCCGAGCAGCGCATTGGGCGAGGGTGGGCGCAATCGCCCGTCGGCATCGGTGATCTGCATGCGTTGCAGCCATGCCTCGAATTCCGGCGCGCGCTTGAGATTCATGGTCTCGCGCAGGAACAGGGCGTCGTGAAACGACGTGCTCTGATAGTTCAGCATCACGTCGTCTGCGCCGGGAATGCCCATGATGAAGCTGATGCCCGCGCTGCCCAGCAGCACCAGCAGCGTATCCATGTCGTCCTGATCGGCTTCGGCGTGGTTGGTGTAGCAAATGTCGCAGCCGAGCGGCAGGCCGAGCAGCTTGCCGCAGAAATGATCCTCTAAACCGGCGCGGATGATCTGCTTGCCGTCGTAGAGATATTCGGGGCCGATGAATCCGACCACGGTATTCACCAGCAACGGCTTGTAGCGCCGCGCAAGCGCGTAGGCGCGGGCCTCGCAGGTCTGCTGATCGACACCGAAATTCGCGTCAGCGGAGAGCGCGCTGCCCTGGCCGGTCTCGAAGTACATGACGTCGTCGCCGATGGTGCCGCGCTTCAGCGACAGCGCCGCGTCCTGCGCTTCGTCGAGAATTTCCGGCGTCACGCCGAAGGAAAGGTTGGTCTTTTCGGTGCCGCCGATCGACTGGAACACCAGATCGACCGGCGCGCCGCTCTCCGCGAGCTGAATCGTGTTGGTGACATGGGTGAGTACGCAGCTCTGGGTCGGGATTTCAAAACGCTGGATCACCTCGTCCAGCATGTGCAGCAGATCGCCGAGTACCGGCATGCTGTCGGACGCAGGGTTCAGTCCGATCACTGCGTCGCCGGAACCCATCAGGAGGCCGTCGAGCGTGGAAGCGGCCACGCCGCGCAGGTCGTCGGTGGGGTGGTTGGGTTGCAGGCGAACCGAGAGATGGCCTCCAAGTCCGATGGTGTCACGGAAACGCGTGATGACGCGGCACTTGCGCGCCACAGCGATCAGATCCTGATTGCGCATGATCTTGGACACGGCAGCGACCATTTCCGGCGTGAGGCCGCGCGCCAGCGCCGCGAGCGCATCGGTCGTCGCCTGCTCGGACAGCAGCCAGTTGCGGAAGTCGCCGACGGTCATGTGCGAGACCGGCGCGAACGCCTTCGCATCATGACTGTCGATGATCAGCCGCGTGATGTTGTCGTCCTCGTAGGGGATCAATGCTTCGGTGAGGAACTGCTTCAGCGGCACCTCCGCCAGCACATGACGCGCTGCCATCCGTTCCTGCGCGGTGGCGGCGCCGATGCCCGCGAGATAGTCGCCCGAACGCGCAGGTGACGCGAACGCCATCACCTGCTTCAGGTCGTCGAAGGCGAACAGTTGCTGATCGATGGCGGTACGATAGCGCAACGGTATCCACCTCGCGTTGGGATGCCTTATTCGGCGGGCACGGTGCCGGTTGTGACCGACAGCATCTCGTCAGGTGCTGCTGCGTCGCGCTGACCGGCGGTCATCCTGAAGTAGGTATAGGCGAGGGCCATCAGCACAAGGAACAGCAGCGTCAGCATAGCATTGAACCAGACCATGGCGAACAGGCAAACCAGCCCCAGTCCAAACGCGATCGCCGGGAACGCCGGATAGAACGGCGCGCGATAGCTGCGGACCAGATCGGGCTCGCTCTGGCGAAGCTTGAACAGCGCGGCCATCGAAATCAGGTACATGATGATCGCACCGAACACCGACATGGTGACGATGTTGGCGGTGAGCGTCTGCCCGCCGAACTGCACCCATTCGTCGCTGAAGATCGCAATGATGCCGATCATACCGCCCGCCAGCAGCGCGCGGTGCGGTGTGTTGAAGCGCGGCGAGAGCGCCGCGAACGTCTTCGGCAGGTAGCCTGCGCGCGCCAGCGCGAAGATCTGGCGCGAATAGCCCATGATGATGCCGTGGAACGAGGCGATCAGCCCAAACAGGCCGATCCACACCAGCATGTGCAGCCAGCCGCTGTTCTCGCCGACCACGGCTTTCATCGCCTGCGGCAACGGATCGTTGATGTTGGCAAGCTTGCTCCAGTCGCCGACGCCGCCCGCGAAGATCATGACGCCGAATGCCAGGACGACCAGCGTGAGAATGCCTGCGACATAGGCGATCGGGATGGTCTTCTGCGGGTCCTTGGCTTCTTCCGCGGCCATCGCCGCGCCTTCGATCGCGAGGAAGAACCAGATCGCGAACGGAATCGACGCGAAGATGCCGGAAATCGCCGCGCCATTGAGCACGTTGCTGCCCGCCCAGCCGTTGGCGACGAAGTTCGCCATCGACCAGCCCGGCGCGACGACCCCCATGAACACCAGCAGTTCAGCAATCGCTAAAATTGTCACGAACAGTTCGAACGCGGCGGCGATGCCGACACCGATCCAGTTCAGCGCGATGAAGATGATGTAGGCCCCGAGCGCGAAGAATTTCGGGTTGATGCCGGGAAACTGCACATTGAGATAGGCGCCGATGGCGAGCGAAATGGCGGGAGGCGCGAACACGAATTCTACCAAAGTCGCAAAGCCGGCGATGAAGCCGCCGGTCGGCCCGAACGCGCGCCGTGCATAAGCAAAAGGCCCGCCCGCATGCGGAATGGCAGTCGACAGTTCGGTGAAGCTGAAGATGAAGGTTGTATACATCGTCGCGACGAGCACCGTGGCGACCAGAAAGCCGAGTGTGCCGGCCGTATTCCAGCCGTAGCTCCAGCCGAAATATTCACCCGAGATCACGAGCCCCACGGCGATGCCCCAGAGCTGGAACGGGCCGAGTACCTTTTGCAGGCCGGCGGAATGAGACGGGACTTGGGTGGGAGCCATCGGTTTGTCCTCCGTTGTGATGCAGGGCAATATGCAAGGGAGGTGCCATGGGACCGTGGAGCGGAGTTCAACCTGGTGTCCAGAATCCGAAGTTCGCCTCATTTCGCAGTGCTGCCACAGCGAATTTCGGATTCGAAAAGGATGCTGGATCAATATGATTCTAGGGTGGTTTTGGTTCGCAGGTCCGCAAACAGGGCGTGCAGCATCATGATGCGGACTTACGAACCACCACACCAGGCGGTTTTGTGGCAATAGATTAGGCATAGGTCATTGACGAACCGCGTTTTCTTGCGGCAAACGGAGCACGAATTTTGACCCGGGATTTCCCGGGCTGTTCCCAAGGGGGCGACATGTTCGATTTGACTGGCAAGACCGCACTTGTCACCGGAGCGACTGGCGGCATCGGCGGCGCGATCGCGCGCGCGCTGCATGCGCAAGGTGCAACGGTTGCGATCTCGGGCACCCGGCGCGAGGCGCTCGACACGCTGGCGGGTGAACTGAAGAACCGTGTGCATGTGCTGCCGTGCAATCTGTCCGATATGGCAGAGGTCGAAGCACTGGTCCCGGCAGCCGAGAAGGCGATGGGACAACTCGACATCCTGGTCGCCAATGCGGGCATCACGCGCGACAACCTGTTCGTGCAGTTGCGCGATGAAGATTTCGACGATGTCATCCGGGTCAACCTGACCGCTACGTTTCGTCTCGCGCGTGCCGCCACCAAGCTGATGATGCGCAAGCGATTCGGGCGAATCATCGCGATCACGTCGGTCGTGGGCGTCACCGGCAATGCGGGGCAGGGTAACTATGCCGCCTCGAAAGCCGGATTGATCGGAATGATGAAATCAGTCGCCGCGGAATATGCGCGCCGCAATGTGACGGCCAATTGCATTGCACCCGGGTTCATCGCAACGCCGATGACGGACGTGCTGAACGAAAAGCAGCGCGAGGCGGTGCTTGGCAAGGTGCCCGCCGGGCGTCTCGGGACGCCGGACGACATTGCCGCCGCCGCCGTTTACCTTGCCTCCAATGAGGCGGCCTACGTGACGGGGCAGACCATCCACGTCAACGGCGGAATGGCCATGATTTAGACCCTGTTCCACAGGGTTTTTGTCAAGCGGAATGGCTGCTGGACGGTGGCCGGGGCTGTGTGGTCAAGTCCGGGGAAGTATGGTAACCGAACGGCAATCGGTTGGGGAAAACGCCATTGCAGGATCGCCAAACCCCGTATATTGCCGTTCCGGCGCCAGCCGCCGTTTTCGGTGACTTCGTCCATGTGGCGAAGGGACAGGGATGCGTGGTACGGACGGCACGAATTTGCATTTTTTCGCACCGCGAGGGGCTCGTATCGTTTTGCGGTCGAGTTTAATGGAACAAGCACGAGGTTAAACGATGAGTGAGATTGGCGAGCGAGTTAAGAAGATCGTGGTCGAGCACCTTGGTGTCGAACCCGAAAAGGTTGTCGACAATGCGAGCTTCATCGACGATCTCGGCGCCGACAGCCTCGATACGGTCGAACTCGTGATGGCGTTTGAAGAAGAATTCGGCTGCGAAATTCCAGACGACGCCGCCGAAACCATTCTCACCGTGGGCGACGCCACGAAGTTTCTCGAGAAGAACGCCAAGAGCTGACGCCAGCGCGCAGCCACAATGACACGCGGCGGGTTGTGATCGAACGACCCGCCGTCTTGCTGTCATGGTGGTGCCGACTGGCTGCTACGGACTGAGCCGGAGAGGAAAGTTATGCGGAGGGTTGTCGTCACGGGTCTGGGCATGGTTTCGCCGCTCGCCAATGGCGTCGAGCCAACCTGGAAACGCATCCTCAACGGCGAGAGCGGCGCAAGGCGCATTGAACATTTCGATGTCTCCGACCTGACCTGCCAGATCGCATGCGTGGTTCCGCGTGGCGACGGCAGCAACGGCACCTTCAATCCCGACGACTGGATGGAGCCGAAGGAGCAGCGCAAGGTCGACGATTTCATCATCTTCGCCATGGCCGCTGCGAGCCAGGCGCTTGACGACGCCAACTGGCATCCGGCGACGGAAGAAGACCGCTGCGCCACCGGCACCATGATCGGCTCCGGCATCGGCGGCATCGAGGGCATCGGTGAAGCCGCTGTGATCCTGAAGGAACGCGGGCCGCGCAAGCTGTCGCCGTTCTTCATTCCCGGCCGCCTGATCAATCTCGCGTCGGGCTATGTGTCGATCAAGCACGGCCTCAAGGGTCCGAACCATGCGGTGGTGACGGCCTGTTCGACCGGCGCGCACGCCATCGGCGACGCCAGCCGTCTGATCGCATTCGGCGATGCCGACGTGATGGTGGCGGGTGGCGCTGAGTCCGCAGTCAACCGCCTCGCCATGGGCGGCTTCTGCGCGCTCCGCGCGATGGCGACCAAATACAACGATAATCCGACCATCGCGTCGCGGCCCTATGACAAGGATCGCGATGGCTTCGTGATGGGCGAGGGTGCCGGCGTCGTGGTGCTCGAGGAATACGAGCACGCGAAAAAGCGTGGTGCGAAGATTTATGCCGAAATCGTCGGCTACGGTCTGACCGGCGATGCCTATCACATTACCGCTCCCGCCGAAGACGGCGACGGCGCATTCCGCTGCATGAGCGCGGCGATGAAGCGTGCCGGCGTGACGGCCTCCGACATCGACTATATCAACGCTCACGGAACCTCGACGCCGCTCGGCGACGAGATCGAGCTTGGCGCGGCGCAGCGGCTGCTCGGCAATGCGGCATCGAAAGTATCGATGTCGTCGACCAAGTCCTCGACCGGCCATTTGCTGGGTGCGGCGGGCGCGATCGAAGCGATCTTCTGCATTCTGGCGATTCGGGATAACGTCGCGCCGCCGACGATCAACCTCGACAATCCCTCCGTCGAGACCGCGATCGACCTGGTCCCGAATAAGGCAAGGCCCCGCGAAATCAACGTGGCCCTGTCGAATTCGTTTGGATTTGGCGGCACCAATGCGTCGCTGGTCGTCCGGCGGCTGGCGAACTAGAGCGTTTCAAGAGTTAATAGACTGACGGAACGGGCAAAACTGTCTTCAAGGTTTTGCCTCATTCGGACATAATTTCTCTCACGGGCGCGCGTATAACGCTGAACCGACACGCTAAACGCCGGCAAGATTTTAGGTTGCTCAATGAGTCAGAGACCCCCCATCGCGCCACGTAGTCCGCGTGCGGCGCTCGAGCCCGAGCAGGTGCCGCAGCCGCCAAAGCACTCGCAACGCGCCCGAAGTACGTTCGTTGTCGTCGGCAATGCCATCTTCACGTTTCTGATCGTCGCAATGCTGCTTGCTGGCGGCGCTTTTTTCTACGGCAAGAAAACGATCGAGGCCAAAGGCCCGCTCGCGGAAGACAAGGTCGTCAATATCCCGCCGCGTGCCGGCATGACCGACATTGGCGACATTCTTCAGCGCGCCGGCGTGATCTCCGCCGATCGCTGGACTTTCATTGGCAGCGTGCTGGCGATGAATGCGCGCTCCGGTCTCAAGTCCGGCGAGTATCTGTTCCAGAAGAACGCCAGCCTGCGCGATGTGATCAACACCATCGTCGATGGCAAGGTGGTTCAGCATGCCATCACGATTCCGGAAGGCCTGACGTCAGAGCAGATCGTTGCCCGGCTTCAGGACAACGACATTTTCTCGGGCTCGCTGAAAGAGCAGCCACGCGAAGGCACGCTGCTGCCCGACACCTATCATTTCCCGCGCGGTACGCAGCGCGATCAGGTGATCCATCGCATGCAGCAGGCGCAGAAGAAGGTCCTCGCGGAGGTCTGGGCGCGCCGCAATGTTGAGATTCCGGTTCGCACACCGGAACAGCTCGTGACGCTGGCGTCCATCGTGGAAAAGGAAACCGGCAGGGCAGACGAGCGCAGCCGCGTCGCCGCGGTGTTTACCAACCGCCTGCGCCAGCGCATCAAGCTGCAATCCGATCCGACCATCATCTATGGTCTGGTCGGCGGCAAGGGCACCCTCGGCCGGCCGATCAAGCGCAGCGAAATCCAGCAGCCGTCGCCCTACAATACCTATGTAATCGAGGGCCTGCCGCCGGGGCCGATCGCCAATCCCGGACGCGCTTCGCTCGAAGCCACCGCCAATCCCGCACGCACCCGTGACCTGTTCTTCGTCGCCGATGGCACCGGCGGTCATTCCTTCTCCGAGACTTACGATCAGCATCAGAAGGGTGTTGCGAAGCTGCGCGCGATGGAGCGCCAGCAGCAGAATGATACGGTGGATGCTGACGATCAGCCGCCGGTTGCCACGGTACCGGTGCCCGCAACAGGCGCGCCAGCCGCCGCGGCTCCCGCAAAGCCCGCCGGTGCGGCTCCCAAGGCCACGCCAAAGGCCGCTGCGCCAAAGGCATCCGCGCCTGCGAGCATCATGGCCAATGAGCCAGCGGCAGATGGCGCGGCCTCGCGCAAGCGCACCGCAAAACGCGCCCCGGCCGCGGCGCCCGCCGAGCCGGAGCCCGAAGAAGAGAAGACGCAGTAACACCGCTCTCGCTTGCGTGCGCTGCCGATTTCAGGGACAAGCTGACGGCTGATGCGAGCTGCTCTGGCGGCTTACCAGTTGAGTCGTTGAACCATAGTAACGGAGATACTTTCGCGATGGCGCTGTCGAGCATGACCGGCTTTGCGCGAAGCCACGGCACCAGCGGACCTTATGCGTTCGAATGGGAGTTGAAATCGGTCAACGCCAAGGGCTTTGACTTCCGGATGCGGTTGCCAGTCGGATGGGACGATATCGAGGCCGGGACTCGCAAGCGGGCCACCGAGCTTCTCTCGCGCGGCACTGTCTATGCCAACCTCACGGTGAAACGCACCGGTGCGGGATCAATTGTACGCATCAACGAGGACGTTCTCGCATCGATCCTGAAAGTGGCGAGCGAGATTTCCGCGCGGACCGATGCCGTCGCGCCGAGCGTCGACGGGTTGCTTGGAATCAAGGGCGTCATCGAAGTCGTTGAGCCTGAGAACGACGAGGCCGAAATGCAGGCCGCGCGCGCGGCCGTCTCGGCGTCGTTCGAGCAGGCGCTGCAAAGCCTGATCGATATGCGCAAACGTGAAGGCGTCGCGCTTGGCCAGATCCTTGCGCAACGCATGGACGAGATCGAAAGCCTCGCGAAACGGGCGGAAGCTGCTCCCGGTCGCAAGCCGGAGGCAGTCCGGGGACGGCTCGCCGAACAGGTCGCGGCCTTGCTCGAGACGTCGGATCGTTTCGACACTGACAGGCTCAATCAGGAGGCGATCCTGATCGCGGCGAAGGCGGACATCCGCGAAGAACTCGACCGCATCGTCTCGCACATCGCGCAGGCCCGCGAACTGCTCGGCAAGGGCGGCGCGGTGGGACGCCGTCTGGATTTCCTGGCGCAGGAGTTCAACCGCGAGGTCAACACCACCTGCTCGAAGTCGAACGATATCGAATTGACCAACACCGGGCTTGAGATGAAGGGCGTGGTCGAGCAGTTTCGCGAGCAGGTTCAGAATCTGGAGTAAGCGGTGATGGCGGCGGGGGGCACCTTGAGAGGCGGTGAGCGGCGCGGACTGATGTTCGTGCTGTCGTCGCCGTCGGGCGCGGGGAAATCCACGCTGGCGCGCATGCTGATCGAGAAGATGCCCGATCTGCGCATGTCGGTGTCGGTGACCACGCGCGCCAAACGTCCGGGCGAGACCGATGGCGAACACTACTACTTCATCGACAAGCCGAAGTTTGACGCCATGGTGAAGGGCAGGGAATTGCTCGAGCACGCAACCGTGTTCGACAATTCTTACGGCACGCCGCGTCAGCCGGTCGAGGACGCGCTATCCTCAGGGCAGGACGTGCTGTTCGATATTGACTGGCAGGGCACGCAGCAATTGCGCGAGAAGGCCCGCGCCGATGTCGTCAGCGTTTTTATCCTGCCGCCGTCCGCCGCCGATCTCGAAAAGCGGCTGCACACCCGCGCACAGGATTCCGATGAGGTGATCGCCGGGCGCATGAGCCGCGCCAGCCACGAACTGAGCCATTGGGCGGAATACGACTATGTCGTCACCAACAAAGAGCTGGACGAAGCGTATTCCCAGGTTGTGACCATTCTCAGGGCCGAACGGCTGAAGCGTGAACGCCAGACCGGACTGTCGGCCTTCGTGCGGGAATTGCAGAAGCAGCTCGAAAAGTAAGCGGCGGGTTTTCGCCCGCCGTTTCAAGCGTTGCGCCTTTTATGCGTTGAGCCTATGCCGCCGAACGCTTTGAAACACGCGCGAGCAACTCCTCGATTTCATCGGTGGTAACGTCCAGCATGCGCGGCTCGGGCAGGGTGTCTACGTAGTGCGGTGCCAGCGCCGGCGCCGGGTTGTCTTGCAGAATTGCGCGGCCGGATTCGCTCAGGTCCCAGATCTGACGGCGCTGACCATGGGTGCGTTCGTCTTCACGCGGCTTCGGCCGGAAGTACTTGAACAGCAGCGGGCCGACGATGGCGGCGAGCGCCAGCACGCAGACGAGGATGCTCAGCAAGACTCGGAGCGACAAGCCTTCGCTGTCCGCAGGCTGTGTAGCCTGTTGCGGCGATGCCGCCGGCGCAGTGGCCGTCGCTGGTGTCGGTGCAGCGGCTGTGGCAAGACGTTCGGCGGTCAGAACAGGAGCAGGCTGCGCAGGTGCCGGTGTTACAGCGGCGGGCTGATCGCTGGCGGAGGCCGGGGTGGTCGGTTCGGGCCAGCGCGTCGCGACATTCCAGCCTTGCTTGGGCGCAGCTTCAGGAGCCGGCTGGATCGCGGCCACCTGATTGTCGGCGCGGACGTCCGCGGCGGCAGGCGAAGGCATCGGCGGCCACGTTGTTTCCGCAAGCGACGGATCGTCGTCCGTTCCGGTGGTTAATTCGGCGCGTGCATTTGCGATCGATTTCTGAATGGGCTTTTTCGCAGTTTCCTGCTTCGGCGCAGGTGTGATCCTTGTCGGAGGCGGCGTATCCGCTTCGGCGGTGTCCGATGATGCCGGGGCCGGTGTTGCCGCCTTCGTCGTCTTGGCGACTTCGTCTGCGAGATACCAGCACTTGCGCTTGGTGCCTTTCTCGATGCGGTAATACCAATGTGCGCCCGCCGGCGTCGCGCCCTTCGGCGCCGAGAGACATTCGTTTTGGGCCGCGGGTTCCGCGGCGGGCGCCGCGTTTACCGACACCGATGTGCCAAGGGATGTGCCAAGGATTGAAACGCAGCCTGCGATGACGGCACAAGCAATTGCGGCGGTGCGGTTTGACATTCTGTCCCCCTTACGCAACACGGACCCATTCTCTCGTTGCGTTTTCAGCGACAAGTTGGGTCGGAATAGGCCGCAAATCCGGACAGGCTGGGGCAACATTCGGGCGCACGGGCAGGGTCCCTTTTGCTCAATTCTGGCTGGCATTCGGGAACCCGTATGGCGTAACGAGAGGCTGCCGCGCGCCGCGCTCAACAATCGAGGACATATCGTTGATCCCCTGGATCCTGCTGGATACCGCGCGAATCCCCGGCGGCGGCGAGCTTCGCCTGATGCGGCGCGGCGCCGAATTCTCCATCAAGCTCGGCCAGAACGAACTGATGAACAGCCGCCTGAGCGGCTCGGAAGAGGCGCTCGCCACGCTGACTTGCGAGAGGTTGCAGGGATGCAAGAAGCCGCGGCTCCTGATCGGCGGTCTCGGCATGGGTTTCACCTTGCGCGCGGCGTTGTCTGTGCTTGGCGCGGATGCGCGGATCGTCGTCGCCGAACTGGTGCCGGAGGTGGTGGCGTGGGCGCGCGGACCGATGGCGGAGGTGTTCGGCGACAGCCTAGCCGATCCGCGTGTGTCCGTCCGCGAGAAGGACATCGGCGCGCTGATACGTGCTGAGCGGGGAGCGTTCGACGCCATCCTGCTTGATGTCGACAACGGGCCCGAAGGGCTAAGCCGCGAAGCCAACGGCGCGCTCTACAACAAGAGCGGCCTTGCCGCCGCGCATGCGGCGCTGCGTCCCGGCGGTGTGCTCGCGGTGTGGTCGTCAGGCCCAGATCCGCGCTTCACCCAGCGGCTGAGCGCAGCCGGTTTCGATGTGGATGAAATCAAAACGCGCGCCAACGGCAAGCGTGGTGGCGCGCGTCATGTGATCTGGATTGCGATCCGGCTAAGCCTCTAAGGAGGAGCCTAGTTCGTCAGCATGATGCGGCCGACGACCTTGCCGGCGCGCAACTGGTCGATCCACTTCTGCACGTCGCCCATCGGCTCTTCCTTCATCGGCGTCGGCTTCACCTTGCCGGCGCGCGCGAGCGCCATCAGTTCCTCAGCCTCTGCAAGAGTGCCGGTCATGAAACCTTCGACCGTCATGCGCTTGTAGATCCATTGCACCATCGGCAGGTTGAAGTTGCCGCCCATCAGGCCCGACACCACGATCTTGCCGCCGCGCGCCACCACGGAGGTCGCAAACGCCATCGACTTCTCGTTGCCGGCGAAATCGACGATGCCGTCGAAGCCGCCGTCGGTTTCCTTGACAATGCGCTTGGCGATATCGGCTTCTGTCGGATCGTAAGCGGCCGAGGCGCCGTTCTTGAGCGCCGCATCGCGGGCCGATGCACTGAGATCGGCGACCGTGACCGGCTGCTTGAACATCGCCTGCGCGAGCGAGACGCCCATCATGCCGACGCCGCCGAGGCCGATCAGCAGCAGATTGCGCTGGCGCGGCCGATCGACCAGGCGCTTCAGTGCGCCGTAAGCGGTGATGCCCGAGCACATCAGCGTCGCCGCCGTATCGACCGGCACCTGGCCGTAGTCGATGAGATACTTCTGGTCGGGCACGAGGACGTGGCTGGCGAAGCCGCCGTCGATCGACACGCCGAGAAAGCGGTTGCGTGCGCAAAGGTTCTCGTCGCCGTTCTGGCAGTCGCGGCACTGGCCGCAGCCGATCCAGGGGAAGACTGCCATCTTCTTGCCGATCAGGGACTTGTCCGCGTCGGGGCCGACTTCGTCGACGACGCCGGCGATCTCGTGACCGAGGGTGAAGGGCAGGGTCATGCCGCGCGTGGTGTCGAGCTTCTTGCCGCCGCCGAGATCGGCGTAGCCGTCCTGGATGTGCAGGTCGGAATGGCACAGGCCACAGCGCTCGATGCGCACCAGAACTTCCCGGCCCTGGGGCTTCGGGGTCTCCACGATGGTTTCGCAGAGCGGAGCATCGAACTTGACGAGAGACTGGCGGCGCATCTGGGCCATTGGGCTTTCTCCGTTACACTGTTTTTGATTTTGCGGCTGTTATATCCGCCAATTCGCGGGCCATGGCAACAAAGCCGGACACCGGGATGGTCTCCGCGCGGCGGGTCGGATCGACACCGGCCGCGGCGGCAAGCAATGCCGGATCGGCATTCAGCGACTTGAGGCTTTGCCGCAGCATTTTCCGCCGCTGGCCGAAGGCGGCGGCAGCCACGCGCTCAAGCATGCGGCGGTCGCAGGGTTCCGGCGCCGCACGCGGGATCAGCCGCACCACGGACGACGTGACCTTGGGCGGCGGCACGAAGGCTCCGGGGGAGATGTCGAACAGGATCTTCGTCTCGGCGCGCCAGTTCGACAGCACGCCGAGCCGGCCGTAGGCCTCGTCATTTTCGCGGGCGACGATGCGCTCGGCGACCTCGCGCTGGAACATCAGCACCATCATGTCGTACCACGGCGGCCAGGGTTCGGCGCTGAGCCAGTCGATCAACAAGGCGGTCGCGATGTTGTAGGGCAGGTTGGCGACGATCTTCGCGCGTTCGCCATGGAGATGCGGCCGCGGATCGAATGTCGTCGCGTCTGCATTTACAATGGTCAGGCGGCCGGGATAGCGCTGCGCAATCTCTTCGAGTGCGGGAATGGCGCGCGCGTCGCGCTCCACAGCGATGACGCGCTTGACGTTCTGCGCGAGCAGGGCACGCGTCAGCCCGCCCGGGCCGGGGCCGATCTCAACAATGGTTGCGTCCTCGAGCGGAGCGGCCGCGCGCGCGATCCGCGATGTCAGGTTGAGATCGAGCAGGAAATTCTGGCCGAGCGATTTGCGCGCCGACAGTTCAAAGCGGCGGATGACGTCGCTGAGCGGCGGCAGATCGTCGATGGCGCTCATGCCTTCGATGCCGAGGCCATGCGCGCCGCGAGGCGCAGCGCCGCGATCAGGCTCGACGGATTGGCGCGGCCGGTGCCCGCGATGTCGAACGCGGTGCCGTGGTCCGGCGAAGTGCGGATGAACGGCAGTCCCAGCGTGACGTTGACGCCGTCGTCGAAGGCGATGGTCTTGATCGGGATCAGCGCCTGGTCGTGATACATGCAGATCGCGCAGTCGTAGGTCTTCCGCGCCGCCGCATGAAACATGGTGTCCGCGGGCAACGGGCCCCGGACGTCGATGCCGTCGGCGCGAAGCGCCGCAACCGCCGGCGCGATGATCGATTGGTCCTCGGTGCCGAGCGAGCCGTCCTCGCCGGCATGCGGATTGAGGCCGGAGACCGCGAGGCGGGGGCGGACGATGCCAAACCGGGCCTGCAAATCCGCCGCGACGATGCGCGCGGTCCTGACGATGAGATCGCTGGTCAGTTGCGTGATGGCATCGCGCAGTGGCAGGTGGATCGTCACCGGCACCACGGCAAGCTCGGGCGACCACAGCATCATCACCGGATGAGGCACCGAGCCGTTCACCGCAGCGGAGAGCTGCGCCAGGAATTCGGTGTGACCGGGATGTGAGAAGCCCGCCCGATAGAGCACGCTCTTGGCGATCGGATTGGTGACGACCGCGCTGGCGCGTCCGGCAATAACGTCGGCGACCGCGTGCCGGATCGATGCAATGGCCGCCGGTGCGCTGCTGTCGTCGGGCTGTCCGGGTTTTGCCGTCGCCGCCACGCGGGTCGTGACCACCGGAAGAGCATCTGCAAAAACGCCGGCGGCGTCTTCGGTGGTCGTGTCGGTGGTCGGAATGCTGACACCCAGCGTCCGGGCGCGGGCTGCGATGAAGGTGCTGTCGCCGATCAGATAGAACGCGGGAAGATCGAGTTCGCGCCGCTTCAGCCAAGCGGCGATAGCGATGTCAGGACCGATGCCTGCGGGTTCGCCGATCGTCAGCGCCAAAGCTTTGGTCATGGCCGCGGCGCCGCTGGTGAGCTCATTTGTTGCGCATCTCGATCATGGCGCCCTTGCGGACTTCCTCAAGATACGACTTGGACTTGGCTTCGTACTTCTGGTTGTAGATTTTCTCGCGCGCTTCGCGCTTGGCAGGCGTGTCGGCCTTGGTTGGCTTGCGGCTGCACAGCGCCACCATTTCCACTCCCTGTTTGGTGACTTCCGGCGGCGTCAGTTTGCCGATGGGCATCTTGTCGAGCAGTTCGCGCAGGTTCGGCGGAAGGTCCGCTGAGGTCTTGGTGAGTTGATCGCGGATCGCGGCATCGCGCATCGACCGGAACAGCTCCTGCGCTTCTTCGCAGGACTGGATGCGGTTGCGAAGCAACTCAGCCTCCTTGCGGCGCGCTTCGATGGCGGCGGGCGCGGAGCCGCGCGGCACAATCAGAACGATCGGGCGGACGAGATACTCGAAGCTTTCGCCTTCCGACTTGCTGCCGGACGTATCTATTCCGGCGAGATCCTTTTCCGGGACGAGGAAGCTGGACTGGAACCGGCCGCGCACCAGGTTGCCCCAGGTCATGTCGGCCTTGATACGGCCCTTGAGGGTTTCAGGGCGGATGCCGTGACCTTCGAGCGTTTTGTTGAGCTGCTCGGGATTCAGGCGCATGCGCGATGCCATGTTGCCGTATGCGCCGTCGATATCCGACGACGACATGTCGAGGCCGTACCGTTTGCCTTCCTTGATCTTGAGCTTGTCGTTGATCAATTCGTCGAGCGCTTCTTGCCGGGAGATTGCTTTCCGCGTCGTAAGCTGCGTGAGCTTGATGCGCTGGTCGATGTCGAAATTGGTAATGGGCTCGCCATTCACCATCGCTGCGACGGATTGCGCCATGACGCCGGAGCCAAAGCCCGACATGACGAGAACGGCAGCGGCGAGCGAAATTGTTCGTGCAGAGCGAAGAAAAACAGTCGCGATCATATTCAAACCCGTCTTCAAATCCCTCGTGGCGAAAGCTGGAGATTCCAGCGCGCGTTCGGCGAAATCAACCCCGAGTTTGCGGCGTTAATGCGCGCATCCGATGAACTCCCGGTGATTCCCGCGGCCTTGCGGGACACGTCTTGAAGCCTGCAATCGCCCGAGCCGCACAACTCCGCTACCGGGATACTACTGCGACGCGTTGAACGAACTGGTGCCGATGGTGCGCAGACCGATCTGAAGCATGATGCGATGATCGGTGACGGGGGTCGCGTAGCTCGTCGATGTGTAGGCGTAGTCCGTGATGTAGTTGGCTGCGATGATGAAGCAGTCGTCCACGTAACCTGCGCCCACGATGTACTGATTGACCGTCTGGTTCGTGATGTCGTAGCGCAATCCGCCCGACAGCATCCAGTTCGCGGCGATTTTGATCGACCCGGTTCCCACGATGCCTTCGCGGCGGTTGAGGAATCCGAGTTCAGGCTGCTTGTCGTAGTTACCGTAGAGCAGGCTTACCTGGAAACGATCGAAATTGGCCCGGCCTTCGAGCTCGAAGCGCCGCACAGCTCCCGTTGCCTCGTCGAGCCGGGTGCGGGCGATCAGGCTGTAGATCTTGTTCGGCTGATAAGCGATGCGGCCGACGTAATCGGAGCGGGCGGTTTCCAGGCCGCTGCTGATGCCGGTGTTGGTCAGGTCCTGCACGGCGAACGAGTTCAGCCCGAACAGTTGATAGGACTGCCCGAACAGGACGTTGACGAAGCCGCCGCGGTCGAATTGCGTGGTCGCCTGAACGCCGACATTGGCGCGGCCGCCACCTTCAACACGGTCGTAGCCGGAGAACTTGTCGACGCGGAACAGATTGCTGTCGTCGAACGTAAAGCTCTGCGCATCTTCGTTCGGAAGACGGCCGGCGCTCGGCTCATTGGGGCGGATAATCAACTGGCCGATCGGCTCGATCGTCGTGGTGCCCCACGGCTGCACGTTGATGAATGGATAGCGATACTCGAGGCCCACCGTCGGCATCAGGCGCGCGGTCTGCGTCGAGCCGACCGGCAGGTAGTTCGCGACTCCGGGCTGGTTGTCGATGTTGGCGCTGATCACGTCAGCGCGCAGCGAAGCGAACGGCGTGAAAATCTGGCCGATGGAGTCAGTGAAGGACCGGCGCCATTCCACCTCGCCCGTCAGCCTCGTGTAATCGCCGGGAACGCCGCGCAACAGGCAGTTCGAGGGTATCTTCTTTGTGGGGTCTGCCGACGTGGGCAGGCACCAGCCGCTGAGGAGCGCGGTGGGGCTGATCGGATCGAACGAAGCGCTCTGGCGGCTCAGGCTGGTGAAGTTCGCCTTGTAGCTGAATTCGCCGCCGAGAATGTTGCGGTTGAGCACGTTCGAATAGTCGATCACGGGATGAACGACCGGGATCTGGCTCTGCACATCGGCGGCCGAATAACCAAGGAAATGCATCACGCGCGCGTCGAAGTAACTGCGGTTACCGACGCCGGTGAGATAAATCTGCGACAGGCCCGTATCGGGTGTCAGCAGGAACGAGTTGAGCGCGTTCTTGTACGGGCCCAAGCCGTAATCGAAGAAGAAGGACTTGTCTGAGACCGCGACCGCGTCCCAGCCCCAGACCCATTTGTCGTTGAGTGCGAACTGGCCCTTGGTGTCGATACCGCCCCGGAACTCGCGGTCGCCGGGTTCGCCATTGAACTGCTTCTGATCGTCCTGCCGGATGCCGTAAGCACGGATTTCGTAAGCGCCATTGATGAGGCGCTGACGGAATTCGCCCTGCATCAGCAGGCCCTGCTTGGTGGTGTAGCGCGGGGATACGGTCAGGTCGTAGTCGGGTGCCAGCGCGAAGTAATACGGCACCTCGATGCCGACGCCGTAGCGCGTGCTCGATGAGTAGCTCGGAATCAGAAAGCCGCTCTTGCGCTTGACCGTCGGATCAGGCGTCGAGAAGAACGGCAGGTATGCAATTGGCTGGCCGAAGAACTCGAGGCGCGCGTCCTCGAAATACAGCATCTTCTCGGTCTGATTGTGGATGATGCGCGCGCCCTTGACCTGCCACAGCGGAGGCTTCTTCGGGTTGTCCTTACAGGCCGCGCAGGCGGTGTAGACGCCGTTCTGGAAAATCGTGATGTCGCCGTCCGTGCGGTCGGCGCGCGTCGCCGCCATGCGGGTCTGATCGGCAGTCTCCAGCCGCAGCGAATCGACAAAGCCGTCGCGATAGTCGTCGGACAGATCCAGCATGTTGGCGTAGGTGATCTTGCCGTCGACGTCCGTCAGCCTGACGTTGCCTTCGGCATGAAGGCGTTTTGTCTTCTGGTCGTAGATGACCTTGTCGGCTTCGAGCGTCGATCCGTTGTAGTAGATCTGAACACTGCCGACCGCCGCGACGCGCGAGTTATTATAGTCGTAGTTGACCTCGGTTGCCTGCACGAGCATCTGCCCGTTGCTGGTGTCCGGCCGCGCCTGCTTGGGTGGTTTCGGGGGAAGCTGGTTGTACCGGTAGGACTGGGCTACCGCTGGTGTCGCCACCATACCGGCAAGCCCGGCCGTCAGGCCAAGCCCCAGAAACACGGACATGAGCAGGCTTTGACGGCGCAAGCGAATGCGCCGCCTGAACGCAGGCGTCCGTCCTTGGAGGGCGGCGACAACGGCCACTACCCGTCCTCCTGGTACAGCAAAGCCAAAAATCCCGAGAGGCCGCCCACGCAAACGGGCAACCACGCGGCAGCGAGCGGATGCATCAACTCGGCCTTGCTTAAATCCTCAGTTACTTTCGACAGGACATAGAGCAGAAACCCTGCTGCAACGCCACTTAAAACCATCTTTTGCACGCCGCCGAAGCGGAAGAACCGCAGGCTTACGGCAGCCGCAAGCATCACCATTGCAGCCAATAAAAACGGGCGTGCGATGAGCTTGTGGTACTGCAGACGGTAACCGGCTGTGGCCTGTCCGGAGTTCTCGGACGATTTGATGTAGTCCGGGAGTTGCCAAAATGACACAGTTTCTGGGGTGGAGAAGCTGTTCCGAACCTGGGCCAGGGTGAGGGTGGTGGCGATCGTGAAGGTGTCCTGCTCGATCAGCGGGCTGTCGAGGGTGTAGCGGCGCACCTGCTTGAACACCCAGCGTCCGGGTTCAAGCGTGGCTTCCTTCGCCTCGATTCTCTCTCTGAAAATGCCGGAAGGGTCATACCTGAACACGGAGATGCCGGTCAGGAGCGCACCTTGCCCCTGGCTTCGGGCCGCGTTGATGACGCTCTGCCCCTCGCTCGTGGATTGGTTCAGCCAGAAGCCGGCACCGTCCTGAAGCGTTGGCGCGCCATCTGTGAATATCTTTCTTTCCATATCCTTGGCGCGTTCCAGCATCTCCGCGGATATCGGATTGTAGGCAACGGTTGCCAGCATCCCGAGCGCGAGTGCGCTGAGCAGCGCAGGCGTGGTGAACTGCCAGGCCGAGATGCCGGAGGCCCGCGCGACCACAAGTTCAAGCCGCCGCGACAGCGCGAGGAAAGAGACCATCGCGCCGATTAGAATGCAGAACGGCATCAGCTTTTCGAGTGAGAGCGGTACGCGATAAAACGCGGTCTGCGCGACGAACAGGCCCGATACATTTGCCAGGCCGCCAGCGCGGCGCATCAACTCGATATAATCGACGGTAATGATCAACACGAAGATCGCGGCGAACGTCGCGACCGATGCGATCACGAAACGCCCGGCGAAATAGCGTGCGAGGATTGTCGTCACCATGTGCGCAGCCGCCTTACGCCCACGCCTGCCGCCGGACAGACCGGGCGGTCGCGAAGAGCCAGGCAGACGACGGCGCTGTCGTCCGGTAAATAGTGATGTCGATCAAGCCCATCGGGCAGCAGTATCCCCAACTCCAGCCAGTTCTCGCTCCCGCGCCCAAAACCTTTCGCAAGGTCCCCCAAAGGGCACGGAATCGCATTTTCCGGCACATTCTTATTTCATAGCATCCCTTTGATTGGTCAACAAAATGGCCGACCTGAGGCCGCACCCCAAGTATAGTTAATAAAACATCAATCGTTGCTTTGGGGTGACTCTTGCGGCGGGCCTTCAGGCGTGCTTGCCCCGCGCTTGGCAGCACAGCCGAGAAAGCGTCATAGTGTGCCGCAGAGAATCCTGCCGGATTCTGGTCCCTTTGCCGCGCAAGCCGCGATTATCTGGAGGATTTTCTTATGACCGACGCCGTAAAGGTCGGCTTCGTACCGTTTTCCGCTGCCCCACGCGGCGTTCTGGTGGTCTTTTGCGACGACACGTTGAAATTCGGCCCGGCTACAAACAAGGCATTGGGGGCGGCAGCGAATGTCATCAAGCGTGCGGCCACAGCGAACCAGTTCAAGGCAAAGAATGGCGCCGTACTGGATATTCTGGCGCCCGAAGGCCTCAAGGCCGGACGCCTTGTTGTCGTCGGCGCCGGTAAGCCGGCGTCACTCAAGGACAGCGATTTCGTCAAGTTGGGCGGCAAGGTCGCTTCCAAGATCAGCGCCGGCACCGAGGCCGTGACGGTTCTCGCCGAACTGCCGACGGGCGCAATGAAAGGATCGCAGGCTGCGCTGATCGCATCCGGCGTCCGGCTGCGCGCCTATCGGTTCAATCGCTACAAGACCAAGAAGAAGGACGGCGACAACGCACCGCTACGCGCGCAGTTCTCGATCGCAGTGGCCGACGTCGCCGCCGCTCGCAAGGCCTTCGCACCCGAGAATCATGTCGTGGACGGCGTGCTGATTGCGCGCGAACTCGTCAACGAACCGCCGAACGTGCTTTTCCCCGCCGAATTCGCGCGGCGTGCAACGCAACTGCGCAGACTCGGTGTCAAGGTCGATGTTCTCGACGTCAGGGCGATGACGAAATTGGGCATGGGCGCGCTGCTCGGCGTTTCGCAAGGCTCTGAGCACGACGGACGCACCGTCATCATGCGCTGGAACGGCGGCAAGCCCGGCGAGGCGCCGATTGCCTTCGTCGGCAAAGGCGTGTGCTTCGATACCGGCGGCATTTCCATCAAGCCGGCCGGCAGCATGGAAGACATGAAGGGCGATATGGGCGGCGCAGCCTGCGTCGTTGGCTTGATGCATGCGCTGGCCGCGCGCAAGGCAAAAGTCAATGTGGTCGGCGCGATCGGTCTCGTTGAAAACATGCCGGACGGCAACGCGCAGCGTCCCGGCGATATCGTGACGTCGATGTCGGGGCAGACCATCGAGATCATCAACACCGACGCCGAAGGCCGCCTCGTGCTGGCCGACGTACTCTGGTACGTCGCGAAAAAGCACAAGCCGAAATTCATGGTCGATCTTGCAACGCTGACTGGCGCGATCATGGTCGCACTCGGCGTCGACTATGCAGGCATGTTCTCGAACGACGATAAACTCGCGGAACGCCTGACAGCCGCGGGGCAGGAGACCGGCGAGCGCGTCTGGCGCATGCCGCTCGGCCCGGAATACGACAAGCAGATCGATTCGCAGTTTGCCGATATGAAAAATACCGGCGGCCGCAACGGCGGTTCGATCACCGCGGCGCAGTTCCTGCAGCGCTTTGTTGACGACACGCCGTGGGCGCATCTCGATATTGCCGGCACGGCGATGGGGGCTCCTGCGTCGGATCTGAATCGCAGCTGGGGATCGGGTTACGGCGTGCGCCTGCTGAACCGGCTGGTCGCGGACAACTACGAGACGAAGCGATAACGTACCAACCGGGGCGATGCATCGTGCATCGCCCCAACCTGCGATCGGTACACCGCGCGATGACGGAAATCCTGTTCTATCATTTGCAAGATACGACACTCGAGAAGGTGTTGCCGCCGCTGCTTGAGAAATCCGTCGAGCGGGGATGGCGCGTTGCGGTTCAGACCGGGTCGGAAGAGCGCGCCGAATCGCTCGACGCGCATCTGTGGACGTATCGCGAGGATTCGTTTTTGCCTCATGGTACCTGGCGCGACAGCGATGCGATGAGCCAGCCGATCGTTCTGACCATGGACGACGGTAATCCCAACAATGCCAATGTCAGATTTATCGTCGATACCGCGGGTCTGCCCAGGGATTGCGCGACATACGATCGCATCGTTTTTGTCTTCAACGGCGACGATGACGAGGCGCTTGGCGCCGCCCGCGCGGCCTGGACCGACGGCAAATCGCGCGGGCTCGATTTGACATACTGGCAGACCGACGAGCGCGGCAGATGGCAGAAGCGCGCGTAGATGCGTGATCCCGATAAACGGCCCGCCGTTAATGTTATAGTCTTTTTTCGTTGACCTGACCGGCGCTTAGCCACCATGGTGCCGCAAAGGGATGGTGGAAGGCCACATAGGCGCAGTTATGGGCAAGGTGTTCCATTCTTGCCGCGAAAAGACGCGCAAATGATTGTTTAGGCATTTGCTCTAAGACATATCCTGGTTCCCGAACGCGCATGAAAAAGCGCTGAAGTTGGTGTGAGAACGAATTTGAGCGTCCTGCGTAAAAGCATCCATACAAGACCGTTGGTGGCCCTTGTGATCCTGGCCCCCATGGTGACTGGCTGCGGCGGAGTCGGGGCGCTGTCCGATTTTTCGCTCAAGGACCAGGAATGGTTCGCTCGTCCGGGCAAGATTTTCAAAGGTAACAGCACCATCGAGACGCCGCCGCTGAGCGTGTCGAAAGAGGTGACGCCGAACGATCTCATCAGCTCCGACGGTCAATGTCCCGGCATGCCGGCACAGGGTGCGCCAGCCGACGCCAATGCATCCGAAGGCCAGGTTTCCGTGGCCCCGGTCGCGCTGGGCCATACTGAATGCGACGTCGCGCGCGCGATTGCTGTCGCGCCCGACAACGTGAACCTGTCGAACAATGAACGGGGCGACCGCGTTGCGCTCATTACATGGCGGACCGGACCGCGTCCCGGAGCCTATACCTTCACGTCGGGCCGGTTGACGTCGATCGAGCGGGTCGATGTGCCGCCGCCGGAAAAGCCCGCGCGCGGCGCGAAGAAGAAGCGCTCCTGATCCTTCAGCCCGTTGCTTCGTCGTAAGACGAGCTTGCCTCAAGCCATTCATCCTCGGCGCGTTGCAGCGCGTCCGCCGCACTTGCGCGAGCCTTGGTGAGTTGCGCCGCCTGCCTGGGATCGCGCTTGAACAGGTCGGGCAAGGCGAGGGCAGCGTCGATCTTCTCGATGATGCCGCTGATCCGCGTGATTTCGCTTTCCGCGTTTGAAATCTTCTGCTTGAGCGGTACGCGCTTTTCGGACTTCGCGCGGGCCGGCTTGCCGTTGCCGCGTTCATTGCCCGCACGGTCACGGCTGGAAGCCCGCATGCCGCGTGAGGTCAGCACCGATCGGCGATAGTCGTCGAGATCGCCGTCATACGGCGTGACGGCGCGGTCCGCCACCACCCACAACTGATCCGCGCACGCCTCGATCAGATAACGGTCATGCGAGACCATGATGATAGCGCCGGGGAAATCGTTGATCGCTTCCGCGAGTGCGGCGCGGCTGTCGATGTCCAGATGGTTGGTCGGTTCGTCGAGAATGATCATGTTCGGGCCGTAGAATGTCGCAAGCCCGAGCAGCAGCCGCGCTTTCTCGCCGCCGGACAGCGAACTGACCTTGGTGTCGCCGGCCTTGCCGGAAAACCCGATGGCGCCAGTGCGCGCGCGCACTTTGGTCTCTGTGTCGTTCGGCATCAGCCGCCGCAGATGATCGTAAGCTGAGCCGTCGAGATCGAGTTCGTCGGTCTGGTGCTGCGCGAAGTATCCGACCGAAAGATTCGCGGCGCGCACGACCTTGCCGGAGAACGGCGGCAGCTTGCCGGCGAGCAATTTCACCAGCGTCGACTTGCCGTTGCCGTTGGAGCCGAGCAGGGCGATGCGGTCGTCGTTGTCGATGCGCAATGTGACGTTGTTGAGTACAGGCTTTGCCGGGTCATATCCGACCGACACGCCGTCCACAGCGATAATGGGCGGCGAGAGAATTTTGTCCGGAGACGGAAACGTGATCTCGCGAACGTCCTGCGTCACGAGAGCTGTGACCGGCTTCATTCGTTCCAGCATCTTGACGCGCGACTGCGCCTGCTTGGCCTTCGAGGCCTTGGCCTTGAAGCGATCGACAAACGCCTGCAATCGCTTGCGTTCGTCCATCTGCTTCTTGGCGTGCTTGGCATCGAGCATTTCGCGCGTGGCGCGCTGCTCCTCGAATGACGAGTAGGTGCCCTTGTAGAGCGTGAGCTTGCCGCGATCGAGATGAAGAATCTGATCCACCGACGTATCGAGCAGATCGCGGTCATGGCTGATGACGATCACTGTGCGCGGATAGTTCGCAAGATGATCCTCGAGCCAGAGTGTGCCTTCGAGATCGAGATAGTTGGTCGGCTCGTCGAGCAGCAGCAGGTCGGGTGCCGCGAACAGCGTCGCCGCCAGCGCCACGCGCATGCGCCAGCCGCCGGAGAATTCCGAGCAGGACCGGGCCTGATCGGCGGTGGAGAAGCCGAGGCCCGAGAGAATGGCGGCGGCGCGAGCCGGCGCGGAATGGGCGTCGATGTCGACAAGCCGCGTCTGGATATCGGCGATGCGGTGCGGGTCGTGCGCGGTTTCTGCCTCATGCAGCAATGCGGCGCGTTCCAGATCGGCCTTCAGCACGACATCGATCAGGCTTTCCGGACCATCGGGGGCTTCCTGCGCAAGGCTGCCGACGCGCCAGCGCGGCGGAATCGCAATCGATCCGGCTTCAAGCGGCAACTCGCCACGAATGGCATGGAACAGCGTTGATTTGCCGACGCCATTGCGGCCGACAAAGCCGACGCGCGCACCGGGTACGATCTGCACCGTGCTTTGGTCGATCAGCAGGCGTCCGGCGATCCGAACGGAAATGTCCTTGATGGAGAGCATGGCGGGCTTTTACGGAACAGGCCGCCGAACGCAACAGCTTTGTCTGGGCAATTTGTGACGGATCGCGGCGCTTTCGGCGAGCGCGATCCCTGTTTGCAAGGAAGACGCGTTAATGCGTTTCCATCTCCGGCACCAGCGACGGAGCTTTTTCGCCATCGAGTTCCGGCAGCCGTGCAATCAGAGCGCGCAGGCGCTGCGGCATATCGGGTGACTCGCGGCTCAACGCATCGCGCAGTCTCTCGCCGATGCCCTGCCAGACGGCTTCGCTATGAAGGTGATCGAGACGGACATCAGGAGCGTTCAGTCGGGGCGCCATCAGCCTGCTCCAATTCGTTTCAATCTTGAATCAATACCACAGGATAATGCGATGACCGTGGTTCGGGTTCGCGACTTTGCCGCGCATGGTTTGAAATCGGTAAAATTTTATATGTTCGGGAACCGGGAACCCGCGATAAAAAAAGCCCCCGGGCAGGATCGCTGCCGGGGGTGGGAGTCTGGGAGGAGCGGATGTGATCCGCTTAGAAGCAGACGTTCACGATCCGATAGCGAAGGCCATACGGTGTGTTGACCAGGCGCTTCACGTAGCAGCCGCCGTAGCCACCGCCGTAACCGCCGGCGAAGAAGCCGTAGCCGCCACCCCAGTGGCCGTGATGGTGATGATGATGCCAGCCGCCTTTCCAGCCTTTGGCCGAAGCCGCGGTGGGAAGCATTGCGGCGGTGGACAGAGCGGCGACAGCGGCCAGTCCAAGAACGAGTTTGCGCAACATGACAAGTCTCCTTCGGTTTGGCGCGGGGCGCCGTTGAGGTGTCCCTGCATGTCTGTCGATGCCTCCGCGAGGACGGTTCGATCCGCTGCGGGGGTGCGACAAAAAGAACCGGCCGCTTGTGGCGGCCGGTGCAAGTCTGGGGAGACAGTTCGTGCAGGTCTGGATCAGTAGCAGCGGTTCACCAGCCGGTAGCGGTAACCCCATGGCGTCGGAACCAGACGGCGCACGTGGCAGCCGCCATAGCCGCCGCCGAAATAAACCGGGCCGCCGGCGAAGCGTGGACCGCCCCAGCCGCGGTGGAAACCGCCACCGTGCCAGCCGTGTCCGCCGTGCCATCCATGGGCGGAAGCCGCGGACGGCGTGAATGCAGCTGCGCCAAGGGCTGCGACTGCGGCGCATGCGAGAATGAGTTTACGCATCTGAGATCTCCTCGAATTCGATCCAGGCGCAGCGCCGGGCGCCCTTGCTGATGTTCGTGGGCAACCGATGCCGGCCTACGCTGACACGCTAGTGCAGCGATCCTGAACTGAACCGGCATGGCCCCGTCAGGCAGCATTCATCTCGATGAAGTCGCAGTAACTTTCGGGAGGGTCTTGGCAGACGCTTGCCGTAGAGGTATCGGGAGCGGGATGCCGCCCACCCCTGAGGCGGGCTTCTGGTATACCAGCTTGCCGTTGCATCACCGCGCCGTTATAAGCGCGGCAACCTTCCAACACACTTCCAAGGACAAGTTATCATGGCGATTGAGCGTACTTTTTCGATTATCAAGCCGGACGCGACCGCGCGTAACCTGACCGGCGCCGTCAACGCCATTATTGAGAAGGCCGGACTGCGTATCGTTGCGCAAAAGCGCATTCTGATGACCCGTGCGCAGGCCGAGACCTTCTATGCCGTACACAAGGCGCGTCCGTTCTTTGGCGAACTGGTCGACTTCATGATCTCCGGTCCGGTGGTTGTTCAGGTTCTCGAAGGCGAGGGCGCCATCCTGAAGTATCGCGACGTCATGGGCGCGACCGATCCATCGAAAGCTGCCGAAGACACCATCCGCAAGGCGCACGCCAAGTCGATCGGCGAGAACTCGGTGCATGGTTCGGACGCTGCCGAGACCGCAGCGATCGAAATCGCGCAATTCTTTTCGGGGAATGAAATCGTCGGCTGATAAACAGCAGGCAATAAAACGGTCGGGGGATCTTTCACGTGAACTGGATTGCGCAGATTTTCGATCCCGCCACACTCGGCGGTCTCATCACTCAGTTCGAGAATGAGATTCAGCAACCACAGTTCTGGGTCGCGCTGACCAAGATCATCTGGATCAACGTGCTGTTGTCCGGCGACAATGCGTTGGTCATCGCGCTGGCGTGCCGCGGGCTGCAACCCAAGCAGCGCGTCTGGGGCATGATCCTGGGTGCGGGTGTTGCGGTCGTTCTCCGCATCGTCTTCACCTTCATCGTCGTTACGCTGATGACGATGCCGTTCCTGAAACTGATCGGCGGGCTCGCACTGCTGATGATCGCGGCGAAACTCCTCGTTCCTGAAAAAGGAGACGAGGACGGCGTGCAGGCCGCAGCCCATCTGTGGGCCGCGGTGCGTATCGTTGCCGTCGCCGACATCATCATGAGCCTCGACAATGTCATCGCGGTCGCTGCCGCTGCCAACGGCAGCGCCATCCTGCTGATCCTCGGCCTCGCCATCAGCATTCCGATGATCGTGGCTGGCGCAGCGCTTATCATGGCGCTGCTCGATCGCGTGCCGGCCCTGGTATGGCTGGGCGCAGCGCTGCTCGGCTGGATCGCGGGTGAGGTGATTGCCACCGACCCCGCCGTTGCTCCCTGGCTGCACCGCTTGCTCGATGGCCACATCGCGCTCGACGTCGACACCACGTCGACCATGTTCGGCTTCGCCAAGCATCTCAAGTTGAATGGTGAGATCGGGGAGCTTGCGCTCGCGGTACTCGGCGTGATCGTGGTGCTGGTGGTCGGCTCGATCTGGAGAAAGCGCGCATTGCGCGAGCAGCATGAAGCGCCG
Organism: Afipia sp. MLSD5-FHT05B12; assembly: GCF_058793355.1. Lineage (NCBI taxonomy): Bacteria > Pseudomonadati > Pseudomonadota > Alphaproteobacteria > Hyphomicrobiales > Nitrobacteraceae > Afipia > Afipia sp. MLSD5-FHT05B12. The sequence continues at coordinate 123,552 of NZ_JBXAFS010000008.1, forward strand.
GCGGCGGCGTAAGTCAGCAACGTGAGGTCGTCCCCGGCGAAAGCCGGGACGAGGCTGTGGAATTACACAGATCAGATTCGCCGCTCAGCCGCTCACCACTTCAGTTCAACGCCCACCGTTCCCTGATGTGACTCGAACCCGCTGCGGAACCTGCCGTCGTAGTTGGCATAAAGCCTTGCCGTATTGCTGAGAATCCAGGAGGCGGCGGCGCCCGCGTCGGCGCCGTTCCGGCTTTCGCGAATACCCTGCACGCCGATCGCGTTGTTGCCGAGGCTGACCTGCACGGCCCCGATATTCTGCGCGAAGTTGTCGACAAACTTGCCATAGACAGACACATCGATCGCCTGCTGGCCGACAATCCAGTAGTGCCCGAATTCAGCACCGGCCAGCACGCGGGCGCGCTCGCCATGTGCATCGGCAACCGCTACAGGAAGAAATCCTCCGGTCTCTGAGAAGCGGTCAGTGCGGGTCGAGACGTATTCGAGCGCCATCTTCGGCACGATGCGGCTCTGGCCGAACGAATAGGTGTAGTTGAACTCGCCGAGCACACCGTCGATGCTGCCGCGATAATTGGCGAATGCACTGCCGAGAGGGGTCGCACGGATCGAGTTGATCCGGGCAAAACCATGGACCGCGGCCATTGCCACGGTCCATGGTCCATTGACGTAGGAAGCGTTGATGCCGAGCTGCGTCATGCCGAGCGTCGCGGTTTGCAGCGCGAGCGGCACGTCAATCCAGGTCTGGCTCTGGTCGATGGAGAAGCCGACGTTCAGTCCGGGCGCGACAGTCGCGCCAATGCCGCCAACCACGCCCAGCGTCCCGCGCTTGTCGCCGACGAACGTGCCTTGCGCAGCGGTGCGCGCGCGGATGCCGTAGGTCTCAGCCCATGTCCGGTATAGCGGCTCGGCGGTGCTTTGCGATGCGCCGCCGCCTCCGGAATTATCCCGGGCGGCATATCCGTAGGTCGCTTCGCGTCCCAGACGCTGCAAAAAGCTGCTGCCAATGTCGAACTGCGATGCGTTGACCGAGAGTTGGGAATTATTATCGGTGACGCCGGGGGTGGGTGGGGCGAGCTGGGCGCTGGCGCTCGATGCCGCGCACAGGGCGAGCCCGGCCACAGTCGCGTGCAGCACCTTCATCCGGCTTATGCTCGGTCGCGACGCTGTCATTTTCATAAAAACGGGAACTCAAAAGGATTTGTTGCAACCGCGTTGTGCGATTTGCCCTGAATCAGCCGCTTGCGTCAACGTGCGGCCATGCCGGCTGCGGGCATTCGCACCCTCTGTGGTGCTGATGCCACAGGCATTTGTGGTGTTCCGCGGTCTTGCTAAGGCGAAATTTTCGTGTTGGGATTGTTGTCGCAATCGGATTTGGGCCGTTCGGCTGTGGATTTGGAAGACGCGACATCCTGCAAAACATTTGAAGCCCGCTGGCGGCGTGGCACGCGATGAGCGTGACCGCGTCTTTTTTTATTTCTGGACGAGGAGACGGACGTTGGCAAAAGGTACGGTGAAGTGGTTCAACCCGACCAAAGGCTACGGGTTCATCAAACCGGCGGTCGGTGACAAGGACGTGTTCGTACACATCTCGGCGGTCGAGCGGGCGGGACTTTCAACCCTCAATGAAAATCAGACCGTCGAGTATGATCTCGTGGAAAATCGCGGCAAGTCATCGGCGGAAAATCTGAAAATTTCCTGACTTCGCGATATAGCGGAATGCGCTGCTCCTCCGGCTAATTTGCCAAGCGCTCAATCACGAGGTCGAGAAGTCGGCGCAGGCGAGCAAGCCGTTTCAGGTCGCGATGGTAGCCGACATATGTTTCGCGGCTCGGAGGATCTTCGCCGAGATCAATTCGCCTCACGCCTTCGAGAGCATCGCCGAGCGGTCTTGGCAAAACTGCGAGGCCGGTACCTAGTGCGCACAAGCGCGCCTGCACGTCGCGATTATTGCTACGTGAGACGACATGAGCATGTGGCAGGATGCGCTTGAGCCAGATCGCGTCGGGCATTCCGCCGAAAGCCGTGTCCATGGTGATAAGCGGCGTTCCCCGGCCATCGCCTGCACGTGGATCAAAGCCGCTGCCTGCCTTGAGGTAGACGCCATACTTGATGATCATCAGCCGGCGTGAAATCACCTCGGGCTCGTCAAAGGGGCTGATCCGGAAAACGACGTCAGCCTCTCGGCGGGAAAGGCTGTAAAAGCGAGTGTCCGTGAGTAGCTCCACCACGACGCGCGGCTGTAGTTTCGCGAACTCTGCAAGAACCGGCGCAAGCAAGTGAGATCCGAACCAGTCGGAAGATGAAACGCGAAGCAGGCCGTCGAGCTGCTTGTCCTTGCCACCGATCTGGCGCTCGAGAGAAAGCGCATCCTCTTCCATTCGTTCAGCGTGAGCGAGAACAGTCGCGCCTTCGTCTGTCAGCACGAAGCCTTCCCCTGTGCGCTGAAACAGCGTCTGGCCCAGCGATTGTTCAAGGGCGCGTAGCCGCCGTCCCATGGTGGGCTGACTCTGTCCGAGCTTACGTGCCGCCGCGCCGAGCGAACCTTCCCGAGCGATCGTCAGGAAAATTCGTAAATCGCTCCATTCCATGTGAAGCACCCATTCAATTATGAATGGTGATACTGCGATATATTTGAGTTTCAAACAATAATGCTTGGCTTAGTTAGGGGCGGCGCTCACACAGAAAGATAACCCCATGACCCAAGCCAGTTTGATGAAAGCTGTCATTGCCGATCGTCCTGACTCGCCGCTGAGGATCGAGACGGTCCAACGGCCTGATCCCGCAGCCAATGAAGTTCTGGTCCGGATCAAGGCGAGTGCAGTCAATCCGCTCGATCTCAAGATCCGCGCCGGACAGGCGGCACATGCGCGCCAGCCGCTGCCAGCTGTTCCGGGAATCGATCTCGCCGGCGTCGTTGAAAAAGTCGGTGCGGGCGTGACAACATTTCGTCTGGGCGAGGAAGTCTACGGGATAACCGGCGGAGTTGGTGGAATACAGGGTTCGCTCGCAGAATATGCCGCCGTCGATGCCGATTTGCTGGCCCTCAAACCGGCCAACTTGAGCATGCGCGAGGCTGCATCTCTGCCACTCGGCTTCATCACCGCATGGGAAGGACTCGTCGATCGCGCAGCGGTCCATGCAGGGCAGAAGGTGCTGGTCCATGGCGGCGCCGGAGGCGTCGGACATCTCGCGATCCAAATTGCCCGTGCCTTCGATGCGGTCGTATTCGCAACCGGATCAAAAGCAAGCGCTGAGATAATCGCGCGGCTCGGTGCAACGCCGATTGATTATCGCGCCGCGTCGGTCGAAAGTTATGTGGCTGAGCATACCGGCGGGCAAGGCTTCGATATTGTATTTGATACCGTGGGTGGCGCGACGCTTGATGCCTCATTCAATGCGGTCCGCCGCTTTGGTCATGTCGTCAGTGCGCTCGGTTGGGGCACGCATGCGCTTGCACCACTTTCATTCCGGGCCGCAACCTATTCAGGCATCTTCACATTGTTGCCATTGCTGACCGGAGAAGGTCGGGCGCACCATGGCGCTATCATGCGGGAAGCCACAAAACTCGCGGAGGCCGGCAAGCTGACACCGCTTGTCGATGCACGGCGCTTCACCCTTGCGGATGTAGATGCCGCGCATGAGGCAGTCCGTAGCCACACTGCATCGGGCAAGATCGTAATCGATATTGCAGAGATCAGTTGATCGCGGGCGAGATCAGCGCGTCGTCGGGATTGCCGCTCGCGTCGATCTTGCACAAGCCGTTCTCCAGCCGCGTGCGGCCACTGGCGACGAGGCGGAGTGCATCCGGGTAAATCCTGTGCTCGACGCCGAGTACACGGACACCAAGCGTGTCCGGCGTATCGCCGTCATGCACCGCTACCGCGCCCTGGATGACGATGGGGCCTGAATCCATTTCCGGCACCACGAAATGAACCGTCGCGCCGTGAATCTTGACGCCATCGGCCAGCGCGCGCTCGTGGGTATGTAATCCCTTGTAGGATGGCAGCAGGGCCGGATGGATGTTGAGCATTCGCCCGTCCCACTGCTTGACAAACCACGGTGTCAGCAGGCGCAGGAACCCCGCAAGGCAAACAAGCTCGATGTTGTGAGCAATCAGGACGTCGTGCAACGCGCGCTCGTAGGCTTCGCGGTCCTTGCCGAACGGCTTGCTCTCGACGGTTGCAGTCTCAATCCCGGCGTCATGCGCTTTCGCGAGCCCGCCGGCGCCTGCGATGTTGGAGATCACGAGAACGATTTCGGCGGGATAGTCCCTGGCTTTCGCGGCCTCGATCAGCGCGGTCATGTTCGAGCCGCGTCCGGAAATCAGAATGGCGACGCGTCGTCGTGCCATCTCAATCCGCCAGGTTGAGGTGGCCGTCGTAGATCACCCGCTCGTCGCCCGAGGCCTCAATGACTTCGCCGAGATCGACCACGCGTTCGCCGTTCTGCGCGAACACGTCCATCACCTCGGTGAGCTGTTCGCGCTTGACGATCGCGATCATGCCGATGCCGCAGTTAAAGGTGCGCAGCAGCTCGAGTTCGGCGATGTTGCCCTCGGCGGCCAGCCACTTGAACACCGGTAGAACGGGGACGGCAGTCAGATCGATGCGGACGCCGAGATGCTTCGGCAGCACGCGCGGAATATTGTCCGTGAAGCCGCCGCCGGTGATGTGCGCGAGGCCCTTGACCGCGCCGGTCTGGCGGATCGCCGCAAGGCATGACTTCACATAGAGCTTGGTCGGGGCGAGCAGCGCGCCGCCGAGCGTCATGACGGGCGCGAAGGGCGCCGGGGCGTCGAACGTCACCCTGGACTTCTCGACGACTTTGCGCACCAGCGAGAAGCCGTTGGAGTGAACGCCGGATGAGGCGAGTCCGATCACCGCGTCGCCGGGGCCGATGTCCTTGTGCGGAAGCAGCGTGCCTCGCTCCGCAGCGCCCACGGCGAAACCCGCGAGATCGTAGTCGCCGTCCTTGTAGAGGCCGGGCATCTCGGCGGTCTCGCCGCCGATCAGGGCACAGCCGGATTCGCGGCAGCCCTCGGCGACGCCCGCCACAATCGAAGCGGTGGCCTCGGGGTCGAGCTTGCCGCAAGCGAAGTAATCCAGAAAGAACAGCGGCTCCGCGCCCTGAACCACGAGGTCGTTGACCGACATCGCCACGAGGTCGATGCCGATGCCGCTGTGGATGCCGGTCTCGATGGCGATCTTGACCTTGGTGCCGACGCCGTCGGTGGCGGCGACCAGTATGGGGTCCTTGAAGCCGGCGGCCTTGAGATCGAACAGCCCGCCAAATCCGCCGATTTCCGCATCGGCACCCGCCCGCGCGGTGGCGCGCACCAGCGGTTTGATGAGGTCCACGAGCCGGTTTCCGGCGTCAATATCGACGCCGGCGGATGAATAGGTGAGGCCGGATTTTTGGTCAGTCATGCTGGGACTTGCGAACCACCACACTAGGATTCCGAGAGTTAGCCGGTGGTTACGTCGGATTTTGCGCTGGCGCAATGGCTAGTGTCCTGAATCCGAAGTTCGCCCGGTTTTACAGCGTCTTCCGTAGCGAACTTCGGATTCAAAAGGACACTAGAAGACTATAATTCTAGTGTGGTTTTGGTTCGCAAGTCCGCAATGAACGCGCTGCGTTAACGATGCGGACTTGCGAACCACCACACTAGGGGCAGGCTGTGCATAGCTAGGAGAAAGGCCCTCGGGCGGTCAGCGGCGTCCCCATATCCTATGCAAGCCGTCCGAGGCCCGTTAAAACAGGAACAGCCGGGAAAAAGTCGCGTGAATCTGCCGAACATCATTACCCTGGGCCGCATCCTGCTGGTGCCGGTCATCGTCTGGGCCATCGCGTCGAACCAGATGACCATCGCCTTCGTGATCTTCGTGGTGGCGGGGGTCAGCGATGCCATCGATGGGTTCCTCGCCAAGCGATTCAACATGACCACCGAGATCGGAGCGCTACTCGATCCCGTGGCGGACAAGGCGCTGCTGGTCTCGATCTATGTTACGCTCGGGATCTCGGGCGACATCCCGCGCTGGCTGGTCATTCTTGTGGTGTCGCGCGACTTCATGATCGTGGGCGCGGTGATCATCTCGTGGCTGCTCGACAATCCGGTTCCGATGAAGCCGCTGATGGTCTCCAAGCTGAACACCGTTGCGCAGGTGGCGTTCGCCGCGCTGGTGCTGGCCTCGCTCGGTTTCCAGTTCAATGCGTCGCCCTATGAGGTCATTCTGGCGGGTTTCGTGACGGTCTTGACGCTGCTTTCGGTGTCCTTCTATCTCGTGGAGTGGGCACGGCACATGAGCGCGACCGCGCCGATCCCGTGATACATTTCGGAAGTCGCATGTTGTGCAGGTCGATGCGCTCGGCCGGGAGTATTGCGTGATAGCTCGCGTTCGCCCTCGTCAGTTGGCCCTTGCGCTGCCCCATGCGGAAAGCCTGACGCGCGACAATTTCCTTGAGGGCTCGGCCAACGCACAGGCGCTTGCGCTCACCGACGCATGGCCCGACTGGCCTAATCGCGTCATGATGCTGGTGGGGCCGGAGGGCAGCGGCAAAAGCCATCTCGCGTCAATCTGGGCGGATGAAGCCGGCGCCCGGGCGGTTGCCGCCCACACTCTGACCCCAGCTAACGTCCCCGGCGAACTCGCGACCGGCGCGCTTGTGGTGGACGATCTCAATCCGGCGGCCTTCGACGAGCGGGCGCTGTTTCATCTTTTGAATCTCGCGCGCGAAGACGAAGCCTATGTCCTGATGACGGGGCGAACACCGCCCGCGGCCTTTCCAGTGGAATTGCGCGATCTGCGCTCGCGGCTGCGCGCGGTGCCGGTGGTTACCCTGACCCCGCCGGACGACCAGTTGTTTCGCGCGCTGATCGTGAAGTTCTGTGCCGACCGCCAGATGACCGTTGACGAGAGTCTGGTCAGTTATCTCTCGACCCGCATCGAGCGGTCGTTCGCTGCGGCGCGGCGGACGGTCGAGATGCTGGATGAGGAGGCCCTGCGGCGTGGCGGACGGGTGACCAGGGCGCTGGCCGCGGAACTGCTGAAAGATCCTGCGGCCTGACCGCACAGGGGCTTGGTCGTTAACGGGTCCTGGCTCAGGATGTCATCGAACTGTCATGAGACTGGCACATTGTCTCAGTGGAACGGGACTAAGGTCCGGCCTGATGACATCGTATAAGGTTTCGCTTCATGGATGCCGTGCAAGCTACTGTAAAAAAAGAAGAAAATGAAGTAGTTTCGACCGTTTCCTCAATCGGATCGAGCCCGGAACGCTTCATCAACCGCGAATTGTCGTGGCTTCACTTTAATCGCCGTGTGCTGGAAGAAGCGGTCAACCCGAACCATCCGATGCTGGAGCGGGTCCGGTTCCTGTCGATTTCCGCCAACAACCTTGATGAGTTCTTCATGGTCCGCGTCGCGGGCCTCAAGGCGCAGGTCCGTGAAGGTATCACCGAACGCAGCCCGGACGGCTCGACCCCCACAGAACAGCTCGCCAAGATCAACGAGACCGTCTCGAAGCTTGCGAGCGACCAGCAGGCGATCTGGCGCGACTTGCGCGGCGCGCTCGCCGAAGTCGGCATCGTTCTGGTCGACGGCAAGGACGTCACCAAGGCCGAAAGCACCTGGATCGAGGATCACTTCCTTCACAATATTTTCCCGCTGCTGACGCCGCTGGCGATCGATCCGGCGCATCCGTTCCCGTTCATTCCGAGTCTCGGTTTCACCATCGCACTGCATCTGGCGCGCGTCTCTGACGGCAAGGCGATGAACGCGCTGATCCGCATGCCGGGCAAGATCGACCGCTTTATCCGTTTGCCCGCGGGCAAGGACGGTTCGGTTCGTCTCATCACGCTTGAGCAGGCCACGGCGCTGTTCATCGGCCGCCTGTTCCCCGGCTACGTGGTCAAGGGTGAGGGTGCGTTCCGCATCATCCGCGACTCCGAACTGGAAATTGAAGAAGAAGCCGAGGATCTCGTTCGCCTGTTCGAGTCGGCGTTGAAGCGCCGCCGGCGCGGATCGGTGATCCGTCTTGAAATCGAAGCCACCATGCCCGACGAACTGCGTGCCTTCGTGCAGCGTGCGCTGTCGACGCCGGATGACGACGTGTTGCTGGTCGATGGCGTGCTCGCCATGAACGAGCTGTCGCAACTGACGCGGCTCGATCGTCCCGATCTCGAATTCACGCCCTACGTCCCGCGTCATCCGGAACGTGTACGCGATCACGGCGGCGATATCTTCGCAGCAATCCGGCAGAAGGATCTCGTCGTCCACCATCCTTATGAATCGTTCGACGTCGTCGTGCAGTTCCTGCAACAGGCGGCTCGCGATCCCGATGTCGTCGCCATCAAGCAGACGCTGTATCGCACCTCGCGCGATTCACCGATCGTGCGCACGCTCGCCGAAGCCGCCGAAGCCGGCAAATCTGTGACGGCGCTGGTCGAACTGAAAGCGCGCTTCGACGAAGAAGCCAACATCCGCTGGGCGCGCGATCTTGAACGCGCCGGCGTCCAGGTTGTCTACGGATTCCTTGAACTCAAGACTCACGCCAAGCTGTCGCTGGTGGTGCGCCGGGAAGGCGCGGGGCTCACGACTTATGTCCACGCCGGTACCGGCAACTATCATCCCGTCACCGCGCGCATCTACACTGACCTGTCATATTTTACGTCTGATCCGGTGATCGCGCGCGATGCCGCGCGTGTCTTCAACTACATCACCGGCTATGCGGAGCCGCGCGACATCGAGAAGATGGGCGTGTCGCCGCTCACGCTGCGCAAGCGGATGCTTGAGCACATTCACGGCGAAGCGAATTTCGCGCGGCACGGCAAGCCGGCGGCGATCTGGATGAAGATGAACTCGCTGGTCGATCCCGACATCATCGACGCGCTCTACGAAGCCTCACAGGCCGGCGTTTCGATCGATCTGGTGATCCGCGGAATCTGCTGTCTGCGTCCCGGTGTTCCCGGACTTTCAGAGAACATCCGGGTCAAATCGATCATCGGCCGGTTCCTGGAACACGGGCGAATCTATTGCTTCGGCATGGGCCATGGCCTGCCGAGTGCGAAAGCTGCTGTGTATATCTCGTCGGCGGATATGATGCCGCGCAATCTCGACCGCCGTGTCGAGGTGTTGTGCCCGCTGCAAAATCCTACGGTGCATCAGCAGGTTCTCGAACAAATCATGGTCGCGAACCTGAAGGATAATGAACAGAGCTGGCAGTTGTTGCCGGATGGGTCGTCAACGCGTATGAAGGCCGCGAAAGGCGAGGAACCTTTCAATGTGCATGATTATTTCATGACGAATCCGAGTCTGTCAGGCCGTGGAAAGTCGCTTAAAGAATCTTCGCCACGCCGTCTTACGCGCCGTTCGGAGCGTTAGTGGTTCGAAGAACGAATCCGTGAGCCCGGCACTCGTTCGCGAGCGTCCTCGTGCTGCGCGCAAGCCATCGAAGAGCGTCGCTGTCATCGATATCGGATCGAACTCGGTTCGTCTTGTCGTCTATGAAGACAAGACGCGCAACCTCGCACCGATCTTCAACGAGAAAACGCTGTGCGGTCTCGGCCGCGAAGTGCAGTCGACCGGGCTACTTGCAACCGATGCCGTCGAGAAGGCGCTGGCCGCGCTAAAGCGGTTCAAGGCACTTTGCAAAATCATGAAGGTTGGCGAGGTCCATGCGATCGCGACGGCAGCCTGCCGCGACGCGTCCAACGGGCCGGACTTCATCGCCAGGGCCGAGCGCATCTGCGGCTGCCCCATCAATATCCTGTCCGGCGCGCGCGAGGCGAAGTTGTCCGCGCTCGGCGTCGCGTCAGGCGTCTACAAGCCGGACGGCATCGTCGGCGATCTCGGCGGCGGCTCGCTCGAACTTATCGATGTGCGCGGCCATCGCATTCGTTCAGGTACGACACTGCCGCTCGGCGGCCTCGCGTTGCAGGATGCGTCGCAAAAATCGCTGAAGAAGGCGGAGCGTATCGTCGCCGCCGGGCTGACCGGACTGCCACAGCTCAAGGCGGGCGCGGGCCGGACGTTCTATGCGGTCGGCGGCACTTGGCGCGCGCTGGCGCGCATCCATATCATCCAGAGCGGCTATCCGCTGCACGTGATGCACGGCTACACCATTCCGGCGAACGATGCGCTGGATTTTGTACGGCGGCTTCGCCGTCTGGCCGCGAGCAATACGCTCGCCGATATCGAGACCGTGGCAGATGCCCGCCGCCCGCTGCTGACCTACGCGGCGCTCGTACTCGAATACATTATCCGCGTCGCGAAGCCGAAGAGCATTGTGTTCTCGACCTACGGCGTCCGCGAAGGACTGCTCTATGAGATGCTGCCTGAAAAGGAACAGCAGAAAGACGGGCTGATCGCCACGGCGCAGACGATGAACGAGTTGCGCGCGCGTTCGCCGCGCCACGCCGACGATCTGATCGTGTGGACCGACAAGCTGTTCCGGGTCGCGGGCCTGCGCGAAAGCGATGACGAGAAGCGGCTGCGTCATGCGGCGTGCTGGCTGTCGGACGCAGCCTGGCGCGCCCATCCTGATCATCGCGGCGAGCAATCGCTCGATTTCATCATCAACGGGAATTTCGGCGCGGTGACCCATGAGGGCAGGGTGTTTCTCGCGCTCGCGGCCTACTATCGTTACGCCGGATTGAACGCGGAGAACGAGGCGCCGGAAGCCGTGCGTGCGCTCATTCCGCCCGCGATGGTCGATCGCGCCCGCCTGGTTGGCGCCGCGTTCCGCGTTGCCTTCATGATCTCCGCGGCGCAGCGCGGCGTGTTGCCCCACACGCATTTCCGCAATCAGAGCCGCAAGCTCATTCTGGTGTTCGACAAGCGGGCCACCGACCTTGCCGCCGACCGTGTCGCCAATCGCTTCAAGCAACTGGCGCGCCTGATCGGACGCACCGCCACGATCGTGAAGCAATAGGTCCGTCCCATCGGAAATCGGGTGGAACGCCTGTCGCGGTTGACCTAGTTCGGGGGCCGGAGACAGGAGCCCGAACATGGTCGCAGCAGCAAAAGTCAAAACTTCGGCGTCGCAGGCACCGATGCGCATCACGGAGATGGACTGGCCCGACATCACAACGCATCTCGACGGCAATGGCTGGGCTGTTCTGCCCCGGCTGCTGTCACCCGATGAATGCGGTTCGCTCGCCGGTCTCTATGGCGAGGACGGTATCTTCCGTAGCCATATCATCATGGAACGGCACGGCTTCGGGCGCGGCGAGTACAAGTATTTTTCCTATCCGCTGCCGGACATCATCTCGGCATTGCGGACGGCGCTGTATCCGCAGCTGGCGCCGATCGCCAACCGCTGGAACGAGTCGATGGGGATCGGCGTTCGTTATCCCGCGGCGCATGCTGATTTCATCAAGCGCTGCCATGAGGCCGGCCAGGCGCGGCCGACGCCGCTGCTGCTCCAGTACAACGCGGGCGACTACAATTGCCTGCATCAGGACCTGTACGGCGAGCATGTATTTCCGTTGCAGGTCGCGATCCTCCTGTCGGAGCCAGAGCGCGATTTCACCGGCGGCGAATTCGTGCTGACCGAGCAGCGACCGCGCATGCAGTCGCGCGCGGCGGTGGTGCCGCTGAAGCAGGGCGATGCCGTGGTGTTCGCGGTTCATCAACGTCCGGTGCAGGGCACGCGCGGGACTTATCGCGTCAATCTGCGCCATGGCGTCAGCCAGCTCCGCTCCGGTCACCGGCATACGGTCGGCATCATTTTTCACGACGCCAAATAGGCTGCGGCAGGCGGCTGGCGGCTTTGCCGGTTTGGCGCCTTTGTCGCGTTGGCACGGTTGTCGCATATGACCACGTTCGATAAGACCGTGTGTCCGCAATCAAAGCCGAAGCCAAAATGAGCAATGCCACCCTGGACCGCGTCGTCAAGGAAATCGCCGGCGAGATAATGGAACGAAAGGATCGCGGAGAGGTCGCGACCTATATTCCGGAACTGGCTGGCGTCGATATCAACTCGTTCGGTCTCGTCGTGGTCGATTCCAGCGGACATGTCGCGGCGGGTGGTGATGCCGATACGGCGTTCTCGATTCAGAGCATCTCCAAGGTGTTCACGCTGACGCTGGCGCTGGGCATGATCGGCGACAAGCTGTGGCAGCGGGTCGGGCGCGAGCCGTCGGGCAGTCCGTTCAATTCGATCGTTCAGCTTGAGCGCGAACGCGGCATTCCGCGCAATCCCTTCATCAATGCCGGCGCGATCGCCGTCACCGATGCCATTCTGTCCGGGCATCAGCCACGGGAAACGCTGGGCGAAATTCTCAGGTTCATGCAGTTTCTGTCAGGAGACGCGTCGATCAAGATCGACGAGTCTGTCGCGGCCTCGGAGCAGCGCACCGGTTTTCGCAACATCGCGCTTGCGAATTACATGAAGTCGTTCGGCGTCATCGAAAATCCGGCGGAACTGACGCTCGGTGTCTATTTCCATCAATGCGCCATCGCGATGTCATGCCGTCAGCTTGCGATGGCGGGGCGATTTCTCGCTCACTCGGGTCGCAATCCATCGACGGGATTTCTGGTTGTTCCGGCGGAGCGCGCGCGGCGCATCAACGCTGTGATGCTGACGTGCGGGCATTACGATGGCTCGGGGGAGTTCGCTTATCGGGTCGGTCTGCCGGGAAAGAGCGGCGTGGGCGGCGGCATCCTGGCGATCGCGCCGGGCAAGGCATCCATCGCGGTCTGGTCGCCGGGTCTCGATGCCAACGGCAATTCCCGGCTTGGCCGTGATGCCCTTGAAACCCTCAGCAAGCGGATGGGCTGGTCGATCTTCGGCGCATGACGGGCTCGGGTGTGAGCCCAAAGTAAAAGGGCCGAAGCTTTGTGCTTCGACCCTTTATTTGACGTCGCTGGTCACCGGGCGGTCAGGCCACCCGGGCGTCATGCGGGCGGGCGGCATCAGTGTTCGCTGCCCCGTTTGGCATCCTCAATGGCGGCTTCGTGGTACCAGCCGCTGCCGGAGGCTGCGTAGTCCAGTGTCGGCCTGACGGGCTCGCTACGGCTGCTGAGCGCCGCGCGGCCGCCAACAGGGAATTGGTAGATCTTGGCCGTCGGCTGGGTCGAATTAGGTGTCATTCCAGTCTCCTCTCGTTGCGCTCTTGTCGCGTGGAGGTCTAACGTAGGAGGAACGCACGTCTTTTGCGCGGTTTGCCCTATAAAAAGCAGGCAAATGCATACAATTTGCGCATCTTCGATTCTGCGCCTTCACTCAGCATGCACCTGAAATCTTAACGCTCTCGCACTTGCAGGGTTTCCGGACTCCTGCTGCATAAATCCCGCCGCCGCCAAACGAGGCAGGTGAAAAAAGTGGCGCAAAAACATGCAGTCGGTCGAGGAGGGTCACGCGAATCACCCCAGGTCGGGTCCGGCGGGACCGGGCGCGAGGGTGAGCCGACCGAACCGCGATCACAGTCCCTGAGGGGGCTGGTTGGCACGTTAAATGCTTGTTAATGCGTCAGCCGTTTGCGGCCGGGTCCCCTCGGCGGCTAAACCGGCCGGGAATTTAGCGCCGCAATCTTTCATTCAAGAGAGACCGAAATGACAAAGTACAAGCTCGAGTACATCTGGCTCGATGGCTATACGCCGACCCCAAGTCTTCGCGGAAAAACCCAGATCAAGGAATTCGATGCGTTTCCGACCCTCGAACAGCTTCCGCTCTGGGGCTTCGACGGAAGCTCGACCCAGCAGGCCGAAGGCCACAGCTCGGACTGCGTTCTGAAGCCTGTCGCTGTCTATCCTGATGCCACGCGCATCAACGGCGCTCTGGTGATGTGCGAAGTCATGATGCCGGACGGCAAGACTCCGCACAGCTCGAACAAGCGCGCGACCATTCTCGATGACGCCGGCGCGTGGTTCGGCTTCGAGCAGGAGTACTTCTTCTACAAGGATGGCCGTCCGCTCGGCTTCCCGACGGAAGGTTATCCGGCTCCGCAGGGGCCGTACTACACTGGCGTTGGTTTCAAGAACGTCGGCTCGGTCGCCCGCGAGATCGTCGAAGAACACCTCAACCTATGTCTCGCCGCCGGCATCAATCACGAAGGCATCAACGCCGAAGTGGCGAAGGGCCAATGGGAATTCCAGATTTTCGGCAAGGGCTCCAAGAAGGCCGCTGACGAAATGTGGATCGCGCGTTACCTGCTTCTGCGTCTGACCGAGAAGTACGGCATCGATATCGAATTCCACTGCAAGCCGCTCGGTGACACCGACTGGAACGGCTCGGGCATGCATGCCAATTTCTCGACCGAGTACATGCGCACGGTCGGCGGCAAGGACTACTTCGAAGCCCTGATGAAGCAGTTCGACAAGAACCTGATGGATCACATCGCCGTCTATGGCCCGGACAACGACAAGCGTCTGACCGGCAAGCACGAGACCGCGCCGTGGAACAGGTTCAGCTACGGCGTGGCCGATCGCGGTGCTTCGATCCGCGTTCCGCACTCCTTCGTCAACAACGAGTACAAGGGCTACCTCGAAGATCGCCGCCCGAATTCACAGGGCGACCCCTACCAGATCGCTTCGCAGATCCTGAAGACGATCTCCGAAGTTCCGACGGGTGCCAAGAAGGCAGCAGCCTGAGTGCTTAGGGCCAAGCTATCACAGATAGCTTGAGCCAACTCTTTTGGTTCAAGTGACCGCCGGGCGGAAGTGCAAGCTTCCGCCCGGCTTGTTTTTGCGGACTGCAATTCCCGGAATCGGGTGGAAGCGTTGTCCTGAATCGGTTGAAGTGGAGTGGGGGCGGCGAGGCCGCGCCGTTCACTTTGGGGCCGATGATGCGTGATCTGTTCGACGGCGATATTGTGGAATTGCGCGATGTGCGGCTCGCGCCCGGCGCGATGCTGTTCGCTGGCTTTGCGCAGCCGCAGGAAGCGTCCTTGATCGATGCGGTGAATGCGATCATCGAACGCGCGCCGTTCCGCCATCTCGTCACGCCTGGCGGGCATCGGATGTCGGTGGCCATGACCAATTGCGGCAGGGTCGGCTGGGTCAGCGACCGCACCGGCTATCGCTATGATCCCATCGACCCTGAAAGCGGTCATCCGTGGCCGCAGATGCCAGCCGTGTTTGCGGATCTGGCTGCACGTGCCGCCGCCAAAGCAGGCTTCGCCGATTTTCGCCCCGATGCCTGTCTTATCAATCGCTATGAGCCGGGCGCCAAGCTGTCCCTGCATCAGGACAAGGACGAACTGGATTTCGGCGCGCCGATCGTTTCGGTGTCGCTGGGATTGCCCGCGACATTCCTGTTCGGCGGCCTGAACCGTTCCGACAAGACGACACGCTACAGGCTAACCCATGGCGATGTGGTGGCGTGGGGCGGCCCGTCGCGGCTGGCCTATCACGGCGTGATGCCGTTGGCGGACGGCGACCATCCACTGCTCGGCAGCCAGCGGATCAATCTGACGTTTCGCAAGACGCGCTGAAGCGTTTTCGTCGCAAGATGCGCAGAGGCCATTAAATAACCCTCGAACGGATTGCCAAATTTGGCGACTGTAAGCGGCCCTCAAGCATGACGTTCGGGTTGCTGTGACCGGACATCGCGAACAATTCATCGAATGAACGGCGAACTGGACTCCCCATCCACCCCGATGCGACGTAGCCTTGCCCTTGCAGCTGTCCTTCAAGCGGGGCCTGCCGAGTTTCACCAGAGGAACAGGCAGCGATCATGCTGTCGGCGGGCATCGGCCGTCACAATTCGCGAACTCTTTCGACGGCAGAACAGCTTAACTCGATGGAGGTTCGCCAATGAAGATCGCATTGCAAAGCGTAGTGATCGGCGTCGTTAGCCTCGCTGTGACCGGATCGACGGTTGCGGCTCAGACGACAGATGCTCACAAGGTCGTTCCCGCGCAGGAAATCAAATGGGTTGCTGCGCCCGCCTCGATCCCGCCCGGAGCAGAGGCGGCTGTACTCTATGGAGATCCTGGCAAGGAGGGCCAGTTTGCGTTCCGGTTGAAACTGCCGAAAGGCTATAGCATTCCTCCTCATACCCATCCGAAGCCGGAGATTGTCACTGTGATCTCAGGAACATTCCGTTTGGGCATGGGAGAGGCGGCCGATTCAAGCAAGGCCCAGCCCTTGGGGGCCGGTAGTTTCTTCGCCATGTCTCCAGGCATGGCGCACTTTGCCTACGCCGACGAAGAGACCGTTGTACAACTCAATAGTGTCGGCCCATGGAGCATCGTCTACGTCAATCCGGCTGATGACCCACGGAAAAAATAGTAGTTGTTGCTTGGCGGTCAGCGCATCGATCGGACATTTCGCAAATGCGCTGAATTCCGGTCGCGCCAGAATCTGATCGTTCGGTGACCCAGACCAGGTATCCGCTTGTCCCCGCGAAGGCGGGGCCTGGAGCTGAATTTCCGCGTCCTCGGGCATGAGCTGACAAGGCTGGAATCGGCGGTTGATTAAACGCTACTCCCGATCGATCCGCACCACGCGGCCCTTGTCGATCGCCAGCGCGAGGCGGCCCTTCTTCAGGGCAAGCGCAGCCTCACCAAACAACTCGCGGCGCCAGCCGTGCAGCGCGCCGACATCGGCGTTGTCGTCGGCGGCGATCTGTTCGAGATCGTCCACGGTCGCGATCACCTTGCTGGCGACGGCGTGACGTTCCGAGGTCATGCGCAGCAGCACTTTCAGCAGTTCCACCGTTGCGCCGCCGTTGGCGTTGCCGCGTGGCTTGTCGAGCTTCGGCAACTTGGTCAGATCGCGTGCGATGCCGCGCTTTACTGCGGCGAGGATGTCCTGACCCCATTTCGATTTGTCGAAGCCCTTCGGCAGCGAGCGCAGGCCGGCCAGGCGTTCAAGCGTGGTGGGCGCGTGGGTGGCGATATCGCCGATGGCATCGTCCTTCAGCACGCGCGAACGCGGCACGTCGCGGCCCTGCGCTTCCTGTTCGCGCCAGGCTGCGACCTCCATCAGCACCGCGAGTTCTTTCGGCTTGCGGACGCGGGTCTTGAGCCGCTCCCATGCGCGTTCGGGATGGAAGTCATAGGTCTTGGGCGAAGTGAGAACGTCCATCTCCTCGCTGACCCATTCGCCGCGGCCGCGCTTCTTGAGATCGGCGTCGAGCGCCGCGAATACGTCGCGCAGATGCGTAACGTCGGCGACGGCGTAAACAATCTGGTCCTGCGTCAGCGGACGATGCGACCAGTCGGTGAAGCGATGGGTTTTGTCGGGACGGTGACCGGTGATGCGTTCGACGAGCTGGTCGTAGGCGATGCTGTCGCCGTAGCCGAGAACCATCGCGGCGACCTGGGTATCGAACACCGGATGCGGAATGATGCCGGCGCGGTGGAAGATGATTTCGATATCCTGCCGCGCGGCATGGAACACCTTCAGTACGTTTTCGTTGGCCATCAGGTCGAAGAATGGCTTGAGGTCGATTCCCTCGGCAAGCGCGTCGACCACGGTGGCTTCGTCCGCGCTGGCCAATTGAACGACGCAGAGCAGGGGATAGTAGGTGGTTTCGCGCAAAAACTCGGTATCGACTGTGATGACGCGGTGTTTGGCGAGGCGATTGCAGACGGCGGTGAGTTCGTCGGTGGTGGTAATGATTTCCATGCGGGGGTTATGAACGCCTTGGGCGGATTTTTCCATGCGAAAATCGGCTGACAGGGCAAGCCGTAAGACATGGCCGGGGGCACCTCTTGTCCCGGTCTGAACCGGAAGCATGCACCGCGCGACCAATGATCGTTGCCGCAATGCACTATTTTCAGGGAGATTCGCCATGGCTGGGAGACTTCGTATCGGTGCCGCAGCCGCAGGCTTCATGATCGCATCGCTGGTTCCGGTCGTGGCCTCGGCGAACAACCTCAACGTCAACACCGGTCCCCACATCCCGATCAGGCCCCACGTCAATCTCAATTCGACGATTCATATCGACGTCAGGTCGCGCGCGTTTCACGACGTTGATCTCTCCGAAACCTGCCGTGCCGATGAGCGCATCAAGGTCAAGGGCAAGCGGGAATGGCGCTGCCGCCAGAATCGCTAAAGCCGCATTCCGCAAGGTGAAATCAACCCAGTGTGGTGGTTCGCAAGTCCGCATCTTTCCAGACACAAGCCCCGTATGCGGACTTGCGAACCAAAACCACACGAGAATAATAATTTGCTAGTGTCCTTTCGAATCCGAAGTTCGCTCAAGGATATGCCGCAGGGAAAGGCGAACTTCGGATTCGGGACACTAGCCATGCACGGCCGCAAGGGGGCTGCATTGCGTGCCTGAGTGTGATGAGGTGCGGCCTACATGCGAGCTTTGTCACCATCATGATTACTGGACTTGATCACGCCGTCATTCTGGTCCGCGACATCGAGGCCGGCGTTGCCGGCTATCAGACGCTGCTCGGCCGTGCGCCGGTGTGGCGTGCGCAAAGCGACGGCGCCGCCACCGCGATCTTCGTACTCGGCAACACCTCGCTCGAACTGATGGCGCCTGCGGGCGAGGGCGAAGCAGCCCACCGCGTCCGTGCCGCGCTTGAGAAGCAGGGCGAAGGGCTTGCCAGCCTGGCTTTCGAGGTCGAGGACATCGCGAAAACGCATCATCGGCTGACGCGGCTTGGCCTCTCGCCGGAAGCCATCAGCGATGGCGCGAGCAAGGACCTCACATCGGGCCGCGCGCTGACATGGAAACGCACCCGTGCGTCGGCGGAGTCTACTCACGGCATTCGGCTGTTTTTTCTTCAGCGCGGCGAGCGGCTCGGCTTGTCACCGGAGACGGCGTCGGCTCCGGTTGATGCGCTCGATCATCTGGTGATCGCGACACCCGATCCCGAACGAACCGCGGCGCTCTACGGCGCGCGGCTCGGGCTCGATATGAAGCTCGACCGGACCATTCCCACGCTGGGAACGCGCTTCCTGTTTTTCAGGACCGGCGGTCTGGTGTTCGAGGTCATCCATCGGTTGAAGGAGGGCCGGCACGACGGCCCTGACAAGATTTACGGCGTCTCATGGCGTGTCGCGGACGTTGCGGCGACGCGGACCCGGCTGGAGCAGGCAGGCCTTGAGGTGTCCGAATTGCGCGAAGGTCGCAAGCCGGGGACGCAGGTTTTCACGGTGCGGACCGGGACCTTTGGCGTCCCGACCATCGTGATCCAGCAGGACAAGCGCGAAGCCTAGCAGCGCTTCACGCCTGGTCTTCAAAGTGGCCGGCGGGCGCATTGTTTTTATTAAGCTTTTTCCCGCCATAAGGGAGCTTATCCGACACCATCCGGTTGCCGCGTTCCCTGCGCTCGGGTAAACCCTGCGCGCGCGCTCTAGTGTCCCGTATCCGACGTTTGCTTCTTTTCGCTGCGCGTTCTGAGCAAACGTCGGATACGACGGGACACCAGAAAGCTATGATTCTAATGATCCTTTGGTTCTGACATTCGTATAAGTGCCTGCGAAAGATACGATACGAATGTCAGAATCGGATCATTAGGGCCCATATCCCCTGATTCTTGTCTCTGACGCCGTTTTCCAGGATTTCCATGCACCGTTATCGTTCCCACACCTGCGGCGCCCTCCGCGATTCCGACATTGGCCAGGAGGTCCGGCTGTCCGGCTGGTGTCACCGCATCCGCGACCATGGTGGACTGCTGTTCATCGACCTGCGCGACCACTACGGCATGACGCAATGCGTGGTCGACCCGGATTCCAAGGCATTCGCTCTGGCCGAAAAGCTGCGCGCCGAGTGGGTGGTCAAGATCGATGGCAAGGTCCGCCGCCGTCCCGAGGGCACGGACAATCCTGATTTGCCGACCGGCACCGTGGAAGTGTTCATTGCCGACATCGAAGTGCTGGGCGAGGCCGGCGAATTGCCGATGCCGGTGTTCGGCGAGCAGGAATATCCTGAGGAAATAAGGCTCAAGTACCGCTTCCTCGACCTTCGCCGCGAGAAGCTGCACCAGAACATCATGACCCGCGGCGCCATCGTCGACTCGATGCGCGCCCGCATGAAGAAGGCCGGGTTCTTCGAATTCCAGACGCCGATCCTCACCGCGTCGTCGCCTGAAGGCGCGCGCGACTTTCTCGTGCCGTCGCGCATTCATCCCGGCAAGTTCTACGCGTTGCCGCAGGCCCCGCAGCAGTACAAGCAACTGCTGATGATGTCGGGCTTCGACCGCTACTTCCAGATCGCGCCGTGCTTCCGCGACGAAGATCCGCGCGCCGACCGCCTGCCGGGCGAGTTCTACCAGCTCGACCTCGAGATGAGCTTCGTCACGCAGGACGATGTGTTCGCTGCGATGGAGCCGGTGATTACCGGCGTGTTCGAGGATTTCGCCAAGGGCAAGCCGGTCACCAAGAAGTGGCCGCGCATTCCGTTCGCCGAGGCACTGCGCAAGTACGGCAGCGACAAGCCGGATCTGCGCAATCCGCTGGTGATGCAGGATGTGTCCGAGCACTTCCGCGGCTCGGGCTTCAAGGTGTTCGCGCGCATGCTGGAAGACGCCAGCAATCAGGTCTGGGCGATTCCAGGTCCGGGTGGTGGTTCGCGTGCATTCTGCGATCGCATGAACTCGTGGGCGCAGGGCGAAGGCCAGCCGGGCCTCGGCTACATCATGTGGCGTGAAGGCGGTGAGGGCGCAGGTCCGCTCGCCAACAACATCGGCCCCGAGCGCACCGCCGCGATCCGTGAACAGCTTGGCTTGAAGGAAGGCGACGCCGCGTTCTTCGTTGCCGGCGATCCGCAAAAATTCTGGAAGTTCGCGGGCCTCGCGCGCACCAAGCTCGGTGAAGAGCTCAACCTGATCGACAAGGATCGGTTCGAACTTGCGTGGATCGTCGACTTCCCGATGTACGAGTACAACGAGGAAGACAAGAAGGTCGATTTTTCGCACAATCCGTTCTCGATGCCGCAGGGTGGCTTAGAGGCGCTGGAGACGCAGGACCCGCTGACGATCAAGGCGTTCCAGTACGACATCGCCTGCAACGGCTACGAGATCGCGTCGGGCGGCATCCGTAACCATCGCCCGCAGGCGATGGTTAAGGCATTCGAGATCGCGGGCTATGGTGAGGAAACGGTCGTCGAGCGTTTCGGCGGCATGTACCGCGCCTTCCAGTACGGTGCCCCGCCGCATGGCGGCATGGCGGCGGGCGTCGATCGCATTGTCATGCTGCTTTGCGGCACGAACAACCTGCGCGAAATCTCACTGTTCCCGATGAACCAGCGTGCCGAAGATTTGCTCATGGGTGCGCCATCGGAAGTCTCGCTCAAGCAGTTGCGCGAACTCCACATCAGGCTCAATCTACCCTAATGCGGTGGTTCGCAAGTCCGCATCATTCTGCGGCATGCTCTTTTGCGGACTTGCGAACCGAAACCGCACTAGAATTATAGTTTCTAGTGTCCCTTTGAATCCGAAGTTCGCTATGGAGCGCGCTGCCAAAATGATGCGAACTTCGGATTCGGGACACTAGTGTTGAATCGCATATCCGTCGCAGGACGGGACTAAACAGACCCGCGCAAGCTGGGGCAAAAAGAATATCGGGAGTGGGTATGGCGTCGACGTTGTCTGAAGAACTTCGCCTTGCGGCGTTGGCGTACCACCGACTCCCCCGGCCCGGTAAGCTCGAAATACAGGCGACCAAGCCGCTGGCGAACCAGCGCGACCTCGCGCTGGCTTATTCGCCGGGCGTGGCGGCGGCGTGCGAAGCTATTGCCGCTGATCCAGCGCAGGCTGCCGAACTCACGACGCGCTCCAACCTTGTCGCTGTTGTCAGCAACGGCACCGCGGTGCTTGGCCTCGGCAACATCGGCCCGCTGGCTTCTAAGCCGGTGATGGAAGGCAAAGCCGTCCTGTTCAAGAAATTTGCCGGCATCGATGTGTTCGACATCGAGATCGCCGCCGACACCATTGCGCGAGTGGTGGAGACGGTGGCCGCGCTGGAGCCGACCTTCGGCGGCATCAATCTCGAAGATATCAAGGGGCCAGAATGCTTCGAGATCGAGGAGCAGCTCAAGGCGCGGATGAAGATTCCTGTCTTCCACGACGATCAGCACGGCACCGCCATCATCGTCTGCGCCGCGATCCGCAACGCGCTGATGCTGACCGGCAAGAAGATCGAGGACGTCAAGATCGTAGCGTCGGGCGCGGGCGCTGCCGCGATCGCGTGTCTCAATCTGCTGGTGTCGCTCGGCGCCAAGCGCAAGAACATCTGGGTCTGCGACATCGACGGTCTTGTCTATGAAGGCCGCAATACGCTGATGGATAAGTGGAAGGCTGTCTATGCGCAGAAGACCGACAAGCGCACACTGGGCGACGTGATCGGTGGCGCGGACATTTTCCTCGGCGTCTCCGCCGGCGGCGTGCTCAAGCCCGAGATGGTCAAGGAGATGGCCGACAAGCCGCTGGTGATGGCGCTGGCCAACCCGACCCCGGAAATCATGCCGGACGAGGCGCGCAAGGTGCGCCCCGATGCAATGATCTGCACCGGCCGTTCGGACTTCCCCAATCAGGTGAACAATGTTCTCTGCTTCCCGTTTATCTTCCGGGGCGCACTCGATGTCGGCGCGACCGCGATCAACGAGGAGATGAAGCGCGCTGCCGTCGATGCGCTGGCGCAGCTCGCGCGCGATCCGCCGTCCGATGTGGTTGTGCGTTTTGAGGGCGGCGAATCCCAGGGCTTTGGCCCCGGCTCGCTGATTCCGAGCCCGTTCGATCCGCGGCTGATCCTGCGAGTGGCGCCGGCGGTGGCCAAGGCCGCCATGGATTCTGGCGTAGCGACGCGGCCCATTACCGATTTCGATGCTTATACCGAGCAACTGGATCGCTTTGCGTTCCGTTCCGGTTTGGTCATGAAGCCGGTGTTCGCGAAAGCCAAGACGCAACCAGTGCGCGTGATCTACGCCGAGGGGGAGGACGAGCGCGTGCTGCGCGCGGTGCAGGTCGTGCTGGAAGAAAAGCTGGCACGTCCGATTTTGGTCGGCCGTCCGTCCGTCGTGGCCGCGCGCATCAAGCGGTTCGGCCTTTCGATCAATCCCGGCAGCGATTTCGACCTTATCAATCCAGAAGACGATCCGCGCTACCGTTCCTATGTCCAGAGCTACATCGACGTGGCCGGCCGGCATGGCATCACGCCGGAAGCTGCGCGGACGCTGGTGCGCACCAACGCTACTGTGATCGCGGCGCTTGCAGTTGCGCGGGGCGAGGCCGACGCCATGCTATGCGGCGTGGATGGCCGTTACATGAGCCACCTGCGGCGCATTCGCGAGATCATCGGTGTGACGCCGGGACTCGCGGACTATTCGGCACTGGCACTGGTCATCACCAGCAAGGGCGCGTATTTCATCGCCGACACCCAGATACGTCCCAATCCGACGGCGGAAGAACTGGCCGAGATGGCTGCGCTCGCCGCGGTTCACGTCCAGCGCTTCGGCATCAAGCCGAAGGTGGCCTTCCTGTCGCATTCGGATTTCGGCAGCTACGATTCAAGCTCGGCGCAGAAAATGCGCCGCGCCACCGAGATTCTGGTGAACGATCACCCCGAGATCGAAGCCGACGGCGAAATGCAGGGCGATTCCGCGCTGACCGCGCTGTCGCGCCAGCTCGTGCTGCCGCATTCGCGGCTCGAAGGTTCGGCCAACATCCTGATCATGCCGAACCTGGATGCGGCGAATATCGCCTACCAAATGATCAAGATTCTTGCGGACGCGCTTCCGGTCGGGCCGATCCTGATCGGACCCACACGCCCGGCGCATATCCTGACGCCGTCGGTGACGGCGCGCGGGATTCTCAACATGACGGCGGTCGCAGCGGTCGAGGCGCAGGAACGGGCGGGGCGGCAGCAGCCGACGCTGTTCGGCTGACGGTAACTCCTGTATAGTCCGTTCAGGGATTTTTACGGGACCGCCAAATGCCAGCCATCGTTACTGTCGGACGTGTTCTGTTCGTCGTCCTGTTTGTGTTTTCCGGCGCTTCCAAGCTGTTCGATATCGCCTCGACGACCCAGGCGATCGCCGAGAAGGTCGTCCTTCCGGCAATGCTGACGCAGTATACGGCCCAGCTTGAGGGCATCACGGGGATGCCGACTGCGCAGATGCTGGCGATTCTGACAGGCGCGCTGGAGGTTATCGGCGGGCTGTTCATCGCACTGAACTTCGGCACGCGGACCTTTGCCTGGCTGCTGGTGTTGTTCGTCGCGGTGACGACGTTCTATTTCCACAATTTCTGGGACATGACCGGCGCGGATCGCATCAACAACATGATCCACGCGCTGAAGAACCTATCGCTGATCGGCGGCCTTTTGGTGATCGCAGGCTATCCGCGGCCGGTGGCGATGGAAGACAGCAGCCGATATACCGGGGTTTAACTCCGCCGCCACGCCGTGACATCGACGCGGCGTTCTTTATCAAGGACGCGCGTCTCCGCCGGCTTGAGGCCGTGTGCGGAGAGAATGTCCTGCGGGGAATGTTGTGGCACACCGGGAAAGCAGCCAGCGCCGTCCGGAATTTCCAAACCGTGCGCCTGCGACAGCCAGAACGTGTCGTAGCGATTCATAAACATCTCGAACACGTCGGGACCGCCGATGATCGCCGCTGTTCCGGTGGTCACGCCCGCATGACGGCACGCGTCCTCGAAGGACACCCTTGCTGGATTCCACAAGGTTGCTTTGGGATTGGATGAATCGGGGGCGAGGGCGGCGACGCCGCGTGTCAGTATAATGCGTGTGCGCTGAGGCGAATGCGGCTGGTCCTCGAATGAGTTCCTGCCGTGAACGATCAGATCCGCAGCGTCGAGCGCGGACTCGAAAAATCTCTGGTCGGCTTCGAACTTGAGCGAAGCGGGCATCACGCCGCTGGAATCCGCGAGCATGCCGTCGGCGGAGACGATCACATAGCCTTCAATGCGCATGACGTGCGGTTTAGCCATTTCCGGGAAAGCCGCAAGTGCGTGTTTCGGCTACTCGGAAATGGTTTGCACCACGCTGTTGAGCGGGCGCGAACTCACCGTCGGCAGTTTGAGACCCTTGACGACGTCCTCGTCGTACTGCGCGATGGTGGTCACCGGCGCCTTGGCCTTGACCTGAACGATCTTGTATCCACCGGCCTTCAGCCGTTTCATCAACTCGGGCAGGGCTTCGCCGGTATGTTTCTGGAAGTCGTGCATCAGCACAATGCCTTTGCCGAACTTGTCGAGCTTTGTCATGACGGTGTCGACGATCTTCTGTGCCGTGCTGGCCTTGAAGTCGAACGAGTCGAGATCGCAGGACCAGATCGAGATATTCCGCTCGCCGAGATACGTCACCATGGCGGGCGGATGTTGAAGCGCCGGGAAGCGGAACAGCGGTGAGGGCGCGGCACCGAGCGCCCACTTCACGGCGCTGAAGCCTTTCTCGATCTCTTCTTTCTGTTGTGCTTCGGTCAGCTTCTTGTTGTTGAGGTTGGCGTGCGACCAGGTGTGCGAGCCGACGGTGTGGCCCTCCGCTGCGACGTGCTTGAGAATTTCGGGATAGTAGGTGGCGTGCTTGCCGATCGGGAAGAAGATCGCCTTGGTGCATTCGTCGGCAAGTGTCTTGAGGACCGACGGCGTGTTGACCGGCCATGGGCCGTCATCGAACGTGAGCACCACTTCCTTGTCGCGCAGGAAATCGAGCTGCTTGAAATGCTCGAAGCCGAAGCCGGGGCCGCCGGTGGTGTCGATCTGCACCACGCGCGAAACACCGATCGCACTCGGGTTGGCGCAGTTTGCTTTTGCGGCGGTTGGCGCAGGGGCCGGAGCCGCTGTTGCTGCGGTTGCGGGCGCTGGGGCCGGAGCGGCGGCAGGGGTAGGCGGTGGAGTGGTGCGCTGCGGGATAAGGGCCTGCGACCAGACGCTGGTGAAAGCGCAGACCGAAATGGCGCTGGCGGCGAAAACGGTTGCCTTGATACGCATGGAAACACCCCTGAACGCGAAATCTCCCGCGTCCGTCCGTCGGACGCCAACGTAGTCCCCGACCAACAGCCTAATCCTGCATCGGCAACCGCGCCAACCGATTTTCAACAGGAGCGTTGGCAGGGTTAATCTGGGGCGGTGGCGGGTTCCGTCAGGCGCTTGGTATGGACTTGCGAACCAAAGCTACACGCGAACTTCGGATTCAGGACACGAGCGCGCGGGCGACGGCGGTGACGACACGGGTATCGGTCGGCTCGACGCGGGATGAAAACGCCTCGGCGATGTGGCCGTCGCGGCCAACGAGGTACTTGTGGAAATTCCAGCTCGGAAGATCGGCCGGGCGCTCGGCCGCCGCCCATTTGTAGAATGGATGGGCGTTAGGCCCTTTCACGCTCGTCTTGACCGTGATCGGAAAGCTGACGTGATAGGTCTGCTCGGCGGTATGTGCGATGTCGCCTGTGCCGCCAGGTTCCTGCGCGCCGAAGTCGTTGGACGGCACGCCGATCACCATCAGGCCGCGCTCACGAAACTGCGTCCACAACTCCTGCAACCCGGCGTATTGCGGCGTGTAACCGCAGAGCGAGGCGGTGTTCACCACCAGCACCGGCTTGCCGGCGTAGTCGGCGAGGCGGATGTCACCGCCCTTCAGGCTCTGGAAAGAAAAGCCGTAGGCAGTCATGCGGCTCATGGCCGCCTGTGCGAACGCGGATTGTGCCGTAAACGGGAGCGTAGCGCTCGCTGCAATGGCCGTTATCACACCTCGGCGGTCGATCATGATGCGCTCCCTGAGACAGTGCCGTTCAAGATAACGGATTGCCACCGCCGCGAGTTTCAAGAACCCGTGACAGTCCTCAGGGCCGCTTGGGCGGCTTGTCGCACCATGGCATCGGCAGCAGCGGTTCGTAATACTCGTTCCACTCGCAGATGTATTCGGGGCCGCTGCGTTTCAGGACATGCTTGACCGGTTCGGCCTGGCTGATTGCGACATGAGCGGCAATCAGCGCCACGCCGACGGGATAGGCCCATCTGCTGAACCTGAGATCGCTCATTTTTTCCAGCAGCAGCGCGCCGGCCAGAATGATCAGGGGATCGGTCAGGATGAAGTATTCCGCCTTGAGGTTACGCCGCACGCCGAGTGCATCGATGCCGATGGCGGACAGCATCAGCAGCGCGGCCTGGATCGCGACCTGCCGCTCGCCCCTGAGCCACGCACAGACGATGCCGGGAATGACCAGCCAGGTCAGGAACACGGTGGGACGCGGCGAGGTGAACAGCACGAACGTGTAGCGCTGAAGCACGGATTTGACGCCGTCGAACAGCAGGGCGATGGCAGCCCAGATCTTTCCACCTTCGGTGGCCGATGTCGCAGGTGCATCCGCAAACACCAGCATCTTCTCGATGGGATTGATGACGGCGACGGCGTTCTGTGGATCGAACTCGATATACAGTGCGAGCAATCCGAGGGACGCACCGGCGGCAACCGCGAACATCGAAGCCAGCGTCTCGGTGGCGCTGATGCGCCACACTGCCGCGAACGCGATCATGCCGACGCCGACCCAGCCGAGCAGGGCAATCTGATAGATCCCGAACCTGCCGGCGATCAGAGCGTGAAGTTGGGCGATGTCGATCGATTCAGGCTCTAGTCCCGCAGCGATCAGCGGCCACGCAAGCGCGAGCATCGCGCCAGCGGCGATAGCCGAGAACAGGACCGCGATCCATGCCGCCGAACCGCGCCAGAACGCTGTGCTGGCACCATCCGCGGTGCCAAAGGGAAGCATGATCACCGGCAGCGCTGCGATCAGCAGGATGATCTGAACCTTGTTCTCCATCCCGAGCACGCACAGCGCGGCCGCACCGGCGAGAGCGAGCGGGCGCCAGTTGCTCGCACTGCGGCTTACGGCGATCAGCAGCATCAATGCGAGCGTGAAGAGGCAGGCCGCGATCAGTTCGCTGCGGAGGATGCGCATGTGGACAGCCATGCCACCGGAGAATGCGAATGCGAATGTCGCGAGCAGCGCAATCCGCCAGTCGCTAAAGATGCGCCGGGCAAGAGCCGCAAAACCGATGACGAAGATTGTCGCGGTCAGCCATGCCACAATGCGGCCCGCACGGACCGCGCCGGTCATCGCGGCATCGAACGCGGGCACGTTCAACGCCGAGGGGATCGACGACAGTTTCCATGCATCGAGCAGTCCCAGCGAATGCATCGCCTGAAACCACCATTTCACCGAGAGGATGGTGAAGTAGGACGGATGATCGAAGAACGCCTGCGGCTTGCCATCGTTGATCACGAGCGCGTTGTAGACGATCATGAAATCCATGTCGGCGTTGCGCCAGTAGATGACGAAATAGCCGGCGAGGAAAAACGATGCCGCGAGGAGCGCCAGGATGAAGGCCAGTCCGCCGTTCCAGCCGAATGGCGTCAACCGCGCGAATGCGTCACGCGGCTGATTTTTTTGAGCGGGGGTGACTGAGGACTGGATGTCGGGTGAGACTGTCATGATCGGCGCGTTCTAGCTTAACGCGCCGCTGAAAGCCAACCGTGAGCCTCATTTACCGCAGTGGGACGATAAAATCCGTCCCGCGGCCGGTCTCGTCGCCAAGGCCGCGATCCGACACGGTGATCGAGCCGCCCGGCGCCAGCGCCGAGGCGATCCGGGTCATGGCGTCTTCGGGGATGGTCAGGCGGTCGAGCGCCTCGGCCGGTGACGAGGGCGAAGCAGGGCGCGCGACGGCAGCAACTGGCTCGCCGCGCTTGCGCCGTGGAGGCTCTTCCGTTGCGCGCGCGGGCGCTGGCAGCGAGACCACCGACCAGTGCAATGCGTTGGTGTCATCCTTGTCGGCACGAACCGTGAAGACGTGGGTGCCGAGCGGGCGATCCGATGCGGCGATCGTGACCGGCGCTTCGAACCACGGTTCGAAATTCTGCCGCACGTAGATCTTGTTCTCCTTAGCGCTGACGAAGGCAGCGACATGTCCGGTGCGCGGCTTGACCGGGCCGATGAACTCGAATGAGCCTTCGGGCGCGAGCGCAACCGGCGTTGGCGCCGCGCCGGTCTCGGTGGCGCGGGCCTGATCCTTGTCGGTTTTAGGTACCTCGGACTTCTGGTCGGCAGGCTTTCCGTCGGGAGACTTGTCGCCGGGCGATTTGTCATCGGAGGGACCGGCGTCGCCATCAGTGTTTTTCGTGGCATCGTCCTTGGCTGCGGAGCTATCCTTCTGCGAGTTCGAAGAAGGAATCTTGCTATTCTCCCTGGCGCCATCCTTGGGCGACTCGGGTTCGGGCGTAACGCCGCCACGGCCGGCATCCCATGAACCGCCACCGCGGCTGGCATCCCATGCCTGCGCAACGACGCCGTCGGCGTCGCTCTTTTGCGGGAGTGCGCCGCTGGCGTGAGCCGTGCGAATTGGCGCGTCTTCGGAGATCGATGTCAGCCGCAATTGCGGCTTGTCGTGGGAAGCTGCGTCGACAATCGACGACCGGTCAGACTTCGGCGTCGTCGTGGCGTGCTTTTCCAGTTCCGTCGCGGCGGCTACGGGTTTTGTGCCAGGCTTGCGAGCGATCAGCAGCGGATGGGAAAAATCAGCCGGTGAGAGTTCACCGGGTGCGATGATCACGCGCGCGCCCATGCGGGTCCAGCCCCACATCCGCATCGCAAAATTCATCGGCATGCGGATGCAGCCGTGCGACGCCGGATAGCCGGGCAGGACGCCTGCATGCATCGCCACGCCTGACCAGGTGATGCGTTGCATGTAGGGCATCGGCGCGCCGCTGTAGATGTTGGAGCGGTGGTACTTGTTTTTCTGGATGACGCTGAACACGCCCATCGGAGTCGAGTGACCGCGCATGCCAGTCGAGACCGGCGATTCCGCGAACAGGCCGTTCTGATCGTAGACTTTCATGTGCTGCGTCTCGATCGAGATCGCGACGACGATCGGGCCGACCGGCTTTGCAGTGTCCTTTGGGGCGTCGGGCAATTTCTGTTTGGCGCGCGTCACGCGCGGGCGGCGTGGCTCGATGCGCCGCTGCGGTTCAGCGTAGTAATCGGTTCCGGGATCCATGGGCCAGTAGACCTGCGCGTCGGCTGGCAGCGCAAATCCGGCGGTTAGTGTCGCGGCGAGCCATGCGGTTCGCAGGCCCCAGGACCGGGCCTGTCTGGAACTGATGTCACTGCAAAAAGGGGAGGTTGTGCCGACCGTTTTCTGCTGGTCGTCCGAAGATGGTAGCCGATTGCCATGCACGCGAAATTCCTCAATTGATTCCAGTATTAGTGTCGCCAACCGGCTTAATGTTCATCGCCGCTGGGCCTCGATACCGCATTCTGCGTGATTCACGGTGCCGAAACACTAGCGTCCCGAATCCGAAGTTCGCTTCATTTTGCAACACGCCCCGAGCGAACTTCGGATTCGAAGCCCGCAAAAGCGCGCTGTAGAGGTCATGCGGGCTTACGAGCCATCACACTAGCCGTTGAGCCTTCAAAAGCGCTTAACGGCCACTTATCCGCAGTCACAATCCCGTGCCTTCCTACGGGGGTGATGACACCCCACATAAGGGGTTCCGGGGCGGGACAGCCGTGCCGGAACCGTTCTGAAGACCCCTTCCTTGGAGCCTCCCGATGTCCTTCCGTCCGACCCGACTGACAGCTGCCGCGCTGTTGGCCACTGCATTGACGTGGCTGGCCATGACGCCACTGGCCGCGGCCGACGAGCCGGACCTGATTTTTCGCCGCTCGACCGTATTCAAGCTACTTAGCCCGGATGACAAACTTGCAACTTACGGGGTCGATGATCCGGTGGTTGACGGGGTGGCCTGCCATTTCACCGTACCGGAGAAGGGGGGCTACAAGGGCTGGCTGGGGCTGGCCGAGCAGGTCTCCGACATCTCGCTGGCCTGCCGCCAGATCGGGCCGATCCGCTTCAAGTCCAAGGCGCCGCAGGGCGAGGACATGTTCCGCCAGCGCCGCTCGCTGTTCTTCAAGAAGATGCAGATCGTGCGCGGCTGCGATCCCAAGCGGAACGTGCTGGTCTACATGGTCTATTCCGACAAGCTAATCGACGGTTCGCCGAAGAACTCGACGTCCTCGGTGCCGATCATGCCGTGGGGCAGCAACGACACCATCCAGAAGTGCGGCGACTTCATATCGGGATAGTACGACCAGCGATCGCACAATCTCTGTTCCGGTCGTCCCCGCGCAAGCGGGGACCCAGACCTTCATAGTGCTGGATTCCCGCTTGTGCGGGAATGAGCGGAGGTGCAGCTCCCGATTTGATCGCCTCTACGCCGCCGACCTGTTCTTGAGCATTCCGACGATTGCGGTCAGCACGGCGCCGGCAACGCCGCCGCCTGCGGCCTGACCGATGATCGCGCCGATGTCCGGCGTCGCTGCGGAGTTCGCCAGCATCGGAATCAGCATTCCGAGAATCTGGCCGCCTACGCCGCCGCCGATCGCGCCGGCGATCGTATTCCCCATGGTGCCAAGATCGATGTTCTTGGCTGCGCCGCCAGCGACGTTTCCGCCGATGGCGCCGCCGATAATCTGGATCAGCAGACTGACAAGCATGCCCGACATGATTTCGCTCCCCGGTCCGGAGTCACGTTCATCACGACGGCGCCGGACTCATTCGCCGCGCTCTGCAACTGTAGGACGATGAAACAGGCGGTCACGCTGCAACTGCGAAGTCATGCGACGAAAAGCTGGGCCATAAGTCATCGAATTGTCTTGTGCAAATTCGAATCAAAGATGACGCGTTCGCGACCGGCTAGCGCTTGCCCTTGCGATCGACGCATTTTTTAGAGCGTTCGACGCCCGCTGCGGTCAGGCGCATGCCGGCGACTTCCTTGATCTGCCCCGCCGGGCAGGCGCCGTCATCGACATAGATTTTCTGACCGAGCCGCAGATCGGTGATGTCGGATTCGCGCCCGACGATGTCGGCGCGCGCGATGTCCGTGAACGCCAACGAAGCAATCGCGCCAAGCAGCAGCGCTCGCTGAAAGGATATTGCGATCATTCGCAGCTCACTTGTTCTGAATCTTCAACCCGTCGGGACCGACATTGATCTGCAAGCCCTGCGGCTTCTTATTGTCCTGATAGACCTTGTAGCCAAGTACAGCGACCGCGATGACAAGAGCGCCGATGACGGCGTAGAGGATATTGCGGTTGTCCATGCGGCCTCTCCAATGCGTCAATGCGAAACGGACGATGAAAACAGATTGATGGTGCCGACGCCGGCAATGATCAGCGCGAGGCCAATCACGGCGGGCATGTCGAGCTTCTGGCCGAACCAGACGAGGCCGACGAGTGTGATGAGCACGATGCCGAGGCCGGACCAGATCGCATAGGCGATCCCGACCGGCATGCTCCGCAACACCAGCGACAGGAAATAGAACGAGGCGGCGTAGCCGAGCGCCGTGAGGATCAGCGGCTTCGGCTTGGTGAATTGCTCCGACGCTTGCAGCGCGGAGGTTCCGATCACCTCAAGAATGATCGCGATGATGAGGTAGACGAAGGTCATGCCTCATCGTAGTCGGGCGGCCGTGATTCTGGTAGGCGCGGGGCGCTTCGCGGAGGTGCCGCTTAGTGCTTCGCCACCGTTTCCCGGACTTCTGTGCAGCACGCAGGGCATTCATAAACGAAGTCGACCCTCGCCAGGTCCCAGTGAGGCTGAACCTCTCTGATCTCCATGGGAAGGCACAGGCAGCTCGGACACACGGTCATGGCCGCGTGAAAAATCTGCCGCTTTCGGTGATGCTGTGCAAAGGCTGGCATGATTGCTCTCCTTGATAGTGGGAGCTCATTCTCGATCGCCGGCGAGACGTCATCGATCTTCGCCGATGATGCGCCATCCTATCGCGCAAGCTCTAAACACCTCATCAACTCTTGCGAACGCATAAAGAACATCCGCACAAACCCGGCGTGTGTGACCGAATCTACACAGTTGGTGCCTTGGTTCGGTCATATTGTAACTGGGCTTTCGCGACATCGCTCATGTGCCGCTCCGCCCAGATCCGCAAACTGTCCACGGTGTCGCTCAGTGTGCGCCCCAACGGTGTGATCGAATACTCGACCGTCACCGGAACGGTCGGCGTGACCTTGCGAGTCACGAGACCGTCGCGCTCCAGTCCTTTCAGGGTCTGCGACGCCATCTTCTGCGTGAGACCGCCGATCTCGCGGCGCAACTCGTTGAAGCGCCAGGGCCTGCGCGAGAGCAGGATCAGCAGCAGCACGGTCCACTTGTCGGCGATGCGGTCGAGTACCAGCCGGGTCGGGCAGTCCTGCGCATAGGGATTGGCCGGCCAGTTTCCGCGCGGAGCCTTGTTTCCGCGCGCGGCTCTGGCGGGTGGTCTCTCCAAGGGGACCATGTCTCGGGAAAGTGCCTTCTTCACAACGGCGTTGCCAGTGGGCATCTGATGTCCATTCGTTAGTTGGTATCTATTCGATACCACATCACGCAAGGGACGCAAATCATGAAAATCGCACTGATCGGAGCGACCGGCCGCGCCGGTTCGGAAATCCTGAAAGAACTCGTCCGCCGTGGCCATCAGGTCACTGCTATCGTTCGCAATCCCGAGAAGGTTCAGGCCCAGGCCAACGTCACGGCGAAGAAGGGCGACGTGTTCGACAGGGATGGTCTGGCGGCGCTGCTCGAGGGGCACGATGCTGTCATCAGCTCGGTGCATTTTCTGCAAAGCGATCCGCACAAGCTGATAGATGCGGTGAAGACCTCGGGCATGAAGCGCTATCTGGTCGTCGGCGGCGCCGGCAGTCTCGAAGTCGCGCCCGGCGTCACGCTGGTCTCGACCCCGGAATTTCCTGCGCTCTACAAAGACGAGGCCACCAAGGGCGGCGAGTTTCTCGCGCTGCTGCGGCAGGAGAAGGAACTGGACTGGACCTTTCTCTCGCCGTCGGCGCTGTTTTTCGAGGGGCCGCGCACCGGCACATTCCGCCTCGGCAAGGATCAGCTTCTCACCAGCGACAAGGGCAGCAGCATCTCGTTCGCGGACTACGCCATCGCGCTCGCCGATGAAGTCGAGAAGCCGGCGCATTCCCGGCAGCGGTTCACCGTGGGGTACTGATCTCGGTTGAAGGGCTCCATGTGCGATCCAACAACGTCATGCCCGGGCTTGTCCCGGGCATCCACGTTTTTCCTTTAGAGTTTGCAAAAGGCGTGGATGGCCGGGACAAGCCCGGCCATGACGGATGCATTTGGACTGCGTAGCACCAACCCATTACCTCCGAGGTCATCGCGTCCCTTCCAACGGTCCCTTAAAACTGGCTACACTTGTGCCAGCAATCCGCGCAGCAGACGCGGGCACGAAGGGACGAACGCGATGGACGCCAAGACAACCTCGAACGAGATCCAGCGCCGTATTCTCGGCGCGGTGGACAATGCATTCGACCGGCAGATCGAGACCACAAAGCAGTTCTCCGCCATTCCCTCGACGCGCGGCGCGGAAGGCCCGTGTCAGGACATGATGCATGACCTGCTACGCGAGCGCGGCTACGAGGTCGACGATTGGCATATCGACACAAACGCTCTGAAGGACCTGCGCGGCTATGGTCCGATCGAGCATGATTTCTCCCGCGCCCGCACGGTGGTCGGGACCTATCGTCCGGCGCGAGAGCATGGCCGCTCGCTGATCCTGCAAGGCCACTGCGATGTGGTGCCTGCCGGTCCGCTCGACATGTGGGATACGCCGCCGTTCTCGCCGGTGGTGAGGGACGGCTGGCTGTATGGCCGCGGCGCGGGTGACATGAAGTCCGGCACCATCGCCGCGCTCTACGCGCTGGATGCCTTGCGCGCGGCTGGCCTCAAGCCGACGGCGCGAATCCATTTTCAGTCCGTGATCGAAGAGGAGAGTACCGGGGTCGGCGCGCTCTCGACGGTGCAGCGTGGCTATCGCGCGGACTGCTGCTTCATTCCGGAGCCGACGGGCGGCAAGCTGGTGCGCTCGCAGGTCGGCGTGATCTGGTTTCGCCTCAAGGTGCGGGGCAAGCCGGCGCATGTTTATGAAGCGGGCATAGGCGCCAACGCCATCAAGGCGGCGTACCATCTGCTTCAGGCACTTGAAGTGCTGGAAGAGGAATGGAACAGACGCGCCGCCAGCGACAGGCATTTCAAGGTCGTGAAGCATCCGATCACGCTCAATCCCGGCATCATCAAGGGCGGCGACTGGGCGTCCTCTGTGCCGGCGTGGTGTGATGTCGATTGCCGGATCGCGGTGCTGCCGGGCTGGTCGATCGCCGATCATCAGGCCGAGATCGTCGCCTGCGTCGAAGCAGCCGCATCGAGGCATCCGTTCCTGGCGAAGAACCCGCCGGTGGTGGAATGGTCGGGCTTTCTGTCCGAAGGCTATGAACTGATCGGGGCGGACGAGCCCGAGGCCGTGCTGAGGTCGGCCTATGAGACTGTCCATGGCGCGCCGATGAAGGAGCTGATCTTCACGGCGCTGACCGACACCCGGTTCTACGGCCTCAATCAGGGAACACCGTCGCTGTGCTTCGGCGCTACTGCCGAAGCCATGCACGGCTTCAACGAGCGGGTGGAAATCGAATCGCTGCGCAACACCACGCGGGCCATTGCGCTGTTCGTCGCCGGCTGGTGCGGCGTGGAGGCTGCGTGATCGACCCGGAGGCAATCCTCATCCATTACATTAAGTCGCTAGCTGGCCCGGAAGCGGTTTCATATTTTACTTTAACAACAGGAGCGGCAGCGTGACCCTGCTTGAGATGATCCAGTCGCGGCCGATGCCGTTCGCCGCTCTGATGGGCGTGACCTTCGTCGAGGCCGCCAAGGACAAGGTGGTCGCGACCATGATGGTGCGTGAGGACCTCTGCACGCTGGGTCATTCGATCCATGGCGGCGCAGTGATGGCCTTCGCGGATTCGGTCGGAGCTGCCGCCACCGTCATCAACCTGCCGCCGGATGCCAAGGGCACCACGACCATCGAGAGCAAGACCAATTTCACGGGGGCAGCGAAAGCGGGTTCGATCGTCAGGGCGACCACCACCCCGATCCATCTCGGGCGGCGCACCCACGTCTGGCAGACGAGGATTGAAACCGAGGAGGGGCGGCTGGTCGCCATCGTCACCCAGACCCAGATGATCTTGTGATAAATTAGCCTCGGTGGCTAATTATTGGCCAAAATAGCCCGAAAATCTGCCCTCGGAACCGCTTGAACAAGCGACTGTGAGTTTCGTGGCGTTGCGCCGCAGCGGCAGATTCGGATAGATCAGCCCCCAGACTAAAAGCGTGAAGTGAACAGGTCCTTCCCGCGGGCGCGGCGTTGCGTCCTGCTGGCCGAGAAAAACATAAGATGAATGCGCTTGTCCGGATTGCCTTGAGCCGACCCTATACTTTCGTCGTGCTCGCACTCCTGCTTCTGATTGTGGGGCCTCTGGCTGCCCTGCGGACGCCGACCGACATCTTCCCCGAAATCCGCATCCCGGTGATCGGCGTCGTGTGGCAGTACACCGGCCTGCCGCCGGACCAGATGTCCGGCCGCATCGTGACGCCGTTCCAGCGCGCGCTGACCACGACCGTCAACGACATCGAGCACATCACCGCCAACTCGTACACGACCTACGGCGTTATCAAGATTTTCTTCCAGCCGAATGTCGACATCCGCACCGCGAACGCGCAGGTCACCGCGATCGCGCAGACCATGCTGAGGCAATTGCCCCCGGGTTCGACGCCGCCGCTGATCCTGAACTACAGCGCCTCGACAGTGCCGATCATCCAGCTTGCGCTTGGCGGCGAGGGGCTAACCGAGCAGAACATGTTCGACATCGCAACCAACCAGTTGCGAACGCCGCTAGTCACCGTGCCGGGGGCTGCGATCCCATGGCCGTTCGGCGGCAAGCAGCGCCAGATTCAGCTCGATATCAATCCGACGGCGATGCAGTCGCTCGGCTTGTCCGGTCAGGATGTCGCCAACGCGCTCGCCGCGCAAAACCTGATCACGCCGGTCGGCACCCAGAAGATCGGTAACTTCGAATACAACATTCAGCTCAACAACGCGCCGCGCAAGATCGAGGAACTTGGCAACCTGCCGATCAAGGTCGTTAACGGCGCGACGGTCTATATCCGCGACGTGGCGCAGGTGCGCGACGGCAATCCGCCGCAGACCAACATAGTCCATGTCGATGGCACGCGTTCCGTGCTGATGATGGTGTTGAAGGCGGGCGCGACATCGACGCTCGATATCATCTCGGGCATCAAGCAGAAGATCATCGACACCAAGGATCAGTTGCCGGAACAGCTGCGGGTCAATCTGCTCGGCGACCAGTCGATCTTCGTGCGCGGCGCCATTGCCGGTGTTGCCTTTGAGGGGGTGCTGGCGGCGGCGCTGACCAGCGTCATGATCCTGCTGTTTCTGGGAAGCTGGCGTTCGACGATCATCATCGCGATCTCGATCCCGCTGTCGGTACTCGGCGCGATCATCTGCCTTGCGGCCATCGGCGAGACGCTCAACATCATGACCCTTGGCGGTCTCGCGCTGGCGGTCGGCATCCTGGTCGACGACGCCACCGTGACCATCGAGAATATCAACTGGCATCTGGAGCAGGGCAAGGAGGTCGAGGAATCGATCCTCGACGGCGCGCGGCAGATCGTGACGCCGGCTTTCGTCTCGCTGCTCTGTATCTGCATCGTGTTCGTGCCGATGTTCTTCCTCACCGGCGTCTCTCGCTTCCTGTTCGTGCCGATGGCGCTCTCGGTGATCTTCGCCATGATCTGGTCATTTATCCTGTCGCGCACGCTGGTGCCGACGATGGCGAAGTATCTGCTGCACAAGCACGTCCATCACGAAGAGGGCGCCGAACTGCGGTCGCCCCGAAATCCGCTGGTCGCATTCCAGCGCGGATTCGAAGCCCGGTTCGAGAAGTTCAGAGCCGGCTACCACAGCCTGCTGCACATGGCGCTCGGCCATCGCAAGGTGTTCGTCACGTGCTTCCTCGCCTTTGTCGGATTGTCCTTCCTGCTGGTGCCGTTCCTTGGCCGCAACTTCTTTCCCGCGGTGGATACGGGCCAGATTCTGATTCATGTTCGCACCCAGATCGGGACCCGGGTCGAAGAAACGGCGAACAAGCTTGCGGACATCCAGAAGGTGGTCCGGCAGGTCATTCCGCCCGATATGATCGAGACCATGGCCGACAATATCGGCATGCCGATCTCGGGCATCAACCTGACCTACAACAATACCGGCGTCATCGGCCCGCAGGACGGCGACATCCAGATCAAGCTGAAGGAAGATCACAAGCCGACCGAGGAATATGTGCGTGAGCTGCGCGAGAAGCTGCCGCGCGAATTCCCGGGCGTTTCGTTCGCATTTCTTCCCGCCGACATCGTTAGCCAGATCCTGAACTTCGGTTCTCCCGCTCCGATCGATATTCAGGTGCGCGGCGCGAACACCGCAGGGAACTTCAAATACGCCAACGATCTTCTGCGCCGGATCAAACTTATTCCGGGTGTCGCTGACGCGCGCATTCAGCAGTCACCGAGCAGTCCCAGCTTCGACGTCAATGTGGACCGCACCCGTGCGCAGTATGTCGGTCTCACCGCGCGCGACGTCACTAACAGCATGGTCGTGAATCTCGCCGGCAGTTCACAGGTCGCGCCGACGTTCTTCCTCGATCCGAACAACGGCGTGTCCTATTCGATCGTGATGCAGACGCCGCAATACCAGATCGACTCGCTGAACAAGCTTGAGGCGCTGCCGATCTCGTCTGCGGGTATCGCTACGGCTCCGATGCTGGGCGGCATTGCGGATATCAAGCGGTCGACGTCCAGCGCGGTGGTGTCGCAGTACGACATCCAGACCATGGTGCAGATCTTCGCCACCCCGCAGGGCCGCGATCTCGGTGCGGTCGCCGCCGACATCAACAAGGCGATCGCAGACACCGCCAAGGATCTGCCGCGCGGCAGCCGCGTGGTTCTGCTCGGCCAGGTCGAGACCATGAACAGCGCCTTCGCGGGTCTGCTGTTTGGTCTGCTCGGCGCGATCGTGCTGATCTATCTCCTGATCGTGGTCAATTTCCAGTCGTGGTCCGATCCGTTCGTTATTGTCTCGGCGTTGCCCGCGGCGCTTGCCGGCATTGTCTGGATACTGTTCGCTACCCATACGACGCTGTCGGTGCCCGCGCTGACGGGCGCGATCATGTGCATGGGGGTGGCGACGGCGAACTCGGTTCTGGTGATCGCCTTTGCTCGCGAGCGCTTCGAGGAACTTGGCGATCCGGTCGCCGCCGCGCTCGACGCCGGGTTTGTCCGGTTCCGGCCGGTGCTGATGACGGCGCTCGCCATGATCATCGGCATGACGCCGATGGCGCTGGGCCTCGGCGAAGGCGGCGAGCAGAATGCACCGCTCGGGCGCGCCGTGATCGGTGGCCTGATTTTCGCAACGACCGCCACATTGCTGTTCGTGCCGGTGGTGTTCAGTATGGTTCACAAGAAGCAGCCCGCGACATCCGCGACGGCGCCGGAGATGGTTCATGCAACCTGACAAGACCTCGTCAGTCTCGCCACGCAAGCTGAGACTCTATGGCACCGTCGCCATCGGCGTACTCGCTGCCGTGGTGGTCACCGGGATCATCACCCGCTCGAAGGGCGACGCCAATCTCAAGGAATGGACCGACGCGCAGGCGATCCCGTCGGTCGCCGTCGCTCTGCCGGGGACCAAGCCTCTCAACGCCACGCTCGATCTGCCGGGCCGTCTGGAAGCCTATTCGCGGGCGCCGATCTACGCGCGGGTCAGCGGCTATCTGAAAGGCTGGAATGCGGACATTGGCGCGCAGGTGGCGGCAGGGCAGAAGCTTGCGGAAATCGAAGCCCCCGATCTTGACCAGCAACTGCTGCAGGCCCGCGCTGATCTCATGAACTCGCAGGCGGCCGCCAAGCTGTCGGCTGCCACGCTCGCGCGCCGCAAGACGCTCCAGGCGTCCAACTTCGTCTCGCAGCAGGAAATCGACGAGCGCTCGGCCGACCTTGCCAGCAAGGAAGCGCAGGTCAACGCGATGAGCGCGAACGTGCAGCGGCTCGAGGCGCTGGCAAGCTACAAGAATGTCACCGCGCCGTTTGATGGCGTCGTCACTGAGCGCAACACCGACGTCGGCGCGCTGATAAACGGCGGCACCGGCTCGGGTGCTGCGATGTTCGTGGTATCCGACGTCAAGAAGCTGCGTCTCTATGTGAACGTGCCGCAGAGTTATCTGCCCGGCATCAGGATGGGCGCGAAGGCAACGGTGACGGTTCCGGAATATGCCGGACGCACGTTCCCGGCGACCATCGAGGCCTCGTCGCAGTCGGTCGACGTATCGTCCGGCACGACGCGGATGCAGCTTGCGATCGAGAATCCCAAGGGCGAACTCCGTCCCGGCGCCTTCGCGAATGTCAAGCTGGCGTTGTCCAGCGATGCGCAGCCCCTGAGCATTCCGGCAAGCGCGCTGGTGTTCAACAACAGCGGGTTGCGTGTGGCCACGGTGACTGCGGGCGACAAGGTGCTGTTCAAGGCCGTGACCATCGCGCGCGACCTCGGCCGCGAGATCGAGATCGCCACCGGCCTGTCGCCGGACGACCGGATCATCGTGACGCCGCTCGACGGCATCGCGGACGGCGATCAGGTCCGCATCGCGGGCGCCGGCAAGGATAGCAAGGACGGCAAGCCGCGGACCAGTTCCAACGCGACCACCAAGACCGAGTAACCTTTGGGTTGAGGCGGATTCTATCGCGGGTTGTCCCCGCGAAAGCGGGGGACCCAGAAGCGCCTAGTGCCGCCTTCGCTGGAATGAGCGGTGACGTTTTCCAGTTCACGCCAGCCGCGCTCTAACGCCGGTCCTGGCGCTACTTGCCAACCTTATCCGGGTAGCCGGGATTGGACGGGCTGTCCGCCGGGCAGGCCGCTCGGGATGCGCCGGTCCCGATCCTGCCGGGCGTCGAAGTGTCCGGCACGCCGGGCTGGTTGATGCCGGTATTGCTGCCGGTCGTACCCGGCGACGAGGGAGCCGCAGCAGGTGGTGGGGTTGCCGGAGAGATACCGGGCGAACCCGCAGCCGAGCCACCCGGCGATGAAGGCGGGGCAACCTGGCTGAATGCGGCCAGCATCGAGGTCGCGAGCGAAGCGGCGACCAGCGTGGTCAGAAGCAATTTACGTCGCATTAGAACCTTCATTGCTACTGGAGGCCCAACCCATCACGTGGCACGCCGTTCCGGTTTAGCCGCGCGATGCCTCCATGAGTGCCATGCCGTGAAAATAATCATCCTGCCGCTGTTCGTGTCTTGGAACATTCACCGAAAAAGCGCATTGTGACTTCTGTCGGGCTTTGGATCAGCGTCATGCGTACCGTCGTCGCTCTCGCGCTTCTTTGTACTGTCTCCGCGCCGTGCCTGGCGCAGGAGTTGTCACCCAACTTCTTGAAAAAAGAACCTTATTTTCTCTCGCCGTGGTCCGTCGTCTATGTTGATAACGGCAGTTGCGGTGTGGGCAAGGTGATGAAGGTGACGGGCGCTCTCGGCGCGCTCCGCCGCAAGAAAGCCTGCGTTCCGATGGGACGCGAGCAGGCCTCGCGCGCCGTCGCGATCCCTTGATCGCCGTTTTTCTCACGACCAAAGGAAAGGGCGCCGCGAATGATCGCGACACCCTGATAATTGCGGAAGCCTTGCGGCGCAAATAGCGTTAGTCGGCCTTCAGCACGCCACCGAACTGTTCCCAGCTCTTGCCGTTCCACTTCTGCAGTTGAAGCTGCGTGTAGATCTGGTTGACGCTGTCGGATGTGCTGATCTTGATGCCCGGCAGGGTGGTGGGCAGCGTAATCTCCTTGATGTTCTTCGACTGCTTCAGGATGTTCTCACGCGACAGGTCGTTGCCGGCTTGCTTGAGAAGCTGCTCGAGGACGATGCCCTGCTGATAGCCGTATTGGTAGTTCTGGTCGGCGAGATCGGCGCCGGGCAAGTATTTATTGAAGAAAACGATATAGTCTTTAACGCCTTGGTCGTCCTTCCACTTCGGATCGGTCGGGTCCTTCTGGAAGCCTGCGGAGATGACGCCCTTGACCTTGTCCAGGCCGACCGGCGCAAACGTATTGCCGATCGAGGCCGCCACGAAGTTGACGATGGTCAGTGGTTTCCAGCCCAACTCGTCTATTTTTCGCAGCGCCTGCGCCGCGAATTTGGGTGTCCCTGCGAAGAGGAATGCGTCGGGTGCATTCGCCCTCAGGTTTACGACTTGCGAATCCACCGTCGGATCCGCGACTTCATAGGCCATTGTGACCAGCTTGGTAGCAGAATCGTCTTTGTAAACCGCCTTCATCGCATTGACGAAGTCCTTGCCGAAGTCGTCATTCTGGAAAAGGATTCCGACTTTCGCGTTGGGTAACTGCTCGCGGAAGTACTTCGCGTAGATTTTCCCCTCGGTATCGTAGCTCGGCAGCGCCGTCGTGGTCAGCGGATACTCTTTGGTGTCCGTGAACTTGGTCGCGCCAGTCGTAATGAATGTAGCGGGGACCTTTTTGCTGATAAGATATTTGCTGGTCGCCGAATTGGCGGGGGTACCCAACTGGCCGAACATGAAGGCGACCTCGTCGCTCTCCACCAGCTTGCGGGTGTGTTCCACCGCCTTCGGCGGGCTGAAGGCGTCGTCATAGGTAATCAGGTTGATCTTGCGGCCGTTGACACCGCCGCGATCGTTGAGTGAGTTGACGTAGGCGATCAGGCCCTTGCCAGAGTTGCCGAGCGACGAAGCTGGTCCGCTGAACGGGAAGGTGGCTCCGACCTTGATCTCGGTGGCGGTGACGCCCGGGGCGTCTGCCGCGATAGCAGCCGTGGTCAGCGTGAGCGATGCGGCCAGCGCAGCGAATAATATCCTCGACATAGGTTCTTTCTCTCCCCTGAGCCGCCCGTTCATCCGATGCGGATTATAGTTCGATTTTAGAACTTGAAAGTAGCTTCGGCCAAAAGCGGGTGCAAGCGGAAAGAATCCAGCATTAAAGAAGATTTGTGCGACATAAGCGTCGCCAGCCATCGCAATGCCGATGGAAAAGTATCAATTTCAGACTTAAAAATTGGCGCGGGCCGCCGGCGAGCACCGTCAGCGTTACTCGGTGAATTCGTAGCAGTCGCGGATCAGGGTGTTGAAGAAGTCACCCTTCGAGGGGGCCTGGCAGAACTGGAAGTAGACCTCGCCGGGAACGCCGAAATAGCTATAGGACCGTCCACTCGTGAAAGTGACGTGAAGCTCGCGCGCCGGCGCGTTATAATCGATGCGCGAAATCACGCTTGATGCGACTTGCGGCATGCGGCCCCTCGATGATCCCAACCCGTTGAATATGGGGTGCGGAACGAACGATACCAACCCGCAATGTGTTCGAGACAGACCAGTCCGAGGGATGCCCATGAGCCCGACAACCGTCAAACCGAAGACCACCACCAAGATCAAGCTGGAGCGGCCGCCACTTTACAAGGTGATCCTGCTCAATGACGACTACACGCCGCGCGAATTTGTCGTCAGCGTTCTTAAGGCGGTTTTCCGCATGGGCGAGGAGACGGCGAGCCACGTGATGCTGACCGCGCATCAAAAAGGCGCTTGCGTCATCGCGGTCTATACGCGCGACGTCGCCGAAACCAAGGCCAGGGAAGCGACCGAACTGGGCAAAGCCAAGGGCTATCCGCTGTTCTTCACGACGGAGAAGGAAGAATAGGCGTGGCCGCTTCGACCCAACCATACCGCCGGAATCCTCAAGTTAAATCATAGCTGCCAGTCCGGAGCATCGCCTTGCCTGCGCGCCGCTTCGGACGGTAGCGTGCGACGGATGACATCCGATCCCGCAACGATCCTGCCACCGTTGTTCGCGTGCCTCGAAGCACTCGGCATTGTCGCGCGTCACCTCGATCCTCAGGCCTTTGGTGAAGTGATGGAGGCGGTCGGCACGCCGGACGCAGCGCTGCGCGCGGCTTATTCAGACTTCAAACCGTCCGATCCATCGGATGACGCCGGCAAGCGCCTTGTCGCTGCAAGCGACGAAGCTCTGTCGGCATTCGCCGAATTGCGTGCAGCGCTCGACGGTGGCGATATCCGTACCGTGTTCAAGGCCTTGCGCCATCTGCCGCGTGCGCAGGAGGCGCTTTATCCACTCGCTTCGATGGTTCCAGCGGTGAACGGCTTCTTTCTCGATTCATCCCTGCGTTCCGACGCCGATGT
Organism: Afipia sp. MLSD5-FHT05B12; assembly: GCF_058793355.1. Classification (NCBI taxonomy): domain Bacteria; kingdom Pseudomonadati; phylum Pseudomonadota; class Alphaproteobacteria; order Hyphomicrobiales; family Nitrobacteraceae; genus Afipia; species Afipia sp. MLSD5-FHT05B12. The sequence goes on from NZ_JBXAFS010000008.1 coordinate 167,596, forward strand.
TCTTGCGCGCAGCATGCAGCCGCCGCGTGAGGGCGTGACCGGCGTGATGCACTTCGACAACGAACCGCGCACGCGCGGCGGCTTCTCGCTCTACGTGCCGGAAACCTATGCGCCGGATCGCGCGTGGCCGCTTGTGGTCGCGTTGCATGGCGGCAGTGGACATGGCCGCGGCTTCCTGTGGAGCTGGCTGCGCGACGCGCGCAGCTTCGGTGCGATCCTCGTCGCGCCGACATCCGCGGGAAATTCACTGGGCTCGACATGGGCGCTGATGGGCGATGACAACGATACGCCGAATCTTGCGCGCATTGTGGAGCAGGTCAGCGCGCAATGGACTATCGATCCCAGCCGGCGGCTGCTGACAGGCATGAGCGACGGCGGCACGTTCTGCTATGTCAGCGCGCTCGATGGCGGCTCGCCGTTCACGCATCTCGCGCCGGTATCCGCGGCATTTCATCCGATGCTGATTTCGATGGCCGATGCACGGCGTATACAGGGGCTGCCGATCTTCCTGACGCATGGCGCGCTGGACTGGATGTTTCCGGTCGAGGTCGCGCGGCAGGCGCAGCGCGCGCTATCGGCGGCGGGTGCGAACGTCACGTATCGCGAGATCGACGATCTCAGCCACACCTATCCGCGCGAGATCAATCCATCGTTGCTGGATTGGCTGAAGGCGTAGCCGAGCAGGCCGATGTCGGGCTATAACGGGTCATCAAGCGATCCGGGTTCCCGATGAAGCAAACTACTGTCTCAATTGCATACATTTTCGGCATCGCCGCCGCAGCGCTGATCGTCGCTGCTAATCATGCATCGGCGCACGCGCAGTCGGCGGATCTTGTGCTGTGCGACCGGCTCGCCGCCGATCCCGCCGATCCTGACAAGCCGGCAGATGTGAAGGGCGTCGCCAGCGTCGCCGCGGCCGATGTCGCGACTGCGATCAAATTCTGCAAGCAGGCGTCGGGCGCGCGGCGCGCGATGTATCAGCTCGGCCGCGCCTATGCGGCGAACCGTCAGAGCGCGGAGGCGATCGGCGCATGGCGCAGGGCCGCCGACAAGGGCAGCACGTCGGCGATGGTCGAACTCGGCGTTGCCTATGCGACGGGCGCGGGCCTTGCCAGGGACGAAGCCGCGGCTGCCAAGCTGTTCGAGCGCGCAGCGCAGGGCGGCAATCCACGCGGCATCAGTAATCTTGCGGCGCTGTCGGGCAAGGGTGGTGCCGCACCTGCACCTGCCGATGCGGCACGCTCGCGCAGTCTGCTGGCGAAGGCGGCGGAGACCAACGCGGAGGCGCAGTTTCAGTTGGGACTGATGTTGCAGGATGGCGTTGGCGGCCCGAAGGACGACGCCGGCGCGCGCAACCTGTTCGAGAAGGCGGCAGCGCAGGATCATCCCGGCGCGCTGGAGCGGATGGGCGCATTCGCGAAAGAAGGCCGCGGCGGTCCGCAGGATTCGGGTGCGGCGAAAACCTACTACGAGAAGTCCGCGGCGCTCGGCAACGAGGACGCCAAGGCAGCGCTCAAGCGCGCGGAATGTCCCTATGTGCTCAAGGACAAGTCCGGCAAGGTTGTGACCAATCTCTGCTTCTGAGCTAGCGGAAAGGGGGCTTTCCAACTTTTAGAAAGGCCCCTTTTGCGCCGAGGACCCCGCATGTTTTCAGGGCAAGGCGTGTTTCTTCAGACGGTCCGCCGTTCGCGGACGACCTGCGAACTGATCGCGGTTTCACCCGCGCGATGACGCGGCGTCTTTCCCGCAACTGGACTGAAGTTAAAGATTTCGAGGCTGCGCAAATGCGTCGACGCCCGCGAAACGAATACCGGTGTATCGCCTGCGAGCGCCCGCATGGTCTCGGCGCCGCAGCCCGAGCACGCATAGGTGAATTCCAGCTTGGTCATCGCCCAGCGCACGTCTTTCACCTCCATGAGGTGGCGCCGGCAGTCCGGGCACACGATCACGGCCGGTTTTGCATCCCGGAGCGGCACGTTTTCGAGCATCTGAACTCTCCTTCCTGACCGAAGGACGGTGGACATAGGTGTCTGGAGGCCCTTGCGAAATCGCAGGTGCCGACGACGGCCGGAGTTTACCGTGATGCAGGGGGTAGCTCCCGGGAACTGTTGCGATATGCACAGGAAAGGTGGGCCTGCTAGAGTGCCAAACGCAGCGGGCAGGGGGCGGTTTGATGTCCTTGGTCAGGAGAGGTGAAACATGAAACTTCTTATCGTATGTCTCGCTGCGGCAATCGCCGTCTTGTTTGACGCGGGCTCGTCGCCCACGGCGGCACAAACCTTCCAAAGTTTCATCTGCGCTGACGGGGCGAGCTTTACGGCAGCCTTCCTGAAATATGATCCGAAGCAGGTCCATCTGCAACTCGATGGCAAGGCCGTCGCGCTGAAGAAGCGGTTCACGCTGACGGGTTCACGCTACACCGGCCGCGGCATTACGCTGACGATGAACAAATCCGGCACCATCCTGCGGCACGGCAAGCGCGGGCCGACTGCATGCACGCGGATGTGAGGGCGGCGGGGGCACAGACGAAATGCAGGACGGCGCGGAATCCTTGAACTATCACAACCCAAGGAACTTGAACGGTTCCGTGACCTTGAACTCCTTGCTTGTGTCTCCGGCGAACACATTGGTCTGGTTCGGTCCGAGATCGAGCCGCTTGACCTTACCGGTCTCGTTGGAGAAGTCGATGTTCTTGAGATCGACCCAGAACGTATTAGGTGTCAACGCAGAGTCGAAGAAGTACAGCTTCCGCTTCTGGTCCGCGACCGTGCGCCAGCGTGTTGATGAGATGTTGGGCTCGTCCGGCGTCGAAATGCCGAAAGGGACCGAGACATTGCGGATCACACTGAACACGCTGGCCAGCGCCACGACCGGATCTTCGCTTTTCGGGATTGCGTTGACGTAGAACGAGGCACGAGCAAAGCGGTCAGCCGCGCGGTTCGTCCCCGGCAGCATCACGGTGCCGCCGATCTGTTTCCAGTAGGCGTTCAAGGCAAGCTGCTGGTCGAACGTCGGCGAATTGGTCATGACTTGGTATTTGCGGTTGTGATGGATGATCTGCTTGCCGCCGATATATTCGATAATCGCGCTGTCTCCTGACGCATCGGATATCGACAGATGCAGCGTCGTAAGACGATCCGGCTGACCTGGAACAGCGTCGGTGACAATGGTGAATGGTTCCTGACGAAGTGCATCGACCGCTTCCGACACTGTCGCGAAATTATCAAGTACATACTGCGCCCAGGCAGCGATGGTCAGGCCGGGCTTGCTCTGGTCGAACTTCGGATATTGCGACTCCACCAGCCACAGCACATTCGCGACGAGACCCCTTTCGTTCATCCCGTCGGTGGTCGAAATCTCATAGCCGGTCGCGATGACACTGCCATACTTCGATGCCCACTTAATCGAATTGGGCCCGGCTTCGCCGCTACGCTTCATGCCGCGCGGGAAAATCCACAGATTGGTCTGAACGTCGACCTTCCAGTCCATCGAGCGCGCGGTGATGACATCGTCGCCCTGGCCGAGATAGACGAGCCTGGTGCAGGCATTCGCAACGGAGGAGAAGCCGAACATGGCGGTGATCAGCACTGCGGCAGCATCACGCCGGAGGGATGATTTTTGGGTCATTGGCAAATCCTTCGCTGCAATCGCGTTTTCTGCTTCAAATCAACGTCGCGACGATGAAAGATACTTGCGGATCGCCATTTTGCAAATGTTGCGGTCGCGCCAGTTGTTTTCAAATTCGACCTTGTTTCGCGCCTCGTCTTCGCTACGTTTACGCATTCTCAATCTGGGACAGCTTCATGACTGACCGCATTCTCGTTCTCTATGGTTCCTACCGTTCCGACCGGATGGGCATCCGCCTTGCGGATTTTATCGTGAAGGGCCTGCGCGAACACGGCGCCGAAGTCGAATTGATCGATGCTAAGGCTATTGGTCTGCCGATGCTGGACCGGATGCGCAAGGAATACCCAAAGGGCGAAGTGCCTGCGGCGATGGAAGAGCTTGCGCAGAAGATCATCGCCGCCGACGGCTTCGTGTTCGTCACCGGTGAATACAATTGGGGATTTCAGCCCGGCTTGAAGAACCTCACCGATCATTTTCTTGAAGAATGGTTCTGGCGGCCTGCGGCCATCGCCAGCTATTCTGCGGGACGGTTTTCCGGCGCGCGGGCAGCGTTGGCCTGGCATGGTACGCTGTCGGAGATGGGGATGGTGGTAATCTCGTCGACAATTGCGGTCGGGCCGATTGGACAATCGCTCTCCGAGACGGGTGAGCCGACCGGCGAGGGTGGCAAGGCGCTCGCAAGATCCTTTCCGCGCTTTGCCGATGATCTGATGTGGTGGGTCGAGGCCGCCAAGACCCAGCGCGCGAAGAAGGCGCCGCCATACTAGCTTAACGCGCCAGGTAGATCGCGATCATCCATCGCTCATTCAGCGATGGTGCCATCTCTGGATGTTTGCTCTCTTGAGCCGGGCCCGCTCAGCCACAAGGGCGCGCGGGGCCTTTGTTTCGGGGCTGCCTTGTCGATGATGACAGTCATCATGGTCAATTGCGTGTGGATCAGGGCGGTGTCGTCGGTCTCGGACGCGGCCTTGATCAGCGTGCGCAGATGTTTGAACGCCTGAGCGGACTCCATCGGGGCCTCCCCTGTGTGTTCGATCCGAATGACTTAACTCCAAGGGCTTTCAACAATCTTCGCCACCCTGGCGCGGTTTCGCTGGCCAATTCGCTCCAGCGCGCGAGCGAGTTGATCGTCATCGAACACAGATCGCAGATTGCGGATCGTTGTCTCGTGATCTAGTGGGCTGGACCTCGTGAGGATACGACGCGCTTCCTGAACAGCCGCGATGACAGTTTCCTGATCGTCCATTGTGGACCTCCGCTGTCCCGAACGAGCTGGGATGACAGAAGGTTCAACGGCGACGCCAGCAGTTTTGTTCCCGGCCGCTGATTGCCCGGATTGATTTTTCAAGGTCTGCGCGAGGCGGCGGCCGGGGAAATGGGTTCATGAGCCGGCGGGGGTCATGTAGGCTGGGCATTTTTCAAGGAAACTTTCCCTCGCATTCAGGTGTATCGCCGGTCGCTAGGCACCCAAACCCAAGGAGCCGGATATGAGTACTACCCAAGCGCGCAGCGAGATGAAGCTCGAGGTCGTCGTCATCCCCGTGTCGGACGCCGATCGCGCCAAGAGCTTTTATGGCGGATTGGGATGGAGGCTGGATGCGGACTTCGCCTCCGGAGATGACTGGCGCGTGATCCAGTTCACGCCGCCCGGTTCGGAGTGCTCGGTCATCTTTGGAAAGAACGTGACTGCGGCGGCTCCCGGTTCCGCGCGGGGGCTGTACCTGATCGTGTCCGATATTGAAGTTGCCCGCAACGACCTGCTTGCTCGCGGCGTCAAGGTCGGCGAGGTGTTTCACGGCGTCGGCGATACGCACACCGGCACGGATGAGCCTTTCCTGTCCGGCAGCCACCGGGTCAGCGGCCCGGCTCCAAATCGCGGCAGCTATGGCTCATATGCCTCGTTCAGCGATCCGGACGGCAATGGCTGGCTGTTCCAGGAGATCACCATGCGATTGCCTGGTCGGGTCGAGGCGGGGGATACAGTTTTCACATCCCCGGCAGAGCTCTCGGCGGCGCTGACGCGTGCGGCAATCGCGCACGGGGAGCACGAGAAGCGCACCGGCGGCCAACACGACGCCAACTGGCCGGAATGGTACGCTGCGTACATGGTGGCGGAGCGGGCGGGAACGCCGTTGCCGACATAAGCACTGGCGCGCTTGCAGGATGTTAGCTGTGGCGCAGTCGGGCAGGGCGGAGTAGATACCCCACCCATGGATGAGGCGCGACCGGGCCGTATGGCGAACCCATGCGGCTTCAAGGCTTGTTGCCGGTTTGAAGCAATGAAAGGACAAGAGACATGATCGAGACCGTTGGCATCATCGGAGCCGGCACCATGGGCAATGGCATCGCGCAGATTAGCGCGGCTGCGGGGCTTCCGGTGGTGATGGTGGATATTTCCGACGCGGCGGTGTCGCGTGGCGTCGCGACCATCGGCGGCAGCCTCGATCGGCTGGTCAAAAAAGAAAAGATGACCGCCGCCGACCGCGACGCCGTGCTGGCGCGGATTACTGCGACCACCGACAAATCAAAACTGTCGTCCTGCGATCTGGTGATCGAAGCCGCGACCGAAAACGAGCAGCTCAAGATCAAGATCCTCAAGGACCTCTGCGCACACTTGCAGCCGCGCGCGCTGATCGCCACCAACACCTCGTCGATCTCGGTCACCCGCCTTGCGGCGGCGACAGATCGCCCGGATCGCTTCATCGGCATGCACTTCTTTAACCCGGTGCCGGTGATGCAATTGCTCGAACTGATCCGGGGCTTGCAGACCTCCGACGACACCCACGCCAAGGCGCTCGCCTTCGCCCAGCGTGTCGGCAAGGTCGCCGTCACCGCGAAGAACAGCCCCGGCTTTGCCGTGAACCGCATCCTGTGTCCGATGATCAACGAGGCGGTGTTCGCGTTGCAGGAAGGCATTGCCTCCGCCGAGGAGATCGACGCCGGCATGAAGCTCGGCTGCAATCATCCGATCGGTCCGTTGGCGCTGGCCGACATGATCGGCCTCGATACGATGCTATCGGTGATGGAGGTGTTCTACACCGGCTTCAACGATCCCAAGTACCGGCCCGCGCCGTTGCTGAAGGAAATGGTCGATGCCGGACACCTCGGCCGTAAAACTGGGCGCGGTTTCTACGACTACGGCAAGGCTTGATAAGAGGCGGGTTAAACCCGCCCGGTCTTAAGGCCGCATGAAGGCAAAGTCGGTGTCGGGATCGCAGTTGTCGGCGAGAAAGTGCAGTTCAGACTGCACGTCGGCGACGCTGCGCGCCTCCAGATATTTCGCGACCACGAGGCTGAGCAGCGCGCGGCACACGCCGTCGCTGTCCTGTCCTCCGGCTTTCGCCTCGGCGATCGCCGCTGAGAAGTGACGGCTTGCGATTTCGGATGCGGACATGCGTGTCTCCCTGTCTCGATGGTCCCGGCTTAAGCACGGGAAATTAGACGGCGCCTTGACCCGGATCAAACGGGAAGTGCGCAACGCCGTTTCAAACAGCAATGCGGGAAAATTTGTCCCGGCGAGTTTTTTCTCCAGGCCATGGGCGGAATCTTTGCTGCGCCTATCCGTTTGGATATTGTGCCGGGGTCAGCGCTATGGCCCTCTATGGGCTCACACGGATGTCGTGCGGAGGCCGATATGTTGCTCGTCAGATTGCTGGTTGCGTTAGCTGTCACCATGATCCTCGCCGCCACGCCGGGCACGGCCCGCGCCGCCGATGCGTGGGGCTGCAGTTACGACAAATGCACCGCCTATTGCACCAAGGTGGGCGGGAAGCACTGCACGACTTATTGCGAGCGGCGGCTTCAGGAGAAACGGCGCGACAAGGTCTGCAAATAGCCATGACCTGAATCAATACACGGCGGCAGCGCGGCCATGCGTTGCGCCGGTTGCCTGCGGCGGCGAGGGGCCTTACATCGGGCGCATGACCAGCGCGCCATCAAACCAGCCTTCGCCCGCCATCCACACCTTCCATCCTGACCTGACCGAGGAGAACATCGCGCGCCTCGTCGCGACGTTCTACGGCCGCGCGCGCCAGGACGATTTGATCGGGCCGATCTTCAACGCACAGGTGAAGGACTGGGACCATCACATCGCGCAGATCAGCGACTTCTGGTCGTCGATGCTGCTCAAGACCGGCCGCTACGACGGCCGTCCGATGCGTCCGCATCTGGTACTCCCGCTGAGGGGTGAACACTTCGACCGCTGGTTACTGTTGTTCGAAAAAACCGCGCGCGAAATCTTCGAGAGCGATGTCGCCGAGGCTTTCATCGTCCGCGCCCGCCGCATCGCCGACAGCTTCGAGATGGGCATCGCCACCACGCGCGGCGAGATCGCGCGGCCGAGGCATGGCGTGTGAGAGTTACGTGCGAAAATATGGTCCGGTTCATGGCTGCGCGAGGCGTGCGCGCCGGGCGGTGACGGTCCGTGCCCAGACCTTGTGGAATTTCGCGGCGCGCTGCTTGTCGATATGCGGGCCGATCAGCTTGGTCATGGCGAAAGTGAGGTCCTCGTATTCGTAAGAACAGCTTTCGGCGCGCTTCTTTGGTAGAAATTCCAGCTCGACAACGTCGGCAAACAGCTTCTTGTCCGCGCCATAGGCGATACACAGGACATTGTAGGCCCGCTGCGCGGGCAACGAGTGCTCGTCCGAGAATATATCGACCGGAACGGTGACCTTCGCTCCCTGTGGCATCTGGACGTTGTAACCGTAAGCCGCGCCGAGGATCATTTTGCGCGCCTCTTCCTTGCCGAGGCGAAGCATGAGATAGGCGGCGAACTGATCGGCGGCATCTTCCTGACGGCCCAGGATCGGGATTTGCAGCATGTCGTACACCGCATGGCCGGTCTCGTGCAGGAAGACATCGAGAACCGGACCGAGGATGGTATCGGCGCGGGAAATCCCGATGGGAAGATCCTCCTTCGATGCGTGCTTCAGCATCGCCGCCAGCAGCTCGTAGCAGACTTTGACGACTTCATCGCCGTACCAGGCGTTCGGGACGCCGTCGCAGCCCGCGACCGTGAGGGTCAGCGGATAGGGCAGGCGAAGCGGACTGAGCAACTCCTGCATGTGCTCGAGGGCGCGGCCCTGCTTCATCTGGTCGTAGATCGCCTGATGCGCCGGGTCCTTCGGCGGCACATATTCGTATTTGATCTGGTTGGGTTTGCCTGAAGGGGCCGCGGTCGCGGTGCCGATGGCGGACAGGGACATAACCATGGCCGCCGCGATGCGGAACCGGAGCCCGCCCGTCCGCCGATGGTGGCCGCGCCGTCGCGAGAATGTGAGGGACATCGGTGGTCCTTTCGGGCAGGGGGGCGCCTGACGGGAGTGTAGCGCCGCCGGGGCCCTGCTCAAGATGAAGAAGCTCGACATCGCCGCGCCGAAGTCGGCGTTTGAGGGGCAGCTAAGGCAACCCGCGCCCACAGCGGCGACGTGACGATGACAAACGCGGTCGCGCCGTCGCGCAGGTTTCGCCTGATGCACGTAGACTAGCGCGGGATCGCTTCCCGTAGATGAACCGGGCAGGGGAAGCCGCCGCGATCAGCGCGGCGTGAGGTCGATCGAACGCACGAGGATGCGCGCCGCGCCGGCTTCCAGATTTCCGGCGAGATATTTCTTGGCGGCGCAAGCGGTGATGCGGTCCTGCAATCGCGCGAACTGGTCGCCGCGCTGATTTTCGCGGACGTTGCGCGCCTTCTCGGCGTCGTCCATCGCGGAGTCCGAGACGCCGCACTGAATTTCGGTGTCGCCGTCGGCCATGAAGAACAGGAACGTGCCGGTCTGGTAATCGTGACCCTGGGCGCGAAGGAAGGTGAGTGACATGGGGATCGTCCTTTCAGGCATGTGATGCCGGTGCCCGAAGGAGAGCATAGCACGGATAACGCGCGCCGGGCGCGGTATCTTTGCCGGATGGCGATGCTGGCGTGTCGGCGACGCGGACGTTCAACTCGTCATGGCCGGGTCTGACCCGGCCATCCACGTCTTTCCGGTCTTCTCGCGCGAAGTGAAGGCGTGGATCACCGGGACAAGCCCGGTGATGACGATGGAATGCATGGTGCGGATGACGTCTCGTAGCCCGTAGGGAGCGAAGCGCAATACGGGAGGATGTGCCTGCTAGTTAATGTGACCCCGGATTTCGCTGCGCTTCATCCGGGCCACGCTTGCTCCAACTCTCACGTAAAACTAGACGTCTGTCAGTTCGGTTTCGCTGACAATTTGTTTGAGTGCGTCGATCGTCCCACTAGTAAGATGCTCTTCAAGCTGAACATAGAATGGATACTTCACGTCGATAATTGGGATGGGTTCACCGCTTTGATATTCAACGAAGCTTCCATCTTCATCATTCTTTCGGGAGCCTCGTTCAAATATTTCTCGATAACGTCGGGGTGTAACACCAAAGAAGTGCTCAAAATCAACTGCCGGAAACGTTTGATAGTGATGACCTGCTCCCCGAGTTGCCCTCGTTTATAAGGAGAGTCTGTTCTGGTTCTGCCCCCTGTTGGGGCGGGTTGCAAA
>NZ_JBXAFS010000009.1:0-169191 GCF_058793355.1 Afipia sp. MLSD5-FHT05B12
ACCCAAGTCAGAATCCGAATGCGCCAGGCGTGCCGCGCGCGCTGGGCGGTGGGCAGGCACCTTTGTCCGGTGGTCAGGTGGGTGCGCCGGGCGGGCGTGATGCAGGCGAACCGCTCGACCTGTCGAATGTCGGCGGCCCGCGCGATCCTTATGGAGCGCCGGCGCAGCGGCCGGTGCAGCAGCAGGCTCCGAACACCACCGCATCGCTGACCACGTTGCCGCCGTCCGCGACGCCGCGCGACGAGTTCGATCTCGGCATCGGCTATATCCAGCGCAAGGACTACACGCTCGCCGAGGAGACGATGCGCAACTTCGCGCAGAAGTATCCAACCGACGCGCTGCTGCCGGATTCGCAGTACTGGCTCGGCGAGAGCCTGTACCAGCGGCAGAAGTACCGTGACGCCGCAGAAGCCTTTCTCGGTGTGACCACGAAGTTCGACACCTCGGCGAAAGCGCCGGACTCGCTGCTGCGTCTTGGCCAGTCGCTCGCGGCACTGAAGGAAAAGGAAGCCGCCTGCGCCGCGTTCGGCGAAGTCACCCGTAAATATCCCCGTGCCTCGAACGGAGTGAAGCAGGGCGTGGCCCGCGAGCAGAAGCGGGTGGGGTGCTAAAATCAAGATCGCTCTGTGCCCCGGACGCGGTGCGGCATGAAATGCCGCTCCGCAGAGCCGGGGGCCGTTTCAACCACAGCCTCTGACGCGGTCCCGGTTCAGCGACGCAGCGTTACACGCTGCATCGCGCCCGGGATAACGCAGAGGCTGGATTGTTTCGCTGCGCTCGCAATGGCGGCGTAGACCATCTATTCTGATGCCTGTGTTTCTCTCCCGACTTGGGACCGGGCTTCTGACCTGAATGTCCAGCACCGATGCATCGCCGATCTCGGCACAGGAAGCGCGGCAGTTGTTCGCGGACTGGAAGGCCGCGCCCGCCGTGGTGCTTGCCGTGTCCGGCGGCCCGGACTCAATGGCATTGATGTGGCTGGCGGCGCGCTGGCGGCGCGCGCTGAAAAAGGGCCCGCGTCTTCTCGCGATCACCGTCGACCATGGTCTGCGCAAGGAGGCCGCGCGTGAGGCGCGCGACGTCAGGCAGCTTGCCGGGACGCTCGATATCGAACACCGCACGCTGCGCTGGCGCGGCGAGAAGCCGGAAACCGGATTGCCCTCGGCTGCGCGCGATGCGCGTTACCGGCTGCTGCTCCGCGCCGCGTCGCGCCATGGCGCGTCCCACATTTTCACCGCGCATACGCGGGACGATCAGGCCGAGACCGTGATCATGCGGTTGTCGCGCGGCAGCGGCATCGCTGGACTGGCGGCGATGGCGCGGCAATCGGATCGCGGCGGTGTGGTTCTGGCGCGGCCCTTCCTGGATGTGCCGAAAACCCGGCTGGTCGCCACGCTTGCGAAAGCCGGAATCGCATTCGCGGACGACCCGACCAATCACGACCCGCGCTTCACCCGTCCGCGGCTGCGCGCGCTGATGCCGGCGCTTGCGGCGGAAGGCGCCGACGCGCGGGGCCTCGCGCGGCTTGCGCTGCGTCTTGCCCGCGCCAACGCCGCGCTCGAGGTCATGGCCGATGGCGCAGAGCGCTATCTGGCCAGCATCAATGGAGCGACGTCCGGCAGCTTCGACCTCGCGGCTTTCGCGGTCCTGGCTGATGAAATCCGGGTGCGGCTGCTGATGCGCGCGATCAATCGCGCCGGTCACGAGGGACCGGCCGAACTCGGCAAGGTCGAGACGCTGTTGCAGGCGATGGACAAGGCCACGGCCGGGAAGAAGCCGGGTCGCGGCATTCAACTGAAACAGACGCTGGCCGGGGCCCTCATCAGCATCCAGAATAACCGCATCCACATCGGCCCCGCCCCGCGGCGCGGCGGGAAGATGGCTGGTTTGCCTTAACCACTGTTGAAACAGCCCCGCCAAACCGCCCTTATTTCACCCGGAATGGCGTTAAGATGCGTTAAATAGTCCCGAGAGGTTCCCTTGGCATCGGCGGGGACCACACCTAGATTGTAATGCAATCCGCACCGAAAACGTGTTGAAGACCCAAGGACATCAGGCCGCGATCCATGCGGTCACGAAGGAAGCCCAATGAACGCCAATCTGCGCAATTTCGCCCTCTGGGTCATTATCGTCTTGCTGCTGTTGGCATTATTCACGTTGTTCCAGAATCCGGGGCAGCGGGCTGCCTCGCAGGACATTTCGTTTTCCCAGCTTTTGACCGAGGTTGACCAGAGCCGCGTCCGCGACGTGGTCATCCAGGGGCCGGACATCAACGGCACCTTCACCAACGGCTCGACCTTCCATACCTACGCGCCGAACGACCCGACACTGATCAAGCGGCTGTATGACGGCAAGGTATCGATCACCGCCAAGCCGCCGGGTGACAACGTGCCGTGGTTCGTATCGCTGCTGGTGTCATGGCTGCCATTCATCGCGCTGATCGGCGTGTGGATCTTCCTGTCGCGCCAGATGCAGGGCGGCGCGGGCAAGGCGATGGGCTTTGGCAAGTCGCGCGCCAAGATGCTCACCGAGGCTCATGGCCGCGTGACGTTCGAGGACGTCGCGGGTGTCGATGAAGCCAAGCAGGACTTGCAGGAGATCGTCGAGTTTCTGCGCGATCCGGGCAAGTTCCAGCGCCTCGGCGGCCGCATTCCACGCGGCGTGCTGCTGGTCGGCCCTCCGGGCACCGGCAAGACGCTGATCGCGCGCGCTGTCGCCGGCGAAGCCAACGTGCCGTTCTTCACGATCTCGGGTTCGGACTTCGTCGAAATGTTCGTCGGCGTCGGCGCCAGCCGCGTGCGTGACATGTTCGAGCAGGCCAAGAAGAACGCGCCGTGCATCATCTTCATCGACGAAATCGACGCGGTCGGCCGTCATCGCGGCGCCGGCCTCGGCGGCGGCAACGATGAGCGCGAGCAGACCCTGAACCAGTTGCTGGTCGAGATGGACGGCTTCGAGGCCAACGAGGGCGTGATCCTCATTGCCGCGACCAACCGTCCCGACGTGCTCGATCCCGCGCTGCTGCGTCCCGGCCGCTTCGACCGTCAGGTCGTGGTGCCGAATCCGGACGTCGTCGGCCGCGAGCAGATCCTCAAGGTCCATGTCCGCAAGGTGCCGCTGGCGCCGGATATCAACCTCAAGACCATCGCGCGCGGCACGCCCGGTTTCTCCGGCGCCGACCTGATGAACCTTGTCAACGAGGCTGCGCTGACCGCTGCGCGCCGCAACAAGCGGATGGTGACGCAGGCCGAGTTCGAAGAGGCCAAGGACAAGGTGATGATGGGCGCGGAGCGCAAGTCGCTCGTCATGACCGAGGAAGAGAAGATGCTGACGGCGTACCACGAAGGCGGTCACGCTATCGTGGGCCTCAACGTCGTCGCGACCGATCCGATCCACAAGGCGACCATCATTCCGCGCGGCCGGGCGCTGGGCATGGTCATGCAACTGCCGGAGCGTGACAAGCTGTCGATGTCGCTCGAGCAGATGACCTCGCGTCTTGCCATCATGATGGGTGGACGCGTGGCGGAAGAACTGATCTTCGGCAAGGAGAAGGTCACATCCGGCGCATCGTCTGACATCGAGCAGGCCACACGGCTTGCCCGCATGATGGTGACGCGCTGGGGCCTGTCGGAAGAACTCGGCACGGTGTCCTACGGCGAGAACCAGGACGAGGTGTTCCTCGGCATGTCGGTGTCGCGCACGCAGAATGCCTCCGAGGCGACCGTGCAGAAGATCGACAAGGAAATCCGCCGCTTCGTCGAAGAGGGTTACAGGGAAGCGACGCGTATTCTCACCGAGAAGCGCGATGATCTCGAAACCCTGGCGAAGGGCCTGCTCGAATTCGAGACCCTGTCGGGTGACGAAATCACCGATCTGCTGGCCGGCAAGAAGCCGAACCGTGAATCGGTGCTGGAGCCGGCCGGCCCGCGCACCTCGGCGGTGCCGCCCGCCGGCAAGCCGCGTCCGCGTCCGGATGCGGGCCTCGAGCCGCAGCCGCAGGCGTAAGCGCGAAACGATAGGTTTGGGAAAGGCCGGTTCGCGAACCGGCCTTTTTCTTTGCGCGCAGATGTTTGCCAAACATTCGATGTGGTCCCCGCGAAGGCGGGGACCATAATCCTTGAACCTGAGAGCAGACCGCCGTCATCCTGAGGTGCGAGCACTTGCGAGCCTCGAGGGATGATGGCGTGGTCCGCATTTGCTCCGCGTATCCTTCGAGGCTCGCCGCAAAGACGCGGCTCGCTCCTCAGGATGACGCGACCTCGAGTTTGAGAGCCCATGGGTCCCCGCTTTCGCGGGGACGACACCGAGTGCGCAGATACATCTCATCCGCCATTTGCCTTGCGATCTGCCCGGAATGCCGGTCAGCCCCGCAGATGTGCGGCTTGACCCTCCACGGCATTCGCCGCACGCATCACTTCTTTTGCGGATGACTCGATGACGGCCCCTGTTCCCCCAGATCATTTCCACGCGCCTGCCTGCTGGTCGCGCAATGCCATCATGCCCGGCATTGTCGCCATTGCGCCGTTGCTGCCAGGCACGCTCGCGTTTGGCATGGCGTTCGGTGCGCTCTGCGCGCAGAAGAACTTCACCCTCACCGAAGTGCAGGCGATGATGGCCTTCGTGTATGGCGGGCTGTCGCAGTTCGTCGCGGTTTCATCCTGGCCGGATACGTTGACGGTGTCGTCGATCGCGACGCTGGCGCTGCTCACGGCGACCGTCAACATCCGCTTCTCGCTGATGAGCGCCAGCCTGCGTCCGTGGTTCGGCACGCTGCCGTGGTGGCAGTCGTATCCATCGATGCTGCTGGTGACCGACGGCGGCTGGCTCGCCGCCACGCGCTACCGCAGCCATGGCGGCGCCGATGCATCGTTCTTCGTCGGCGGCGGCATCGTGCTCTACGTCCTCTGGTTCGTGTCGTCGCTGCCGGGATATCTGCTGGCCGGGCAATTGAGCGATCCGAAGAAGTACGGCGTCGATCTGGTGGTGCCGGCGTTCTATGCGGCGATGCTGGTGCCGGCGTGGAAAGGTCCGCGCCGGGCGATCCCGTGGGCGGTGGCCGGCGTTGTGGCGCTGACGATGCATTGGCTGGTGCCGGGCTGGTGGTTCATCATCGCCGGCGCGGTGTCGGGCGCGATCAGCGCCGGATTGATGGAAGATCCGCCGGGTGAGGTCGCGCGACACGGAGGCGCCGCATGAGCGAGTTCATGCGCTCCGATGTGATGATCGCCTTCGCCGTGATGACAGCGGTGACGGTCGCCTCGCGTCTCGGCGGCTACTGGCTGATGGGCTACGTCACCATCACCCCGCGCGTGCGCCGGATGCTCGATGCGCTGCCGGGTTCGATCATTGTCGCCGCGTCGCTGCCGGTCGCGGTCAATGGCGGTGCGGTCGTTCTGTTCGCCATTGGTGCGGCGATCGCCATCACCATTATCCGGCGCAACGAATTCGTCGCCGTCCTCACTGGCATGGCCGTGGCGGCGCTGGCGCGCGCGCTGGGATTCAGCGGCTGATTTCGGAATAACCGGGCCGGATCGTGCGGGCAATCGCGCCGAAACCGAAATCTCTTTTTGCTGCACTGCGAATTTGAATCGCGGCTCACCGAAACGCTTGTCTCCGCTTTTGAACTGGTGTTCACTTCTTTTCGGGAGATAAACGCCGTCAATGGTTTACAGGCGAACTCATCAGGTCGTGAAGCGCCTTGCGGCTCGCCGCAATGCGATCCTCGCAGCAGCGCGCGATGCCGCTGCTGAAGGCGGAATGGCCGCGGTTCAAATCGCGCCGGTCGCCAACCGGGCCAATGTCGCGGCGGGCACGGTGTATCGCTATTTCCCCTCAAAAGCCGATCTGATCTCGGAACTGATCGCGGATGTCTCGCGGGCGGAACTCACCGCGATTCGCCGCGCCGCCGACGCCGCGCCCGGGCCTTCGTCGGCGCTTGCGGCCGCAGTCACCACCATCGCCGTGCATGTCGTGTCGAATCGCAAGCTCGCCTGGGGCATTCTGGCCGAGCCGGTGGATGTCGATGTCACCGAATCCCGCGTCGCCAGCCGCCGCGAGATCGCCGCCGAGGTCGAAACCCGAATCGAGGCGGCGGTGCGGGCAGGGCACCTTCCGGCGCAGGATATTGCGTTGGCCGCCACCGCCCTGATCGGGGCGCTCCACGAATCGCTGGTGGGCCCGCTGGCGTCCGCCGATATCGATGACCCGGTGAAACTGCGCGATGCGGTGCAGGCGATCACGCTGTTCGCGCTGCGGGCCGTCGGCGTGCTCGATGCCCGTGCCCGAGGTCTCGTGGTGCAGGCGGTGATGCCGGTGATGCCGGCGCGGCGGGAACTGGGCGCGCTGGTCGGATAGGCCGCATCCGGCTCGACCAACTTTCTTCGAATCCGAACATCTCCAGGCATGTGAAATGCAGCGACCCCGGATTCGCTATACCAGTTTGGAACTGTTCAAATCGTGCAGGACATGCTGATATATCAGAACAGCAAGGCGTGATACGACGCGCCGGTTTTTTGGAGTGCGCGTATGTCCATCATGATGCCTGAAGCGGATCAGGCCGTGCTTGCCCGCCGTGATGAGATCGTCGCGGCCCTGCGAAAAATCGTGCCGGGCGAAGGCGTGATTTCGAGTGCGCGGGAAATGCAGCCCTATGAATCCGACGCGCTGACGGCCTATCGCCAGCCGCCGATGGTCGTGGTGCTGCCCGACACCACCGAACAGGTGTCGCAGGTTCTGAAGTATTGCCACGACAACGGCATCAAGGTGGTGCCGCGCGGCTCGGGGACATCGCTGTCCGGCGGCTCGCTGCCGCTTAAGGACGGCGTGCTGCTGGGCCTCGGCAAGTTCAAGCGGGTCCGCGAGGTCGATTTCGAGAACCGTGTCGCGGTGGTCGAACCGGGCGTGACCAATCTCGCCATCAGCCAGGCCGTCGCGCACGAAGGATTCTACTACGCGCCCGATCCGTCGTCGCAGATCGCCTGCTCGATCGGCGGCAATATCGCGGAAAACTCCGGCGGCGTTCACAGCCTGAAATACGGCATGACCACCAACAACGTGCTGGGCTGCGAATTCGTGCTGATCACCGGCGAAATCCTGCGGATCGGCGGCAAGGCGCCGGAAACCGACGGCTACGACGTGATGGGGATCATCACCGGCTCGGAGGGCCTGCTCGGCGTCGTCACCGAAGTCACGGTGCGCATCCTGCAAAAGCCGGAGACCGCGCGGGCGCTGATGGTCGGCTTCGCCGAGATCGAGGCGGCTGGCCAATGCGTCGCCAATATCATCGGCGCGGGAATCATTCCGGGCGGCATGGAGATGATGGACAGGAACGCCATCGTCGCGGCGGAAGCATTCGTCCATGCGGGCTATCCGCTCGATGTCGAGGCGCTTCTCATCATCGAACTCGATGGTCCGAAGGCCGAGGTGGATGAGCTGATCGAGCGCGTGGAGACAATCGCGCGCGCCTGCGGCTCGACCACCTTGCAGATCTCGAACTCCGAGCAGGAGCGGCTGCTGTTCTGGTCCGGGCGCAAGGCGGCGTTTCCGGCGGTCGGGCGCTTGTCGCCGGATTACCTTTGCATGGACGGCACCATTCCGCGCGGCAAGCTGCCGGAAGCGCTGGCCGGCATTCGCGACCTGTCCGAGAAGTATGGCCTGCGTGTCGCCAACGTCTTCCATGCCGGCGACGGCAATCTGCATCCGCTGATTTTGTACGATGCCAATATCCCCGAGGAGATGGACAAGGCGGAAGCCTTCGGCGCCGACATCCTGCGGCTCTGTGTCAAGCTCGGCGGCGTGCTGACCGGCGAGCATGGCGTCGGCGTCGAGAAGCGCGATCTGATGCCGGAGATGTTCAGCGATATCGATCTGGCCCAGCAGCAGCGGCTGAAATGCGCGTTCGATACCCAGGGGCTGCTCAATCCAGGCAAGGTGTTTCCGACCCTGCATCGCTGCGCCGAACTCGGACGGGTTCACGTCCACGGCGGCAAGCTTGCCTTCCCCGACATTCCGCGATTTTGAGTGATGAGAGTTTCTGACTTCTCGTCCCGCCGCGATCTGCTCTCTTCCCATGCGCGGGGAGCCTGCGTTCTTCGTTCCCTCCTCCCGTGCGGGGGAGGGTCAGGGAGGGGGGTAAGCCGCGAGCAAAGAGGCCGTGATGCCCCCACCCCCTTCCCGCAAGGGGGAGGGGAGCAGGAATCGAGACAGGCAAGGCAAGGTGTGACGTGGATACGTTGAAGGTACGCGATGCCAGTGATGTGGAGGAGGCCGTGCGCAGCGCGCTCGCGGCCGAACAGCCGCTTGAGATCGTCGGGCACGGCAGCAAGCGTGCGATCGGACTGCCGATGGCGACCAATGCGGTGCTGGATCTGTCCGCGCTGAACGCGGTGACGTCCTACGAGCCGAATGAGCTGATTGTCACTGTGCAGGCCGGGGCGCCGATGGCCGATCTGCTGTCGCTGATCGATTCCAAGAATCAGCAATTCGCATTCGACCCGATGGACACCTCGGTGCTGCTGGGAACGCCGCGCGGGGCGGGGACGGTCGGCGGCATGATCGGGGCCGGGCTCGCGGGGCCCCGGCGCATCAAGGCCGGCGGCGCACGGGACCACCTGCTCGGTGCAAACGCGGTCTCGGGTTTCGGGGATTCGTTCAAGACCGGCGGCAAGGTGGTGAAGAACGTCACCGGCTACGATCTCTGCAAACTGCTGGCGGGTTCGTGGGGCACGCTCTCGGTGATGACCGAGGTGACGCTCAAGGTGATGCCGAAAGCCGAAACCGAGCGCACGCTGGTGCTGCGCGGCCTCGATGATGTGGCGGCGAACCGGGCCATGACCGCGGCGCTCGGATCGCCCTACGACGTGTCGGGTGCGGCGCACCTTCCGTTGTCCGTTTTCCGGGATACGAACGGCGGGCTCGCCGGTCTTGGATCGTCGCAGCAGGCGGTGACGCTGATCCGCCTCGAAGGCATCGGAGCGTCGGTGCCGCATCGCGCAGGCTCGGTGAGCAAGGCGCTCGCGTCATTCGGGACGGCGGAGATGATCGAGGACGACGCCTCCGCCGCGGTCTGGGCGTCACTCCGCGATGTCACGCCGTTCGCGGCGGCGGGATCGCTGGGCGCGTGGCCGGTGTGGCGCATCGTCTGTCCGCCGGCTTCGGGCGGCGCATTCGGTCAGGCGCTGGCGCGCGAGACCGGCGGCGACGTGATCTACGACTGGAGCGGCGGGCTGATCTGGGCGGCGCTGCCGCCCGTGGCCGACGCCCATGCCGCGTTGCTTCGGCAACGGCTGAAGCCGATCGGCGGCCACGCCACGCTGGTTCGCGCCACCGACCAGGTCCGCAATACGGTCGATGTCTTCCATCCGCAGGACGCAGGCGTTGCGGCGCTGGGCCAGCGCGTCAAGGCGAGCTTCGATCCCAAAAACATTCTCAATCGCGGCCGGATGGTGCGCACATGATCCGGAACCGCAACCCATGAAGACCGAATTTTCCCTAAGCCAGCTCGCCGATCCTGACATCCGGGAAGCTGACAAGATCCTGCGCGCCTGCGTGCATTGCGGTTTCTGCACCGCGACCTGTCCGACCTACGTTCTGCTCGGCGACGAGCTCGATAGCCCGCGTGGCCGCATCTACCTGATCAAGGACATGCTGGAGAACGACCGCAAGCCGACGCAGGAGGTGGTCAAGCATATCGATCGCTGCCTCTCGTGCCTTGCCTGCATGACCACCTGTCCCTCGGGGGTCAACTACATGCACCTCGTCGATCAGGCGCGGGTCAGGGTCGAGGAAGAGTATGCGCGGCCGTTGCCGGAACGGTTTCTGCGCGGCGTTCTTGCCTATGTCCTGCCGCGCCCAGGCCTGTTCCGGATCAGCATGCTGGGCGCGCGGCTGGCCCGGCCGTTCGCAGCCTTGCTGCCAGTCTCGCCCGTAGGCCGGACGACGCCGACATTCTCCGGCCGTCTTCGCGCCATGCTCGCGCTTGCACCGGGACGCCTGCCCGCGCCCGGGCCATCCGGCGGCACGGTCTTCCCCGCCGAGGGTCAACGGCGCGGCCGCGTGGCGCTTTTGCAGGGATGCGCCCAGCAAGTTCTGTCGCCGGGCATCAACCAGGCGGCGATCCGGATGCTGACCCGCCAGGGCATCGAGGTGGTGCTGGTGGCCGATGAGCAGTGCTGCGGCTCCCTGACCCATCACATGGGCGACGATGGCGACGCACTGAAACGCGCGCGGGCAAACATTGAGGTGTGGACAAATGAGATCGACAGAAACGGTCTCGACGCCATCCTCGTGACCACATCGGGATGCGGCACGACCATCAAGGACTATGGCTACATGCTGCGCGAAGACGCGGCCTTTGCAGCAAAAGCCGCACGTATTTCGGCTCTTGCGAAGGACATCACCGAGTATCTTGCAGGTCTCGACATCGCGTGGCCGCGAAGCAAAAACGATCTCGTCGTAGCGTATCACTCCGCATGTTCGTTGCAGCACGGACAGAAAATCACGCAGCTTCCGAAAGAATTGCTTTCCAAGAGCGGATTCGTGGTGAAAGATGTGCCGGAGAGTCATCTGTGTTGCGGTTCGGCGGGAACGTACAACATCCTCCAGCCCGACATTGCGAAGCGACTACGCGAACGAAAGATCGCCAACATCGCATCGACGAAGCCGGACGTCGTCTCTGCCGGCAACATCGGCTGCATGGTGCAGATAGGCTCTGTGGAAAGTACCGATGGAACGTCAGTCCCCGTGGTGCATACGATTGAGCTGCTCGACTGGGCGACAGGCGGTCCTCGACCGGATCTATTGACGAGATCGATGAAGGGCCCCCGCGTTGGGAGTGCCTGAACGCCGGCTGAGATGCGGCTGGTGGAAACAGGAGGACCACAATGGCTAAAGCGAAAAAGAAGAAATCGAAGGGCAAGAAAGCCAAGAAGCTGATGGCGGCGAAGAAGACCGCCAGGAAGGCTGCCAAGAAATCGGCGAAGAAGGCCGCGAAGAAATCCGCCAAGAAGTCGGCGAAGAAAGCCGTGAAGAAGTCCGCCAAGAAGGCGGCCAAGAAATCTGCAAAGAAGTCCGCCAGGAAGTCGGCGAAAAAATCCTCCGCCAAGGCCGCTGCTCCGAAGAAGGCCGCTCCCAAGAAGAAGGCTGCGAAGAAGCGCGCTCCGAAGCCCGCAGCTCCGGCTCCCGAGCCGGCTCCGGCGTCCGAATCGAGCTGGTCCAGCCCGGCTCCTGCTTCGACCCCCAGCTGGTCGTCGGGCTTCGGCTCCGGTGGCGACGACAGCAACAACTAAGATCGGGACCTGCTTCGGCAGGGCTGCCGGTGCCTTTTTGGAAAAGCCGCGGCGGATTCGCTGCGGCTTTTTTGTTGCACTCAGGCAGGGCGAATCGGACGCAGCCCTCAGGAGGCCTGTGGGGTTACCAAGGGAACCCGGGCGGAAATGCCGGGGTGTACCGGCCCGACAGGCAAATTGGGGCTGAAATTTGTTGTCAGAATGCAACACTGCGGCAGAACATCACCCCAAAGCCCTGAAACGCCTAAAAAGGCGGCAGTTGCTTGGGTTTTTTGCTTCACGCACGGGAAGTTGACCATCACATTGACGCCACGAAATGAATTCCGCGCAGTCGATTAACGCTTGTCACTCGGACCTTCGGCAATCGGACTGAATTTTAAACGATGATGGGGATCGTCATGAAGAAAGTAAGTTTGTCAGTCGCAGCAGTTGCGATCGCTGCGATGGGTCTGGGTTCGGCTTCCGCCGCCGATCTGGGCAAGGTCTACACCAAGGCTCCTGCGCCGGTTGTCGTGTCGCCCTGGGACGTCGCCTTCGGCGCGGCGGTCATGACCAATTACGTGTTCCGCGGCGTGACCCAGTCCAACAAGAACGGTTCGGTCGCTGCCTACTTCGAGCCGCGCTACAACATCAACCCGAACCTGCAGCTTTACGCCGGTGTCGCCGGTGAGAGCATTTCCTTCACCAACCGCGCTGCCGCTGAAATCGACGTCTACGCCGGTATCCGCCCGACCTTCGGCGCGTTCGCCTTCGACTTCGGTGTCTGGGGCTATCTGTATCCAGGCGGGCAATGCACCGAGAGCTTCGGTGGTCCAGCCGGCGCAGCGGTTTGCCCCGCTGGCTCCAGCTTCGTTCTGCCGAGCTTCAACGGCATGAAGAAGGACGTCAGCTTCTACGAAGTGTACGGCAAGGTGAACTACACCTTTAACGACTACTTCGCGATGGGCGGCAACGTGTTCTACTCGCCGAACTTCCTGAACACCGGCGCTGACGGCACCTACGCATCTATCACCGCGAAGGTTACCGCGCCGGGCACCCTGTTCGGCACCACCGGTATCGGCGCTTACGTGTCGGGTGAATTCGGCCGCCAGTGGCTCGGCACCTCTGACTCGTTCTACGGCACCAACGTGGTTGCTCCCGGCTTTGCCGGCCCGTTCCCGAACGGCATCAAGTACGACGACTACAACACCTGGAACGTCGGCGTGGGCTTCACCTACAAGGTGTTCACCCTCGATCTGCGCTACTCCGGTTCGGATCTCTCGAAGGCTGGCTGTAACGCTTTCACCAGCGACTTCACTGCTCAGCAGACCGGCTCGTTCAGCGCGATCAACCCGGGCGGCTTCGGCTCCAAGTGGTGCGGCGACCAGTTCATCGCCAAGCTCTCGGCTGACGTGACCCTTGGTGCTCTGAAGTAACTTGGCGCTCTGAAGTAATTCGGAGCTCTGAAGTAATCTCCTTCTTCTGAAGGATGTGAGGGCGGCAGAGAAATCTGCCGCTCTTTTTCTTTGGTTTCGGATATGGCAACAGGTTCGCTGTGAGAAGGAATTGGCGAGACAGATCGTCGGGGCTTTTGGATAAAGCGGGGCAGCGCAGGCTGAAGGCCGGCGCCATCGCTGGCCTCGGCGCTGCGCTGGCGATCGGCGCCATGGAGTTCCTGTCGGCCACGCTGACCTATCCGCTGGCCGTCATTCCGTTCGCGACATCGATCGTGCTGGTGATCGGTTCTCCGGACGCTGTGCCGGCGCAGCCCCGCGCCCTGATCGGCGGTCACCTGGTGGCGACGCTGGCCGGGTTGATGGTGGTGCATGCGGTAGGCCCCCAGCCATGGGCCGCGGCCCTTGCGGTCGGCCTCGCGGTCCTCGCGATGTTCCTCACCGGCACGTTTCATCCGCCGGCCGGAATCAATCCGCTGCTTGTGGTGTCGCTCAATCTTCCGTGGACATTCATTGTTGCCCCGGTTCTCGCCGGGGCGGTGCTGTTAACAGCCTTTGCCTTTGTCTGGCACCGCTGGATCTGGCGTCGGCACTGGCCCGAGCATTGGCTTTAGACCGTCGCAACCCGCTCGCCTTCTCCGAGCGTGAACTGCTCACCGGACCGCTTCAGCGACACCTCGCGCTGGTGGAAGGCCTCGAGCGTCTTGCGATGGCCGATCGAAACGATCGTGGTCTGCGGGAGCTTTTCCACCATCAGGCGATAGAGCAGGGCTTCCGACGGCTCGTCCAGTGAAGCGGTGGCTTCATCAAGAAACAGATATTGCGGCGTATGCAGGAGCGCGCGCGCGATGCCGAGCCGCTGCTGTTCGCCGAGCGACAACATTCTGTTCCAGTGTCCGTCCTCGCCAAGCCGCTCCGCCAGCGCGGGGAGACCGACGAGCTTCAGGACATCGGCCAGTTGTGCCGTGCTGTAGGTGTCGTTCTTCGCGGGGTAGGTGATCGCCGACGCGAGTGAGCCGACCGGGAAGTAAGGCCGTTGTGGCAACATCATCAGTGACGCGCCCTTCGGAATCGAGATCGCGCCCTCGCCGAACGGCCAGATTCCTGCGATGGCGCGGAACAGCGTCGATTTTCCCGAGCCGGAAGGGCCTGTGACCAGCGTGCGCTCACCGCCTTTCAGCTTGAAGCCGGAGGCCTGCACCAGCGGCTTGCCGTTCGGAAGCGTGAGCAGCAGGTCATTGAGGGCAATGACGTCCGTGCCCTGCGCGGCAACCGGCTGAATCGAGTCGGGACTCACCGCGAGCGCCTTCGCCGCGCCGATCCCGGCCTCGAAACCATTGAGGCGGGCGACCACGGCCTGCCATTCGGCCAGCGTGCGATAGGTCGAGATGAAGAACGACAGCGCGCCCTGCACGCTGCCGAACGCGGATGCGGTCTGCATCATGCCGCCGAGCTGCATCTTGCCCGCGAAGTAAGCCGGCGCGACCAGAATGTACGGGAAGATCACCGAGGCCTGCGAATAGCTCGCGGTGAAGGCCGTCACCTTCTTGGTGCGGCTCATGATGCCGAGCCAGTTCTCGACCACCGCGCCGAACCGGGTCAGCAGGCGCTGGCGTTCGGCGTTGTCGCCGTCGAGCAGGGCGATCTGTTCGGAATTCTCGCGGACGCGGACGAGATTGAAGCGGAAATCCGCCTCGTATTTCTGCTGCCTGAAATCCAGTCCGACCAGCGGCCAGCCGATCAGATGCGTCAGCCACGTGCCGAGCGCCGCGTAGATCAGCGCGCCCCAGACCATGTAGCCCGGAATGTCGATATCCTTGCCGAACAGATGCAGCGGTGCCGCGCTCGACAGGGTCCAGAGGATGACCACGAACGACGCCAGAGTAACGATCGAATTCAGCAGGCCGATGCCGATGTTCAGGGTGCGGTCGACGAACAGCTTGACGTCATCGGTGATGCGCTGGTCGGGGTTGTCGGCGGCGTCGCCCTGAAGCTGCATCCGGTAATGGTTGGCGTTGCTGAGCCATTCGCCGAGATAGCGTTCGGTCATCCATTTGCGCCAGCGGATCTGCAGCCACTGGTTCAGGTAGAGCTGATAGACCGCGATGATGATGAAGATCGTGACGATGACCGTGAAGTAGATGATCTCGGAGACGAAGCTGTCCCAGTTGCGCTCCTGAAGCGCGTTGTAAAAGCGGTTGTTCCAGGAATTCAGCAGGACGTTGATGCCCACCGTCGCGAGTTCGATCACGATCACCGCGGTCAACAGGACGATGCCTGCCCATTTGTCCTCGGAGCGGAAATAGGGTGCTGCAATCCGCCACACCGTTTTGAGGGTCGAGCCGATCCCATTCACAGATTTTTTCTCCTTGGACGGGCGCTAAAGCCCTGAAAAGAATTAGAAATACTCAAGTATTAGACGAAAGTCGCAGGCTGCCGGGCCTGCGACATCTTGTCCACAACGCGGCGCTCACACTAGCATGCCGCCGACTGCGAAAGGGCCGGGGAGCCCGTTTCATTTGGCATTGTGAGCGTTTTGGGGCCCCGGCCCGCGCTCACGGTTTTCATCACACGCTTGTGCTCTCCGGCATGCAGACGCTTTGACCAACCACGCTCTGGTCTGGCGTCGTCAACAATGACGTGGAGAGGAACTGCAATGTGGAATCAAATCTATAACCCGCTGGGGAATGCCGCGCTGTCGACGATCGCGGCAGCCATCCCCGTTGTCACGCTTCTGGTGCTGATCGCGAGCGGCAAGGTCAAGGCGCATATCGCTGCGATCATCGCGCTGATCGTCGCCAACGTCATCGCGATTGCCATTTTCACCATGCCGGCCGGCATGTCGATCCGCGCGTCGCTGCTCGGTGTCGTCGTTGGCTTCTTCCCGATTGGCTGGATCGTACTCAACGTCATCTTCCTCTACCGCATCACAGTCGAGACCGGACGTTTCGAACTGTTGCAGCGGGCGATCGGCGGCGTCACCACCGACCGGCGCTTGCAGCTGCTTCTCATTGCCTTTTCGTTCGGGGCCTTCTTTGAAGGCGCGTCGGGCTTCGGCACGCCGGTGGCGATCACCGGCGCGGTGCTGATCGGTCTCGGCTTCTCGCCGCTGGCCGCGTCCGGGCTGTCGCTGATCGCGAACACCGCGCCGGTCGCCTATGGCGCGCTCGGCACGCCGATCCAGGGCCTCGCATCGGTAACCGGCTTCGATCCCTATGTTCTCGGCGCGATGGTCGGACGGCAGTTGCCGTTCTTCTCGCTGATGGTGCCGTTCTGGGTGATCTGGGCCTTCGCCGGATGGCGCGGCATGATGCAGGTGTGGCCGGCCATTCTGGTCACCGCTGTCTCGTTCGCGATCCCGCAGTTCGTGATCTCGAACTACATCAATCCGTGGATCGTCGACATCGGCGCGTCGCTGATCTCGATGGGCGCGCTGATCCTGTTCCTGAAGGTCTGGCAGCCGAAGGAACTGTGGACGTCGCCGGCGCTGCGCAGCAATGACGAATCCGCTGCGACGATGGCGCCGGCCAAGCCGCTGGACACCACGCCGCTGACGCAGTCCCAGCTCTGGAGCGCGCTGCTGCCGTGGATCATCGTCTGCATCGTGATGCTGATCTGGGGCACCGGGTCGTTCAAGACCTGGGCGAACTCGATCTTCACCTGGAACTATCCCGTTCCCGATCTGCACAACATGATCAACAAGGTGCCGCCGGTGGCCGCGAAGCCGACGCCCGAAGGCGCCGTGTTCTCGTTCACCTACCTGTCGTTCACCGGAACGGGCATGCTGATCGCGGCGATCATCTCCGGCATCCTGATGGGCTTCTCACCCGCCAGGCTGATCGGTGAGTACGGTCGCACCATCAAGGTCTGCGCGATTTCGCTGATCACGATTTCGGCGATGCTGGCGATCGGCACGTTGACGCGCCTGTCGGGCGTCGACGCGACGCTCGGTCTGGCGTTCGCTGCGACCGGCGTGCTGTATCCGTTCTTCGGCACATTGCTCGGCTGGCTGGGCGTGGCGTTGACCGGCTCCGACACGGCCTCGAACGTGCTGTTCGGCAACTTGCAGAAGATCACATCGGAACAGCTCGGCCTGTCGCCGATCCTGATGGCCGCGGCGAACTCGTCCGGCGGCGTGATGGGCAAGATGATCGACGCCCAGTCCATCGTGGTGGCGTCCACCGCGACCAACTGGTACGGCCACGAAGGATCGATCCTGCGTTACGTGTTCTGGCACTCGATCGTGCTGGCGTGTCTGGTCGGCTTCCTCGTGACGTTGCAGGCCTACGTCTATCCGTTCACGGCGATGGTATTGAAGTAACCCATCGTTGCTGTAACGCGTGAAAGCATCCCCGCGGCGCAGGCCGCGGGGATTTTCTTTGGCTTTTCCGTCCGCGACATGCGCGTCAATTTGAGCCGCGCACGCACTGGAAAATCGGGACGCGAACGTCTAGAACCGCGCGCGGTTTGAAACTCTTGAGGTCATTCATGACGGTTCTGCGACACGCTCTCGCCGGTCTTGCTTTTGCTGTCGGCATGATCGGTCAGGCTCATGCGGCGAGCGAGTTTCCGTTCGGAGCGGAAATGACTCTCGAGGCGCGTCCGCAGCCGGGATCGAAGAAAATTCCGACGCTTGAGATCGGTGACAACGGCGAGGCGCAGCTCGATCTGTGGTGCAAGTCGGGCAAGGGTCAGTTCTCGGTCGCCAACGATACCGTCATCTTCGTTCCGGGGGCGATGGAAGAGCGCGGATGCACGCCCGAGCGGGCGCAGCTTGATGACGCATTGCTGAATGCGCTCGGTGCCGCCGCCACCTGGAACCGGCAGGGCGATTTCGTCTCGTTCATCGGCGCGACGACGCTGCGATTCCGGATCAGCACGAACTGAGCGGGCTCTAGCGCTCGTGCAGGATCACGTCGGCGCACGCGCCGGCGGACTGGATCACGCCGGTGTAGCCGCCGAATCCCGCATAGGCCGACGCCAGATACAGTCCCGGCACCGGCGTCGCGGGCGTTTGCCGCAAAGCACTGAACAGCGAGCGCGGCGGCAGCGGTGCGAATCCGTACACCGCGCCCTGCGGTGCGCCGAGATATTGCCGCACCGACAGCGCGGTGTTGAACGTCGACGCGGTGATCGCTTGCGTCAGTCCCGGATAATGCCCCTCAAGATAGGCCACGATCGCATCCTGCCAGCGCGCGCGTTTGGCGCGGTAACTGTCCTGATCGCCATCGGCCCAGTTCGACAGCAGGTCAGGACCGACAATGGACAGAACATACGGCGGAGCAGGAACGCCTGACTCGATCGCGGCATAATCGACGATGGCAAGCGGCGGCATCCGCTCATGAGGCTCGCTCGCCATCAATGTGGTGGCCTGGGCATAGTCGTTCAGGCCGGTCATCCAGCCGGGCAGCAATTGCGTCGAATAGCTGCTAAAGCCGAGATCGCGCGGCGGTCTCATCAGGCCGAGCGTGAGCATGAACAGCGAGATCGACCGCCGGCGATGGCCATAGGCCGCGGTGAGTTTCGCGCCACTGGTGTCGGGCAGCAACTCGGCCAGCGTTTCGGGTGCGGCGTTGCCGATGACACGCGTGGTCTCCACGGTCTGCGGATCGCTGCCGTCCCTGGCCGTGTGGGTGACGCTCGCGATCTGCGCATGTGCATCGACGCCGATGTTGCTCGCGGTGCGCCTTAAAATCACATCGCTGCCAGCGGCCTTGATCGCCCGCGCCAGCGCACTGGAGAGGCGCTGCGATCCGCCCTGCACATAGCGTCCGCCGCTCAGCAGGTAGCTGCCCTGAGCGGCAGCGAAGAACATCCACCAGGTCGTCGCCGGATCGTCGTGATAATAGGACAGGTTCGCGGCCAGCGCGGCTTTCACCGCTTCGTTGCCGCCGAACACGCGGTCGAGTTTCTGCGACAGCGACAGATTCCAGTCGCGGATCGAGGGCAGCAGATCCCGTATTGCGGCGATGGCTTGCATCGGTGTCTTGAAGACATGCGCGCCGCGCGACAGAATGCCCGCTGCGGACGCGATCTGCTCCATCTCGCCGAGCAAGCGGCCGATGCCGTCGCGGGCATCCGGAAACCGCTCGATCAATATGCGCCGGGCCGCGTCGAAATTGTCGGGCAGGGAGAGCGGTGCGCCAACCAGCCCGCCGCGCACTTCATAGAAGGCGCCTGACGGAATCCATTTGACGGCATCGAGTACGCCCGCGCGCGTCAGCGGATCGTGCTTGGGATCGCGCGGATCATGCGGATCGCTGGTCTCATGCAGCGAGCCCTCGACGAACAGGTCGCCGACCTTGTAACTGGAGGCTGCGCCGCCGACCGAATTGCTGCGCTCGATCACGAGCACCTTGCGGCCCGCGCGTGCGAGGATTGCGCCGGTGGTCAGGCCGCCGAGGCCCGCGCCAATGATGACGGCATCGTAGCGCGCCATGCGCTATCCAATCCTTGAGTACGATGATTTTACATCGACTCGCGATGCGCCGTCACCCTGAGGTGCGCGGGCGGCGAAGCCGCCAAGCCTCGAAGGCCGCCGGCGTTTCACGATCCGCCATCCTTCGAGGCTCGCAAGAGCTCGCACCTCAGGATGACGGTTCGTCTATTGCGTGAACCTAAAATCATCACACTACGATGGCCGGGCACGAGGCTGACTATTTCCATGATGCCTTGTCGGTGTCCCAGCGCTGGCCCTTCAGTTCGGCGGCGACGGCCTTGATCATCCCGTCGTCGTCGTTGAACGTGCTTTCTTCCTCGCCGCCGGAATCTTCGGAAAACCGCAATTGAGGGGCCGCGGTCTCGTCGGTGGTCTTGCTGGAGGGAACGCCGAGCCAGACGATCAGGCGATCCGAACCGCCCGGTTTGTCGGGGCCGACCAGCGCGGTGATTTCCAGCGTCTCGGTCAGCTCCAGCGCCGGAGCAAGCTGGCTCGGACGCTTGAGGGTGAAGGTGAGTTCTCCGGTGGTCTCATTCCACGCCGATGCCGCCGGTTTCGCGGACATGACTTTCGCGGCCAGGGTGGTGAGCGCCGCCGCGAATTTATCCCTGTTCAGTTTGCCGCCGTCGCTCCAGTCGCCTGCGGTGAAACGGATCGCGCGCTCCATATCGTAGGTGCCGGAGGTCCAGCCCGCCGCGACCACACCGGGGGCCGTCTTGAAGTTCGCCAGCAAGGCGGGGGCGCGCGCGGGATCAATGAAGAGGCGCAGCACCTGATGGCCGGAGCGCAGCGCGTTGCAGTCGGTTGCGATGCTGTCGAGGGCGATCTGGACGTTCTGGCCCTTGAGGCTTTTGACGAGGGGGGCGAAATTTTCGCGCTTCACCCGCACCGCCACCGATTGCGGCGACACCTGCGTGAAGTCCTTCGGCGTTTCGCTGAGGTCGTCGTCGGCCACCTGTGACTGCTGGAATTCCTTCTCGTCGACATCGGCATTGTCCGGCGACGACACCGAGGTGAGGTGGCTGCCCACCGTGATCTTGCCGTCGAACGAAACGGATTTGCTGCCCTTGCGGATCAGGCTGACGGTGACGGGCGTTTTGTTTTCGATGCTCTGTCCGCTGCCGGAAAGTTTCTCGCCTTCTACCTTCAGGTCGATGACAAAACGGTCCTTCCGGTCCGAGGCGGTGGATACGGAGTAGCAGACATCGAGTGTCGACGAGACAAGCTTGCCGCCCTGGCGTGTTTCCCTGATGAACGCATCGACCGGCAGGTCGCCGAGGAGATCGCCCAGCGCATTGAAATAGCGGACCTCGCTCGCAGCCGGCGCGGCTTTCGCGTCCTTGGCGGTCTGAGCCTGGGCTGCCGGCCATGGTCCTGCTCCCACCAGAGCGAGGGTGCAGCCAATCATCAATGCGCGCATGATTTTCGATCCTGAATCGGGATGGTTCGCGAGTGGAGACGGCGGACAATCTCAAAACCCGGACGGATTGTCGCGGTGATTCTTGAATATGAGCCAATAAAAAAGGCCGCCCGCAGGCGGCCTTTGATGATGTCGTTGAGGCGTGCGGCCCGGCTTAGAAGCCCATGCCGCCCATTCCGCCCATGCCACCCATTCCGCCGCCGCCCGGCATCGCCGGTGCTGCTTCCTTCGGAATGTCGGCGACCATCGCTTCGGTGGTGACGAGGAGACCGGCGACAGAGGCTGCGTCCTGCAAGGCGGTGCGAACCACCTTGGCCGGATCGATGATGCCCTTGGCGACCATGTCGACATACTCTTCGTTCTGCGCGTCGAAGCCGAAGGTCTCGGTCTTGTTGTCGAGGATCTTGCCGACAACGATGGAACCTTCGACACCCGCGTTCTCGGAGATCTGGCGGATCGGAGCTTCCAGCGCCTTCAGCACGATGTTGATGCCGGCCTGCACGTCGGAGTTATCATTGCTGATGCGGCCGACGGCCTTCTTGGCGCGCAGCAGCGCGGTGCCGCCGCCCGGCACGATGCCTTCCTGAACGGCCGCGCGGGTTGCGTTGAGCGCGTCCTCGACGCGGTCCTTCTTTTCCTTCACTTCGATCTCGGTCGCGCCGCCGACGCGAATAATCGCGACGCCGCCGGCGAGCTTGGCGAGACGCTCCTGAAGTTTCTCGCGGTCGTAGTCCGAGGTGGTTTCCTCGACCTGCGCCTTGATCTGGTTCACGCGCGCCTCGATGTCAGGCTTCTTGCCCGCGCCGTTGACGATGGTGGTGTTTTCCTTGTCGATCACGACCTTCTTGGCGCGGCCGAGCATCTTCACGGTGACGTTCTCGAGCTTCATGCCGAGATCGTCGGAGATCAGCTGGCCGCCGGTGAGGATCGCGATGTCCTCCAGCATGGCCTTGCGGCGATCGCCGAAGCCCGGAGCCTTGACGGCTGCGACCTTGAGGCCGCCGCGCAGACGGTTGACGACGAGGGTCGCGAGAGCTTCGCCTTCGATGTCCTCGGCAACGATCAGCAGCGGCTTGCCGGTCTGAACGACAGCTTCGAGCACGGGCAGCATGGCCTGGAGGCCGGAGAGCTTCTTCTCGTGCAGGAGGACGTAGGCGTCTTCCAGCTCGGCGGTCATCTTCTCGGGGTTGGTCACGAAATACGGCGAGAGATAGCCGCGGTCGAACTGCATGCCCTCGACGATGTCGACTTCGGTGTCGAGCGACTTGGCTTCTTCAACCGTGATGACGCCCTCATTGCCGACCTTCTGCATCGCCTTGGCGATCATCGATCCGATGGTGGAGTCGCCATTGGCCGAAATGGTGCCGACCTGCGCGATTTCAGCGGAGGAAGCGACCGGCTTGGCGCGCTTCTCGATGTCCTTGACCACGGCGGTCACGGCGATGTCGATGCCGCGCTTCAGATCCATCGGGTTCATGCCGGCGGCAACCGACTTGGCGCCTTCGCGCACGATCGCCTGGGCGAGCACGGTGGCGGTGGTGGTGCCGTCGCCAGCGGTGTCGTTGGTCTTGGAGGCGACTTCGCGCAGCATCTGCGCGCCCATGTTCTCGAACTTGTCCTCAAGCTCGATTTCCTTGGCGACGGTGACGCCGTCCTTGGTGATGCGCGGTGCGCCGAAGCTCTTGTCGATAACGACGTTGCGGCCCTTCGGGCCGAGCGTCACCTTGACGGCGTTGGCGAGGGTATCGACGCCGCGCAGCATGCGATCGCGCGCGTCTCCGGAAAATTTTACGTCCTTGGCAGCCATTGGGGTTTACTCCTGATGATGTGTGTTCCCGTCATCCTGAGGCGCGAGCCTCGAAGGATGACGGCAGATGAAAGGGGCGCTGCTTACTTCAGCACGCCCATGATGTCGGACTCTTTCATGATGAGGAGTTCCTCACCGTCGAGCTTCACTTCGGTGCCGGACCACTTGCCGAACAGCACCGTATCGCCGGCCTTCAGATCGATCGGGATCAGCTTGCCGGCTTCGTCGCGGCCGCCTGGGCCCACGGCGACGACCTGACCCTGCGAGGGCTTTTCCTTGGCGCTGTCAGGAATGATGATGCCGCCTTTGGTCTTCTCTTCGGCGTCGATGCGCTTGACGACGACACGATCATGCAGCGGGCGAAAAGTTGTCTTGGCCATCGGATGTCCTTTGGGCGTTGGTTAGGTAAGATTTGACGTGCGGCGGGGCGCGGGCCGTGGATAATGGGCTCAGCTAACCTCTTGAGGGGACGAGGCCTTACCCTTAGCAATCGCGCTCCAAGAGTGCTAATGACGGGGTCGGGAATATGGGTTGCCGCCGATCCTGTCAAGCAAGGCTCTTAAGGCCTTGGTGAGGCCAATATAGGATGATCTGGAAACCATAAAGGGGAACGCTGCGTATTGACGGGGGTCAGCTCACGCAGTGTGACGGCGGGTCTGTCGGTCTGGCAGGCAGCCAAGTGTTCTTGCCGGGAGACACCATGACCACAGTGAGTGAGCGTACAAAAGGCTCCAGGATCGTCACGCTGGCAGCCATTTCGTTATTGTCGGGCTTTCTCGGTGCCTGCGGCGGCGGGGGTTTCGGCGGGTTCAGCGGTTTCGGCGGCGGATCACAGCCCACGGTGCAGGAGCCGGGCGTCGCACCGGAGGTGCCGGCCACCATCCGGGCGGATGAGATCGTCGGCCGCTGGGGCCTCGCCTCGTTCCACAAGCCGGAAGATCGCGCCCGCACCGAAGCCGCGGCGCGCGGCCAGTGCAAGAATCCCTACGTCATCGGACAGGGCGCCACGGGCGGCGTCATCATGCATCTGCCGGACGAGGCCACGCCGCAGGAACTGCGCCTGAAGGGCAGCCAGAGCGGCAAGAACTATATCGGTCCGGCCGGCCCAGTGGGAGGCGAGAAGGATCGCGAGATCGTCTCGTTCGACGGGCGCGTGCTGATGACGCGGTTCATCGACAAGGATGCGTCGAGCCGCTATGGAACCATGGTGTATGTCCGCTGCGCACCGCGCGCCTGAGGCGAGGGGTCTGACCCCGGCGGACCGATAACCGACGTCGGGGAAGTGCAAGCGCAATGGCCGGGCCCAAGGTGTTAAGCTCCGGGCCCAGCCGCGCCGTCATCGTTCTTTGCATCACACAAGTCCTTGGCTGGGGTGCCTTGTTCTACCCGCCCGGGTTGACGATGCCCCACATCGCGGCGGCCCATGGCTGGTCGCTGGCGCAAGCGCTTCTCGGATTTTCGATCGGACTTGGCGTTTCCGGGCTGACCGCGCCGTTCACATGCAGCCTGATCGAGCGGCATGGCGGGCATTACATCATGGCGGGTGGTGCGCTGATCGGCGCTCTCGGCCTCCTGATCCTGCCGCTCGCCGGTCATTACTGGGTCTATATCGCAGGCTGGGTGCTGCTTGGCGTCGCGATGGCCTGCAATCTTTACGATCCCGCGTTCACCGCCCTGGCGCGCATTTTCGGCACAGCGTCGCGGCGGCCGATCACGCTGGTGACCTTCGTCGGCGGTCTTGCCTCGACATTTTCATGGCCGACCACCCAGATGCTGATTGCCCATGGCGGCTGGCGCAGCGTTTACTTCGTGTTCGCGGGCGTGATGGCGTTCATCATCGCGCCGCTCTATGCCTTCGCGCTGCCGCGTAACGCCGTCTACGCGCCGCCGTCGGTGGCGGAGGGCGCTCCGCCCGTCAAGCCAGCGGTCATCATCCCGTCCGTCGGCGTGCCCTTTCTTCTGGTCGCGGCGGGGTTCGCAGCCCATGCCATTGTGCAATCGGGAACGCTGGCGCATTTGCTGACGATCCTGCAGCGTGGCGGCATCGACGCAGGCACCGCGGTGGTCATCGGCGCATTGTTCGGGCCCGCGCAGGTTTTGACACGCGTTGCGGACTTCATGTCCGGCGGCCGCTTGCATCCGCTCTGGGTGGCGAGGCTTGCCATGGCGCTGATGGCGTGCGCGTTCGCGCTTCTCGTGGTTGCGGGATTTTCACCCGGCGTAGCGACGGTGTTCGCGCTGATGTTCGGCGCGGCCAACGGCGTTGTCACCATCGCACGCGGGGCATTGCCGCTGGCGCTGTTCGGAGCCGCTGGTTATGGGCGCGTGGTGGGGCGGATCGCGCGGCCGGCGCAGATTTGTCAGGCGCTGTCGCCGTTCGTGCTGGCCTATGTGATCGACCGCTGGTCGGGCCGGGTTGCCCTGGAGATGCTGATTGGCGTGCTGCTGCTGGCGCTGGCCTGCTTCGCGGCCTTGCGGCGTCCGTCCTGAACAAAGAACCCGGAGGCGTGGCCTCCGGGTTCTTGCGTCTGTTCCGGGTTGTCGCGGCGTTTAGCCGAACAGCGCGTCGATATCGTCCTGTGAGACGTGTCCCTCGTCATCCATGCCCTTGGGGCCGTTCAACAGCTTGGCATCGCCGACGCGGGTGTCGACGATGGCCGGAGCGTGCTGCTTGATGGCATCGACGCCGCCCCAGATCTCCATCATGACGTTGATGTGATGCTCGATGAACTTCATCGTTGTCATCACCTTGCTGATGCGCTGGCCGGTGAGATCCTGGAAGTTGCACGCCTCGAAGATGCCGACGACGCGGTCCTGGATTTCCTCGCTAAGCTGGGCCTGCTGGTCCGGCGACATGGCCTTGCCCAGCGCGCTCGCGGCCTGATCGATCGCTTCGGCGGCTTCAAGGATCTGCTGGGTGGCTTCCTCGGTGCCGCCGACAACCGCGCCCAATTCGCCGGTGACCTTGGCCATTTCGTCGCCGCTGAAGCTCTTGCCGTGAAGCACGGCGATTTCCTGCTTGGTGCGGTTGATGGCGTCGTGAATCAGATCAAGCTCGACCTTCAGCTTCTCGCACTGTTCGATCTGCGCGCGATAGCTTCCGAGCAGTTGCTGGGCTTCGGTCAGTTCCTGTGCCGACGGGCTTTCATCCTGCTCCGCGACCGGGCCGCGGTGATGCGACGCCATCTGCGCGCGAATGGCGCGCAGCTCGCTCATGATCTGATGATGATGCGGAGTGACGTCGTCCTCATCATGATCGAATGCCGGCACGCCGATAGATTGGATCGCTTCAATACGGAATCGTTTGCGCTGAACAGCCATTGGTCTCCCCATCCCTGATGAAGCGCTTTTAACGCGACGCGATTTAACGCGAGGTTTCGGACGGAACCGTTGCTTCAACGAAGTATCCGGCGGCGCATACCAACGGTTAACCATGCAGGTCTTGCGTTCATCGAAAATAAACGCTGTCGCCAAGAACAGGCCTCGCTTGTGGATGTGGTGAATCCGGAAGCCGCGTTTGTTTACCAAACCGAGGCGCTTTTAACCTTAAATGTTCGTGTTCAAGGCGCGCTGTCCGCGCGTCAACGACGAAACAGTGCAGAGTACGTCGATGTCCAGAAAATATTCCCTCGCGCTCGTCGCCGGCGCGGTGTGTTTCGGCGCCAGTTCAATGCAGGCTTTCGCATATGACGACGATATGCCTGTCCCCGAGCCGCGCGTGATTTACGCGCAGCCAGCGTCAACGCCTCCGATGCCGATCCGCGTCGCCTATAACGAGCGATCCAATTCCAATATGGGCGGTGGATTGCTCGAGTTTCTTTTCAGCGGCGGTCAGTCCGGCGATCCGAACTATCAGGCGCCGCGTTACGAACAACGCTACGAGCAGATGCCGTCACGTGGCGGACTGCCGCCGATGGACCCGCAATATCGCCATGACATGCGGCAGGGCGATGTCGGTATCGAGCCGGGCCGCCCCGGCATGGATCCGAAATTCGAGAAGCAGGTGGTCGAGTACGACGGCCGGCATGCGCCGGGAACGCTGGTGATCGATACGCCGAACAAGTTTCTCTATCTGGTGCAGGGCGGCGGCAGGGCGCTGCGCTATGGCATCGGCGTCGGCAAACCTGGCTTCGAATGGTCGGGCGTGAAGACGATCTCCGCCAAGAAGGAATGGCCGGCGTGGACGCCGCCGCCGGAAATGCTCAAGCGCCGCCCCGATCTGCCGCGTCATATGGAAGGCGGCCCGGAAAATCCGCTCGGCGCGCGAGCGATGTATCTCGGCTCGACACTGTATCGCATTCACGGCTCGAACGAGCCATGGACCATCGGCACCGCGGTGTCGTCGGGCTGCATCCGGATGCGCAATGAAGATGTGATCGATCTTTATGGCCGGGTGAATGTCGGCACCAAGGTCATCGTGATCTAAGCAGAACTCTACCTGCAAAAAAAACGGCCGCTGAATTCAGCGGCCGTTTTCGTTTGGGGGGTGACGGCGTCAATCAGGCGTAATCGCTGTCGCCGTCACCGAAGTCGTCGTAATCCTCGTCGTCGTCCTGGTCTTGATCCTGGTCCTGATCGGCATCGGCCTGGGCCTGGTCGTAGGAACTCTGGCGCTGGCTGTCGTTGCCGCTCTTGCCGACGTCGTTGAGGCCGGCGTCGCGTGCGAGGCTGCCGGAGGACTGGCTGTTGTCCCATGGCATCTTGCCGCCGCCGGACTCCGCGGTGTTGCCAAAACTCTGCTGATGGCTGCCGCCGCCCATCATGCCGCGGATGCTGTTCATCAGCATCGATCCGCCGATCACGCCGGCTGCGGTGGCCGCTGCCGTTCCGAGAAACGAGCCGCCGCCACCGGCATTGCCGCCGCCGAACAGTCCGCCGCCCGGATTCCCGGCCCTTGGATCATTCATGCGCGGGTCGTTCATGCGCGGATCGCCACCCATACGGTCGGCCTGATTGAGCGCCTGACCGCTGTTCCAGACCGGACCGCGCTGCGCGCCGTCACCGGGACGGACGCTTGGCACGGAACCGCGGCCCTGGCCGGGGCCGAGAATCGCGTCCCGCACCGAATCGAGAAATCCGCCGGAGGGCTGCGGTTGCTGCGCGCCGCCTTCGAGCTCCCGAATACGGGCGTCGGCGCGTTTGAGCGCTTCGTCCTGCACCAATACGGTCTGCACGAGGGCATAAACAGCGTTCGGCGCACGCCGCAAACCCTGCATGATCGCTGCCTCCGCGTCCGGCTCGCGCGGTGAGTTCTCGATCCTGGCGAGACGCTCGAACAGATCGTCAACCAGCTGGCGTTCCTGCGGTGTCATGATTCCCTCCTCAAGCATCCGGCATCCGAATGCGGGTCATGATGTAGGGCCGCATTGTGTCGGGTTAAGTCCCGGACAGAATTAAATTTAGGAAAGCCGGTCATCGCGGTGCGACAAAAAGCCTTAACTGGAAAATCGAACCGTTCGTCATCCTGAGGTGCGAGCCGCGTTCGCGGCGAGCCTCGAAGGATGATTGTCCTGAACGTCGCCGTCGCCCTTCGAGACGCAGCGCATCACGCGCGATTCAGTGTGACGCCGCATGCGGCAAGCAGACGCGGGAAATCGTCACCGCTCAGAAACGCGAATTCGCGTTCGCGCTGATGCGTGACCTCGTCGAGGCTGACAAGCGTCTCGTCGACGAAGCCGGGATGGCACATCACAAGGCCGCGGTCGGGGAGGCCGTTGAGGAAGCCTTGCATCGCACCTGCGAATTCACGTCCCCGCACCATGTCATATGCACCGGCGAATCCGGGATTGAACGCAATGCCCGCGCGCGTGCTTTTCCTGCGAAATGTTTCGCTGAGCACATCGAGCAGCAGTGCCTTCGGGCTGTCGAGCCGCTGCGCCAGCGGCTGGATGCGGCCGCACTGGCGAACCCAGGCGCCGGGCGCAGCGTCTTTCACCGCGGCAAGAAACGCATCGCGAATCTGCGGAAACAGTTGCACATGCTGGTGGCCGTCGGCGTAGTCCGGCGCGCGGCCGAACATCTGCCTGAAGGCCGCGATCTGTGCCAGCAGTTCGGCCTGAATGATTTCCGGATCGAGCCGCCGCAGCAGACTCGCACGCAGCAGCCTGCCGAGCGGCAGAAACTGTCCGCCGTTGAGCGGCTTGAAATGCATGGTCAGCGGGCTGAATGG
Source organism: Afipia sp. MLSD5-FHT05B12 (assembly GCF_058793355.1). Classification (NCBI taxonomy): domain Bacteria; kingdom Pseudomonadati; phylum Pseudomonadota; class Alphaproteobacteria; order Hyphomicrobiales; family Nitrobacteraceae; genus Afipia; species Afipia sp. MLSD5-FHT05B12. The sequence continues at coordinate 28,554 of NZ_JBXAFS010000009.1, forward strand.
CGCGGTCAGTGTCGCATGCAATCCGATGGCGCAATCTGGATTGGCCGCTGCCGCTTGAGTTAATGCCTCGATCTCGGTGCGGTCCACAGCGGAACCGACCACCATGACGGACGTGGCGTTGATCCTCTTTTGAACGATCAGATCGCGAATCGCGCGATTGACGCCGGGACTCATGCCGTAGTCGTCGGCGCACAGCCAGATATGACGCGGCGGCGAACTCACGCTCATTCAGCCGCGGTCTGCGGTGTCTTGCCGGCGGCAGTGGAAGTGTCGGCGCTTTTCACGCTGTGCTCCGCGACGAAGTAAATCGGCCGCGCCTTGATCTCGGACAGGATCTTGCCGATGTATTCGCCGACCACGCCGATCATGATGAGCTGCACGCCGCCGATGGTCATCAGGCCGACCACCAACGAGGGATAGCCGGGGACGGACTTGCCGTCGATAATGGTCTCCCACAGGATCGACAGTCCGAACAGGAACGCCACGAACGCGAGCAGCAGCCCGAGCAGGCTCGCCACGCGCAGCGGCGCGACCGAGAACGATGTCAGCCCTTCGATGGACAGACCGAGCAAGTGCCCGGGGCTGAAGCTGGTGACGCCATGCGCGCGCGCTTCGGGCTCGTAGTCGACGCGAATCTGCCTGAAGCCGATCCAGCTCGCGAGGCCCTTGAAGAAGCGGTTGCGCTCGGGAAGCTGGCGCAGCGCGGCGGCTGCGCGCGGCGACAACAGGCGGAAGTCGCCGGCATCCTCGGGAATTTTCTGCCGCGAGCCCCAGTTGATGAGCGTGTAGAAGGTGCGCACGCCCATGCGCCGCAGAACGGATTCATTGTCGCGATGGGCCTTGGCGGTATAGACGACGTCGTAGCCGTCATCGATCCAGTGGCTGACCAGCCGCTCCACCAGTTCCGGCGCGTGCTGGCCGTCGCCGTCCATGAACAGCACCGCGCCGCGGCGGGCATGATCGAGCCCGGCCATCAGCGCCGCTTCCTTGCCGAAATTGCGCGACAGCGACACCACCTGCACGTCGAGGGCGGACGGCGGCAGGCCGCGCGCGATGCTCAGCGTCGCATCGGTGGAGCCGTCGTCGACATAGACGACTTCGCAGGCGAGGCCGTACTTTTGCCTGAGCTTTCCGGCGAGGGCGCAGAGACGTTCATGCAGCCGCGCCAGACCCGCCGCTTCGTTGAAAGCGGGCACGACGATGGAAAGGCCTTGCGCGGCCGGGGTGTGGCTGCTGCCTGACAGGTTCGAGACATCGGCACTCGGCGTCATCGGTCGGTTTCCTGAAACATCCTTGCGCACACGATGTCATCCGGCATCACGCGCCCTCGCGTATCATATGGGAGTTGCCGGGTGCTGTCGCCACGGTGCGTCAGCAGCGTGCGTTGCCGCAATCCCCAAACCTCATTGCCCCAGGAATGTCTGGAGTTTGGCGAAAAGCGGATTGTCGCGGTCGAACACATATTCCAGCGACGCGATCGACACCGTTTCCGCGCCGTGGTCGCGCAGGAAGCTGCCGAGCGCATAGAGCTGGGCCGGTGGACAGTGCAAGGTCACCATGCCCGACGAGGTCGGCCCGCCGAACGGCGATACCACGCCGAAGCGGTTGTGGGCCTCGGCCAGCAGCGCGTCGTTGCAGGCGGCGAAGCGGGTGCGGACTTCCTTGTACTTGCGGGCGCGGGCGCTGGCCGCGATGTGATCGAGGATGATTCGCGCGGTTTCGCGTGCGCTGTCCGACCAGTCGGCGTCACGCGAGGCGACCAGATTGGCGTGGCTGCGCAGCATGACGCCGTCGTCGAGCACCTTCAGCCCGTTGGCGGCGAGGGTCGCGCCGGTGGTGGTGATGTCGACAATCAGTTCAGCCGTTCCCGCCGCGGGCGCGCCTTCGGTGGCGCCGGCGCTTTCCACGATGCGATAATCGACGACGCCATGGCCGGCGAAGAAATTGCGCGTCAGGTTGATGTATTTGGTCGCCACCCGCATGCGGTGATTGTGCTGGGCGCGGAACGAGGTCGCGACATCGTCGAGGTCCGCCATGGTGCGCACATCGATCCACGCCTGTGGCACGGCCACGACGACATTGGCGCTGCCGAAGCCGAGACTCTCGATCAACATCACGCGCCTGTCGGCGTCATGGATGCTTTCGCGGATCAGGTCCTCGCCGGTGATGCCGAGGTGAACGGCGCCGCGTGCAAGCTGTGCTGCGATCTCGCTGGCCGACAGATAGGCGATCTCGACATTGTCGAGGGAGGGCATGGTGCCGCGATACTCGCGCGCGCCGCGCGGTTTCGAGAGTGTCAGGTTCGCCTTCGCGAAGAAGGCTTCGGCGTTTTCCTGGAGGCGTCCCTTGGACGGGACGGCAACGACGAACGGCGTGCTCATGCGGCGCTCCCCTGCGAAAGCGCTTTGATCCAGATCGAGAAGCCCACCGCTGGAATGGGCTCGCGTGCGCCAAGCCGGGTCAGCAGCCCGTCGTAGCGTCCGCCGCCGACCAGCGGCTCCGCGCCGCTGCCCCTGGCGTGCAGTTCGAACTCGAAGCCGGTGTAGTAATCGAGGCCTCGGCCGAAGGCGGTGGAAAAGCGGATCGCCTTGGTGTCGATGCCGCGCGCGGCCATGAATCCGGTGCGGCTTTCAAACTGGTCGATGGCGGCGCTCAGGTCGAGCTTCGCGTCCGCCGCGAGTGCGCGCAGTTGCGCTGCCGCGTCATCCGGTTCGCCGGCGATGCCAAGGAAACGCTCGATTAGTTGCAGTGCGTCGCGCGGCAACGCGCCGCCCTTCAGTGTCGATTGTTCGAGAAAGCGGTCGGCGATTTCCGATACCGTGCGGCCGCCGACATTGCTGGTGCCCGCGATCGACATCAGATCGGTGACCAGCGCCAGCGCCGCCTTGCGGTCGGACCCTGCGAGCGCCGCCAGCACGCCTTCATATTCGTTGCGGGTCTTGCCGGTCTCCAGCGTCAGCCGCTGGAGGTCCTGCGCAAGCGAGATCTTGCGATTGAAATCCTTGATCAGCCGACGCTTCCACACCGGATAAAGATCGAGCGCGCCGATCAGTGCCGCGAACAGGGCGACATCGCCGGTCCGGATATCCACGCCGGTCACGCCGAACGCTGCCGCGGCTTCAAGACCGAGCGCCAGCATCTCCGCGTCGGCCGCGGCGCGGTCCTGACGGCCGAAGGATTCCACACCGGCCTGGTTGAATTCGCTGGCGGCTCCGCCGCGATAACGAAACACCGGACCGAGGTAGTAAAATCCCGCCGGCGCACCCGCGCGGGATGACGCGAGGTAGTCCCGTGCCACCGGAATGGTGAGGTCCGGCCGCAGGCAAAGCTCATCGCCGCTGGCATCGGTCGTCAGATAAAGGCTCTTGCGAATGTCTTCGCCGGACAGATCGAGAAACGGCTCCGCCGGTTGCAGGATTGGCGGGCGCGCATGGGTGTAGCCAGCCCGCGCAAATGTTTGCAGCAGGGTCTCCGCCTGCGCGGCGAACCCGGTCGCGGTTGCGGCACTGGTCTGGCTCATCTCAACGTCCAACAGAATGGGTAAGGGCTTGAATCGGCAGTCCCTTAACACGGGACTGCGGGGGTTTCGACGACGATCCGGAAAAGGGCTTAATGAGAGCTCTTCCGGAATGCAACCTCAGCGTGCATCTGGCTTGCCCCAATCGCCGAGTGCCGTCTGTACCACGGCCAGGGCCGCGACCGCAGCGGTATCGGCGCGCAGGATTCGTGGACCGAGAGCGAGCCGCACGACGTGCGGCTGCTTCAGCAGCAGGGCGCGTTCCTCCTCGGCAAATCCGCCCTCGGGCCCGATCAGCACGTCCGTGCCCTTGGTGCCGTCCGCGCCGGCGAACGCGGCCATGGGGTCGGCGATCGGGGCGTCTTCGTCGCAGAACACCAGAAGGCGCCGCCCGTCGCGCGCGCCGAGCCAGCGCTCGAGCGGTTCGGGATCGCGCACCTCGGCGAGGCTGAGAATGCCGCATTGCTCCGCGGCCTCGATAACATTGGCGCGCATGCGTTCGACATTGACGCGGCTGGCCTGCGTAAACCGGGTGGTCACCGGCCGCAGTGCTGAAACCCCCATTTCAATGGCTTTCTGCACCATGTAGTCGAGCCGCGCGTGTTTCAGCGGCGCGAACACGTATTGCAGATCGGGCAGGCCGTCCTGCGCTCTGGTCTGGCTGATAATCTCCGCGCGGTCTGGCCGTTTGCGGCCCGCGAGGCTGGCCCGCCACTCGCCGTCGCGGCCATTGAATACCAGCACGGTGTCGCCTGCCGCGAGCCGCAGCACATTGCCGAGATAATTGGATTGGTCGCGGTCGAGCGCGATGCCGGTGCCAGCCGCAAGTGGGGCATCGACGAAAAGCCGTGGGCTGCGAAAATCGAGTTTGGGCATCGGCTCCAATCCGTTAATCTTCCGACTTCTAGCTGAATGATTGCAAATTGGCAGCTCATCGGGCGGTGTCCTGCCGCGCTGCTGCCGGATTCATCGGGTTGTTAAGCGGCATCGAGAATCGTAAAAGCCCTTGTTAAGGACATCGGAACCCGCCGGAGGAGAATCCGTGACCGCCTACCGTTCTATCGCATTGCTGGCTGCCGCCACCTTCGTTCTGCAAGCCGCGGATGTCCGCGCGCAGGGCGCATTTCCGGCACCGCTGCCGGGGCAGGCCGCGCCGGCTCCCGCGAGCAATGCTTCGCCGTTTCCTCCGGTGAATGGTGCGCCGGCCACATCGCCATTTCCGCCCGTCAACGGCGCAACCGCTGCGCCCGCAAGACCAGCCCCATCACCCAGCGCCTTCACCAGCGGCGCGCCGCCTGTGGGTGGCGGCGGTTTCGGCGCACCACCGCAGCAGGCTGGTCCGCCGCCGGGCGCGGAGGAGTGTCAGAAGGGCTTCATGCCGCTGCGCGCGGATGCCGAAGCCAAGGCCAAGCTGATTCAGGCTGCCGGCAAGCGCAAGGCGCCGCCGCAGGAGGCCTGCAAGCTGATCGGCAACTTCGCGCAAGCCGAAGTGAAAATGATCAAGTTCGTGGAAACCCACGCGCAGAAGTGCGGCATCCCGCCCGAGGTCGGCGCGCAGATGAAGAAGGGCCACGCCAATACCTCCCAACTGCAACAGCGGGTGTGCGCGGCTGCGACGCAGCAGCAGCAGGCGGGACCGGCAGGTCCGAGCCTGAGCGAAGCGCTCGGCTCCGCAACATTGCCCGAGGCCAAGCCCTTGAAGCGCGGCGGCAGCACCTTCGATACGCTGAACGGCAACGTCCTCACACGCTGATGCGCTTCCACCGGGAAGGGTTGGGATGAGCAACGCCGCGACCCCTGTCGCTGACTCCACTTCGAACTGGGTCGATACCCTTGCGCCTGTGTGGGCGCGGCCCTATCTGCGGCTGTCGCGGTTCGACCGGCCGATCGGATGGTGGCTGCTGCTGTTGCCGTGCTGGTGGTCGGCGGCCCTAGCCGCGGGCATCGCCCATGATGTGCGCGGACTGCCGCTGGTCATCGTGCTGTTTTTTGCCGGCGCGGTGACGATGCGCGGCGCAGGTTGCACCTGGAATGACATCACGGACAGGGATCTCGACAACCAGGTCGAGCGCACCCGGTCGCGGCCAATCCCGTCAGGTCAGGTGACGGTGACACAGGCTGCGATTTTTCTGGTGGTGCAGGCGCTGGTCGGGCTTGCGGTGCTGCTGCAATTCAACGGCTTTGCGATCCTCACCGGCATTGCCTCGCTGGTGGTGGTTGCGATCTATCCCTTCATGAAGCGGGTCACCTACTGGCCGCAGGTGTTTCTGGGTCTCGCGTTCTCGTGGGGCGCGCTGATGGGATTTGCTGTCATCCTGGCGCGGATCGATGCCACGGCGCTTTTTCTCTACGCAGGCTCGATCGCCTGGGTGATTGCCTATGACACCATCTACGCGCATCAAGATACCGAGGACGATGTGCTGATCGGCATCAAGTCGACGGCGCTGCTGTTTGGGGAGCGGACGCAACTCGCGCTGACGATTTTCTACAGCATTGCCGTGGTGCTGATCGGCGCCGCGTTGTGGCGCGGCGGCTCGCAGTGGTTCGCCTGGATCGGACTGGCGGCGTTCGCCGCACATCTGGTCTGGCAGGTGCGGACCATCCGTATCGATGATTCAGCCCTGTGCCTGCGGTTGTTCAAGTCGAACCGCAACGCCGGATTGCTGCTGTTCGCCGGATTGCTCGCCGACGCTGTGCTGCGGAGTTTCTAGATCTCAGTACCGCCTATTGGAAGTTCCTGCAGTGTCAGCTGCAAGTCCGGTCAGGAACTTCCAATAGAAAGCGGTACTGGAATCCTAAGTTTGCTAGTACCCATGACTTTCCGAAGTTCGCGCAAGGTAGTGCTGAAACGGATCACGAACTTCGGAAAGTGGGTACTAGTGGCGCGCGATGATTTCGCGTTCGCCGCGATGAATGGACTGCTCCATTGCAGGGCGGCCAGCCTTGCGGCGCACGAGAAACTTCGGACGGCGATCCTTGATGATATTGCGGCGGCGTCGGCGCGGCGCGGGCTCGCGGGCATCGCCTGCTTCGTCCTCGATCTGCGGCAGGGCAAACAGATCGCCCCACATCTGCCAGGCCATATCCAGATGCAGATCGTCCGCGGTGACCAGCAGCGGTACCGACAGCGACGGATCGCTGTGAACCAGAACGAGCGCGCGTCCGTCGTTGGTTTCACGGCATGCGATGCCGAGAAATTCGCTGACACGGACATTGATCGCCATGCGGATGCCGCCGACGGCACGGCGCACGGTGACGCGTTCGCGATTGATTTCGATATGCCTGACGCCGCCATCGGCGCGGCCATCGCGCGCCTCAAAGCTGACCGGCAAAGAATGGGGGTCGAGCTGCAACATGCAGCTCGACCCGACGGGTTGCACCCCGCCGACTCCGAATTGACGCCTCACGGCTTTATCTCCCACGCCGGAATTATGTTCCCGGTCGATGGGAGGAACATGCCAGAGCCGCGTCCGAATCCGCTTAAGAAGGCTGGTTAATCGTCTCTCACTGTGTTTGCTTCAGTTCTCATGATTGACGAGAGGTTGGCGCGGATGATTGACGAGACCTTGCCAGTGTCCCGAATTCCGACGTTCGCCTCCTTTTGCCGAGCTTTCCGTAACGAACGTCGGATTCGAAAGGACACTGGAAACTATAGTTGCTGGTGGTCCTTTGGTTCTGACATTCGCAAGAATGCCGCTGAGACAAGATGCGAATGTCAGAACCGGACCACCGGACCACGAAATATCTTTCGCAAGGGGCCCCGAAAATGCTTGAAGTCCGCGTAAAACAGGCACATCTCATGATATGTTGCATTCGCCTTCAAGCCTCGGGAATTTGTTTGTGAACTCTTCACCAAACGCGTCATTGTCGCCATCGCCAAAATCAACGACATCCGGATTGCTCGATCAGACAGCGTTGAGCGATCTGGCGCAGCGTCTCGTGGAAGCGGCGAAGCGCGCAGGCGCGGACTCGGCGGACGCGATCGCGGTGCGCGGCGTATCGCAGAGCATCGAGATCCGCGATGGCAAGGTCGAGGAATCGGAACGGTCCGAAGGCGACGATGTCGGCTTGCGTGTGTTCGTCGGCAAACGGCAGGCGGTGGTTTCAACCAGTGACATCGGCGGCGATGCTGCAAAGCTCGCCGAGCGCGCGGTGGCGATGGCGAAGGTCGCGCCCGACGATGAATATGTCGGCCTCGCGGATCCGTCGTTGCTGGCGAAACAGTTTCCAAATCTCGACCTGCTCGATCCGAAGGTGCCCTCGGTCGATGAACTGGAGCGGCGTGCGCTGGAAGCGGAAGCCGCAGCACTTGCAGTCAAGGGCGTGTCGAAGTCCGGCGGTGCGTCCGCGTCCGCGGGTATCGGCGGCATGGTGCTCGTGACCTCGACCGGCTTTCACGGGTCTTACCTGCGTTCGAGCCACAGCATCTCGGCGGTGGCGATCGCGGGTGAAGGCACCGGCATGGAGCGCGACTACGATTTCACGTCGGCGATCCACGGCTCCGATCTCGAATCCCCGGCAAGCGTCGGGCAACGTGCGGGCGAGCGCACCGTGGCGCGGCTCAACCCGCGCAAGGTCGCGACCTGCAAGGCGCCGGTGGTGTTCGATCCGCGCGTGTCGAACTCGCTGGTCGGCCATCTGGTCGGCGCGGTGAACGGAACATCGATCACGCGCAAGACGAGTTTCCTGAAGGATCGCCTCGGTCAGCAATTGTTCGACAAGGATATTCGCGTCATCGACGATCCGTTGCGCGTGCGCGGGATGCGGTCGCAGGCCTTCGACTCTGAAGGTGTCGCAACCAGGAAGCAGGCGATTATCGACGACGGCGTGTTGACGACGTGGCTGCTGGATTCCGCGACCGCGCGCGAACTGGGCCTGGCCACCACGGGGCACGCCCATCGCGGCGTTTCGTCGTCGCCGTCGCCCGGCCCCTACAATCTTCACCTTGAGGCTGGATCGCTGTCGCCCGCTGAGCTGATCGCCGACATCAGGGAAGGTTTCTATGTCACCGATCTGATCGGGTCAGGCGTCAATGGCGTGACCGGCGACTACAGCCGGGGCGCTGCGGGATTCTGGATCGAGAACGGACAACTGACCTATGCGGTGAGCGAAGTGACCATCGCGGGTCACCTGCTCGAGATTTTCAGATCGATGGTTCCCGCCAACGACCTTGCGTTCAAATACGGCGTCAACGCACCGACCGTGCGCGTCGGGGAGTTGACGATTGCCGGTCGCTGATTCCGATATGATGAGCGATACCGTCCTGACGCGTGACGCTGCACTGCTGGCCGACGTGGTGCGCGAAGCCGGTGCGCTGGCGCTCGATCTGTTTCGCACTGAGCTGAAAACCTGGATCAAGGGCAAGTCGTCGCCGGTATCCGAGGCCGACATCGCGGTCAACGATCTCATCGAGGCGCGGTTGCGTTCCGCGACACCGGATTACGGATGGCTCTCGGAAGAAAGCGCCGACGATCCGTCGCGGCTTGGCAAATCGCTGACATGGATCGTCGATCCCATTGACGGCACCCGCGCCTACCTCGCGCGGCAGGACGACTGGTCGGTCTCTGTCGCGCTGGTTGCAGACGGATCGCCGCTGCTCGGCGCGGTTTTCGCGCCTGCAAGCGACGAGTTCTTTTTCGCAACGTGCGGGCGGGGCGCCCTGCTGAACGGAGCGCGGATTGCGACGGCGTCCGGCACCGCGATCGATTTTCCGAAGATTGCAGGGCCCAAACCTCTGGTCGAGCGTCTGGGCGGGATGCGCGAGGGCGAATCGCTCCACCCGAAAATCGGATCGCTGGCGTTACGGCTGGTGCGGGTGGCGGATGGGCGGCTTGATGCCGCGTTTGCCGCCGGGCACAGCCGCGATTGGGACCTTGCCGCAGCCGATTTAATCGTGCACGAAGCGGGCGGGGAAATGACCTCACTGGCCGGAGAACGTCTGGTTTATAATCAGACCGACGTTCGTCACGGGCTGCTGGTGGCGGCGGGGCATGCGCGGCACGCGCATATTGTCAAACATTTTCGGGAAAATCCGATTCCGTGGTGATCGCGAGCACGTTTTTTGCTTGAATTCGTGAGCCGGTCACTGGTTTTTGGGAAAACACTCATGTCGGAAACTGTGCAACCGCAGTTGCTTCACCTCGTCATCGGCGGCGAACTTCTCGACCTCGATCACGTGACTTTCAAGGATCTCGACAAGGTCGAGGTCGTCGGCCTGTTCCCCAACTACGCTGCCGCCTATGCGGCGTGGAAGGGCAAGGCCCAGCAAACCGTCGATAACGCCCACATGCGCTATTTCATCGTCCATCTCCACCGGCTGCTCGATCCCGGTCAAGATTCAAAGTCCGCCCCTTGAAACGATTCCTTCGAAATCTCGGCCGCTCGAGCTGGGTGCAGCATGCCGTGGGTTTCACCGCGGCCGAATTTCTGCGTCTGGTGTGGTGGACCAACCGCTTCACCCTCGATCCGCCGAATGTCTACAAGCAGATCGAACCGGACATGCCGGTCATCATCGCGTTCTGGCACGGCCAGCACTTCATGATGCCGTTCCTGAAGCTCAAGCAGTACTCCGCCAGGGTTCTGATCTCGCGTCATCGCGACGGCGAGATCAATGCAATCGCGGCGAAACGCCTTGACGTCGGGACTGTGCGCGGTTCCGGCGATCATGGGACGGAGTTTCACCGCAAGGGCGGCGTCAGCGCGTTCAAGATGATGCTGCGGACGCTGGAAGAAAAGATCAATATGGCGCTGACCGCGGACGTGCCGAAGGTTGCGCGCAAGGCGGGACTCGGCATCATCATGCTGGCGCGCGAGTCCGGCCGGCCTATCCTGCCGGTGGCGATCGCCACCAGCCGGTTCAAACGCCTCAACAACTGGGATCGCTCCGTCATTCATTTGCCGTTCGGGCGCGGTGTCATTGCCGCGGGCGAGATTCTCTGGGTGCCGTCCGACGCGGACACCGAGATGATGCAGACGCTGCGCTTGCAACTTGAGGAGCGGCTGAACGAGGTGACGCGCCGGGCCTATGAACTGGTCGGACTGCCGGACGAGGGTCTTCATGCCTAGCGCGCTCCCAGCGACGCTTGCGGCGTATCGGCGGCTGTCGGCTCTTGCCGCGCCGCTGGCGGCGCCACTGATCGCGCGGCGGCTGAAGCAGGGCAAGGAAGATCCCGAACGGCTCGGCGAACGTCGCGGTGTTGCCGGCGTGGAGCGCCCGCCCGGCCCGCTGATCTGGATTCACGGCGCGAGCGTTGGCGAAGTGCTTGCGGCGGCCGGGCTGATCGAACGGCTGCGCGCGCTGAATGTCCGCATCCTGCTGACCTCGGGCACAGTGACGTCGGCGGCCATTGTCGCGCGGCGGTTTCCGCCCGACGTCATTCATCAATACGTGCCGTTCGATTCGCCGCGCTTCGTGTCGGCCTTTCTCGATCACTGGAAGCCGGGCCTGGCGCTGTTTATCGAGTCGGACATCTGGCCCAATCTGATCCTGTCCAGCGCCGAGCGGCGCATCCCCATGGTCATCATCAATGGCCGCATGTCGCCGCGTTCGTTCCCGCGCTGGCAGAAACTGCGCGGCACGATCTCCACGCTGCTGGAGTGTTTCGATCTCTGCCTTGCGCAATCCGACCGCGACGCCGAGCGCTTCGCGGCGCTGGGCTGCCCGAACGTCGTCACATCCGGAAATCTGAAGCTCGACGTCGAAGGTCCGCCGGCGGACGTGAAAAAGCTGGAGCGTCTCAGGGAGGCGATGCAGCGCCGGCTGGTGTTCCTCGCGGCCTCCACGCACCCCGGCGAGGACGAAATCATTCTCGATGCGCATCGGCGTCTGGCGGCGCGGATGCCGCAATTGCTGAGCGTGATCGTGCCGCGTCATCCCAATCGCGGCGCGGCCATCGCGCGGATGCTGACGGATCGCGGCATGCGGGTCGCCTTGCGCTCGCAGGACGAACTGCCGGGCACTGAGACGGATATCTACGTCGCCGACACCATGGGCGAACTCGGATTGTTCTACCGGCTGGCGCCGGTGGTGTTCATGGGCGGTTCGCTGGTGGCGCATGGCGGGCAGAATCCGATCGAGGGCATCAAGCTCGGTGCCGCGATCCTGCATGGGCCGCATGTGTTCAACTTCGACGACATCTACGACGCGCTCAATCAGTCCGGCGGGGCCATTCGCGCCGAGACCGGCGAGGATTTCGTGAAATCGCTCGGGCATCTGCTGGTGAATCCGATCGCGCGGCAGCGTTCGGTTGGCGCGGCGGAAACCGTTGTCAGCCGGCTCGGCGGCGCGCTGGACAAGACGCTCAGCGCGCTGGAGCCATATCTCCTGCAGTTGCGGCTGGAGGGAGGGAGCTCCGATGCGTGAGCCGGCCTTCTGGTATCGGCCGCCATCATTGCTATCGCGATTGCTTGCGCCGCTCGGCGCGATCTATGGAACGATTACCGCGCAGCGGATGTCGCGCGATGGTTCATCCGCCGGAATTCCGGTTCTTTGCATCGGCAACTATCACCTCGGCGGCGCGGGCAAGACGCCGGCGACGCTCGCGCTGGTGAAACTCCTGCGCGAGCTGGGCGAGCGGCCATTCGTGGTCAGCCGCGGCTATGGTGGAACGCTGCAAGGGCCTCTGCGCGTCGATCCGGCGTCGCATTCAGCAGCCGATGTCGGCGATGAGCCGCTGATGATGGCTTTGGGCGTGCCCGTCATGGTGTCGCGGGACCGCGCCGCCGGCGCCGCACTGGCGCGTGCGCAGGGCGCGACAGTTGTTCTGCTGGATGACGGCTTTCAGAATCCGGCGCTTGCGAAGGATGCGTCGCTGATCGTGATCGACGCCGCGCGCGGCGTCGGCAACGGCGATGTGTTTCCGGCAGGGCCGTTGCGCGCGCCTCTCGAACCGCAGATCGCGCGCACTGACGCGCTGATTGTGATCGGCCAGGGCGATGCAGCCAATGACATTGCAGCCACGGTATTGAAGCGTGGCGCGCCTGTGCTGCGGGCGCGCCTTGTTCCGGATCAAGTCTCAGTCGACAGGTTGCGCGGTCAGCGCGTACTGGCCTTTGCAGGAATCGGCGATCCGGCGCGGTTTTTCGCGACGTTGCGCGCCAGCGGTGTGAATGTGATCGAGCAAAGGGCCTTCGCCGATCATCATCCGTTCACGCCGGACGAGATCGGGCGGCTGGTGTCGGATGCCGCAGCAAAGTCACTTACCCTGGTGACAACCGGGAAAGATATGGCGCGCCTCGGCAGCGATGCGCGCCTCAAGGTTCATGCCGGCCGCATCGTGACCTTCGCGGTCACGCTGACGTTCGAGGATGAAGCGACATTGCGGAATTTTGTGATCGCGCGGCTGGCGAAAGCCCGCACGCGATAAATCTCAGGCCTTCTTCAGCTGCGCCGGATAATGTCGCTGCAACACGGCTTCCGGCGTCGCATAGGCTTCCTGCCGGTCGACACTCCAGTATTTCAGCTCATCCAGCGGAATGTGTTCGCCGGTGATGGCGCAGCGCACGTAGGAGCCGGGGGAGGTCACGCGAAAATCGCCGTCGAGATATTCGATCTGCGCTTCGCCCTGGCCGGAAGGCCCGAATTTATTGAGCACGATAACTGTCCTTGTCGGGTCCGGCGGAGTGTCGTCCGGAGAGAGGACTTAAATATAGGCATACAGGAGAGGCGGCGAAACCCTTTTCGGCGGCTCAAAAAAGGTCGCCCTGGACCTTTTTGACGCCGAAATCGGTGGTTCGCTTCGACGCAGGCTTTGCCGGCGGTGCTTTCGGCTTCGCCGCAACTGTTCCCTCGCCATCCGCCGTCGCGCCGATGCGTCCATCGGCGAACTCGATGGTGAGATGCTGGCCGGAACCGACATGGGCCGCGGCATGCAGCGGCTGGCCCTGTTCGTCGCGCACCAGTGCGAAGCCGCGATCCAGCACGCCCTTGTAGGACAGCGCATTCAAAAGCTGCGCGACATACCTCAGCCGCGTCTCGCGCTGCTGGATATGCAGATCCGCGCTGCGCCGCGCGCTTGCCGCCAGCCGCGCTACTTTCTCCTTGCCGCGATCGATCTGCGTGCGCAGCGCCGTCACCGTCAGCCGTCCGCCGATCGCGGACAGCCGCCGCTCATAGACATGCGCGTTGGCGCGCAGTGCGCGGGGCAGTTGCGCGCTGGCGCGGTCGAGGCGCTGGCGCGGAATATTCAGAAGGTCGACGGCTTTCGGGAGCGCACGCGCGGCGCTGCGCAATTCGGCGCGGCGATGCTCGTGGCTGCGCTGCCAGCAAGCGAAGCTGCGACGCGCAAGGCTGGAAATCTCGATAGCGAGTTCGGCGCGCACCGGCACCGCCATCTCGGCCGCCGCGGTCGGCGTCGGCGCACGCTTGTCGCTCGCGAAGTCGATCAGCGTGACGTCGGTCTCGTGCCCCACCGCCGAAATCAGCGGGATCATGCTCTCCGCCGCGGCACGCACCACGATCTCTTCGTTGAACGACCACAGGTCTTCCAGCGAGCCGCCGCCGCGCGCGACGATCAAAAGATCGGGCCGTGGAATCCGGCCGCCTTCTTCAAGCGCGTTGAAGCCGTGGATGGCGGCGGCGATCTGCTCGGCGGAGCCTTCGCCCTGCACGCGCACCGGCCACACCAGCACGCGGCGCGGGAAACGGTCTTCCAGCCGGTGCAGGATGTCGCGGATCACGGCGCCGGTCGGTGAGGTCACCACACCGATCACGTCGGGCAGCCAAGGCAGAAGCTGCTTGCGCGCTTCATCGAACAGGCCCTCGGCGGCGAGCTTCTTCTTGCGCTCTTCCATCAGCGCCATCAGCGCGCCGACGCCGGCGGGCTCGATCGCCTCGATCACGATCTGGTATTTCGACGAGCCCGGAAAGGTGGTGAGCTTGCCGGTGGCGATGACTTCCAGGCCTTCCTGCGGCTTGAACCGCATCCGGCCATGGACGCCTTTCCAGATCACCGCCTCGATCTTGGCGCTGTCGTCCTTCAGGGCGAAATAGCAGTGGCCCGACGAATGGGGGCCGCGAAAGCCCGAGATTTCGCCGCGCACCCGCACATGGCCGTAGGCGTCCTCCACCGTGCGCTTCAGGGCCGAGGATAGCTCCGAAACGGTAAATTCCGGTGAATTGGGCAGCGGTTCGGCGGCAGTCGATTTCATCAGGATTCGAATCTGTTGCGGTGGTCAAACACCATGTTAAACCCTTCTATCATCCCAGAAACGCTGGTTCGACCCTTATCCATGAATATCCTTTTGATCGGTTCCGGCGGGCGCGAACACGCGCTGGCGTGGAAAATGGCGGCTTCGCCGCTGCTGACAAAGCTGTGGTGCGCGCCGGGCAATGCCGGCATCGCCCGCGAGGCCGAATGCGTCGCGCTCGATGTCGCGAATCATGCGGCGGTGATCGGCTTCTGCAAGATGAACAAGGTCGACCTCGTGGTGGTCGGCCCTGAAGCACCGCTGGCGGCCGGCATCGTCGACGATCTGACGGCAGCGGGCATCAAGGCGTTCGGCCCCAGCAAGGCCGCCTCGCAGCTCGAAAGCTCCAAGGGCTTCACCAAGGATATCTGCAAGGCGAACAACATTCCGACCGCGGCCTATGAACGCTTTCGCGATGCGGAGGCGGCGAAAGCCTATATCCGCAAGCAGGGCGCGCCGATTGTGGTGAAGGCTGACGGTCTCGCAGCCGGCAAGGGCGTCGTGGTGGCGATGACGTTGAATGAGGCCGAAGCCGCTGTCGATGCGCTGTTCACCGCCGCAGGTGCGGAGGCGGTCGTTGAGGAATTCATGGAGGGCGAGGAGGCCTCGTTCTTCGTGCTGTGTGATGGCGACACAGCGTTGCCATTGGCTGCCGCGCAGGATCACAAGCGGACCTTCGACGGCGACAAGGGGCCGAATACCGGCGGCATGGGCGCCTACTCGCCGGCGCCGGTGTTCACCGACGCGGTGCGCGAGCGGACGATGAGCGAGATCATCCTGCCGACGCTGCACGCGATGAAGGCGATGGGCATGCCTTACAAGGGCGTGCTGTTCGCGGGTCTGATGATTACGAAAGATGGTCCGAAACTGATTGAATACAACGCGCGGTTCGGCGATCCCGAAACGCAGGTGCTGATGATCCGCCTGATGTCGGATCTCGTGCCGGCGCTGCTGGCATCGGTCGAGGGTGAACTGAAACATTTCGATCTGCGCTGGTATCCGGAGCCCGCGCTCACCGTTGTCATGGCGGCGAAGGGCTATCCCGGCGACTATGCCAAGGGCACCACCATCGAGGGGCTCGATGACGCCGCGAAGGTCGAGGGCGTCGAGATATTCCACGCCGGCACCAGGGCGGACGGGAACAGGATCCTCGCCAACGGCGGGCGGGTGCTGAATGTCACCGCGACAGCCGGGACTGTCGGCGAGGCGCAGCGCCGGGCCTATGAGGCTATCGACCTCATCAAATGGCCGGAAGGCTTCTGCCGCCGCGATATTGGCTGGCAGGCGGTGGCGCGGGAGAAGAAATCCTAGCCTTCCCGCGAAGGCAGGGACCTAAAACCACCGAATGTTGTTATTCATCTGAAATTTTCGTCGCGGGACGGTGTTGTTGCAAGATTGACGTTCGATCATTGAATTCAGTGAGTATGGGTCACCGCGTTCGCGGGGATAACAACAGGGTTCAGGAATCCCATGCCCGATCTCGCCGATCTTTTTCCCGGCTTCAAATCCGAATGGATCAGCACGCGCGGTGGCCGCATTTTCGCCCGCGTCGGCGGCAAGGGCCCGCCATTGCTGCTGCTGCACGGCTATCCGCAGACCCATGTGATGTGGCATCGCGTCGCGCCGATGCTGGCGGAAAACTTCACGCTCGTGATGCCGGATTTGCCTGGTTACGGCTGGTCCGACGTGCCGAAAACCGACGAGAACCATACGCCGTTCACCAAGCGCGCCATGGCGCAGGTGATGGTCGAGGCGATGGAAAAGCTTGGCCATGTGCATTTCGGTCTCGCAGGTCACGACCGCGGCGGCCGCGTCGCCTACCGGCTGGCGCTCGATCATCCCGGGCGGCTGTCGCGTTTCGCGACGCTCGATATTCTGCCCACCTATGATTACTGGGCGAAGATGGATCGCGGCTTCGCGCTCCGGATTTATCACTGGGCGTTTCTGGCGCAGCCGCATCCATTGCCGGAAAATCTGATCGCGCCGAATCCCGACGATTATTTCGGCCGCACTTTCAAAAGCTGGGCCAAGGAGGATGCGCCCGATCCGTTCGATCCGCGTGCGGTTGAACATTACCTGACGGCGTTCCGCGATCCGCTGCGCATTCACGCGGCGTGCGAGGATTATCGCGCCGGGGCCTATGCTGATTTCGAACAGGACAAAGCCGACGTTGAGGCCGGCAACAGGATCACGGTGCCGCTTTTGGCGCTGTGGGGCGGGGCGGGCATTGCGTCCTCGGCCTCAGGCCCTCTCGACACCTGGCGCAGGTGGGCGACAAATGTCAGCGGGCAAGCCATCGACGCGGGCCACTTCCTCGCCGAGGAAAACCCGCGGGAAACGGCAGATGCATTACTTAAATTCTTTCAGGGGCAGGATTGATGGCAATACGTGAGGCACGGCGAGAAGACATCCGGCGGATTGTTGAAATGCTGGCGGATGATGAGGTCGCGCGCGGGCGCGAGGATTTCTCCGGGGGCATGGCGGCATACGAAACTGCGTTCGATGCGATCGCGGCGGACCCCAACAACACGCTTTATGTCTGGGATCACGAGGGTGCGGCCATGGGCTGCCTGCAACTCACCTTCATTCCCGGAATGTCATATCACGGAAGCTGGATCGCGAAGGTCGAAGGTGTGCGGGTCGATCGTTCGCTGCGCGGTCTCGGCATCGGCGAACAGATGATGGATGCGATGATCGACAAGTCGCGTGCCCGCGGCTGCAAGCAATTGCAGCTCACGACCGACAAGCGCCGTGTCGACGCGCAGCGCTTCTATGTGCGGCTCGGCCTCGACGCCTCGCATGAGGGCATGAAGATCAACCTGTGATCCGGCTTGCTATCGTCGTGACTTGAAGAAATTCGTCAGCAGCGCAGCGGCCTTGCTCTCGCCGAACGACGGATAAATTTCCGGCACGTGGTGGCACGTCGGCGAGGCGAAGAACCGCACGCCTGAGTCCACCGCGCCGCCTTTCGGGTCACTCGCGCCATAGTAAAGCCGCCGGATGCGGGCGAACGAGATGGCCCCCGCGCACATGGTGCAGGGTTCCAAAGTGACATAGAGATCGCAATCGGTCAGGCGCTCGCTGCCGGTGACGCGGGCGGCCTCGCGGATTGCCAGAATCTCGGCATGCGCGGTCGGATCGCGGTCGGCAAGGGTGCGGTTGCCGGCCTGCGCGATCACCCTGCCGTCCCGCACGATCACGCAGCCGATCGGCACTTCCCCGGCTGTTTCGGCGATTTCGGCCTGTTTCAGCGCCAAATCCATGAAAGATCGTGCCGTCATGCCTCGTTTCCGGCGATAAACTCTGTTAGTACAACGGCTTCAGCAAACGCGAGAACCGGTTTTGCGCGAAAATGCGCCCTGATTTACAAGGGCGCGTGCCGCCAGCCAATTTCACGTTGTGCGACAGTTCGATATTCCGGCCAACGTCCTGAGAGATCATTCATGCCCCGCGACAACGATAAAAACAACGGCCGTCCGCCGCGCCGTGAAGGCGGAGCGGGTGGAGGCTACAAGGCCGGCGGCAGAGGCCGCCCCGGCGGCGGCTCGCGCAGTGGTGGAAGCTCGCGCGACGAGCGGCCCGCACGGTCTGGCGGCCCGCGCGGCGACAAGAAATTCGGTGACCGCAAGTTTGGCGACAAGCGCCCAATCGGGGACAAGCGGCCCTATGGGGCGAAACCTTATGCCGGCAAGCGCGACGATTTCCGGAAAGACGGACCGGAGCGCGGCCCGCGCAAGGAATTCGGCTCGCGGGATCGCGGCGAAGCGCGCTCATTCAAGCCACGCGAGGATCGTGGCGAAGGCCGTCCGTTCAAGCCGCGTGGCGATCGTCCCGAGGGACGCTCCTTTAAGCCGCGCGAAGATCGCGGCGAAGGACGTTCGTTCAGACCGCGTGAGGATCGCGGTGAGGGCCGTTCTTTCAAGCCGCGTGATCGCGATGACCGCGCGCCGCGCGGCGCCGGCGCCGGGCGTTTTCAGGATAAAAAATTCGAAGACAGGAAGTTCGGTGAGAAGCGGCCCTACAGGCCGCGCGGCGAGGGCGGCGATGCACGCCCCGCCCGCTTCAACCGGGACGACCGGCCGCAGCGCGACGAGCGCCCGCGGTTCAATCGCGACGACCGGCCCGCGCGCGGTGCGGAACGCGGCCCGCGCAGGGATTTCAGCCGCGGTGAGGATCGGGGTGACGAAAAACCGTGGCAGAAGCGCGCACCGTCAGGTGACAGCGACAGCCGTCCGCCGCGCCGTGAAGGTGGTTTCGACAGGCCCCGTTCCGATCGTGGCGACCGCGACCAGAGCGAGCGTCCGCGTTTTTCGCGTCCGCGCTTCGACAAGCCGCGTGATGACCGCGCGCCGCGTGGCCGCAGCGACTGGCAGGAACATCCGCGCAGCGAAACCCGCGACCGTCCGCGCCGCGACAATGAGGACGACAGCAAGGTCTTCGCCAAACGCCCCGCGTTCGGCGGCCGCGGCGAATACCGGGAGCGCAAGCCCGATTTCGACAGGCGCCCGCAGCGGGCCGCGCCGGAAAAGAAAAAAACCGGCGAGCGCATCGCCAAGATCGTCGCGCGTGCGGGGCTTTGTTCGCGCCGCGATGCCGAGGACTGGATCGTGCAGGGCCGCGTTGCCGTCAACGGCCGCGTTATCAATTCACCGGCGCTCGACATCACGGCCAACGACGTCGTCACTATCGACGGCAAACCCTTGCCGGAGCGCGAGCGCACGCGGCTGTTTCTCTATCACAAGCCGCGCGGCCTGATGACCACCCACGACGATCCCGAGGGCCGTCCGACGGTGTTCGACAATCTGCCCGAGGGATTGCCGCGCCTTATCAGCATCGGCCGGCTCGATTTCAACACCGAAGGTCTGCTGCTGCTGACCAATGACGGCGGGCTTGCCCGCGCGCTGGAACTGCCGGACACCGGCTGGCTGCGGCGCTACCGCGTCCGCGCCCACGGCGAAGTCACGCAGGCTCAACTCGACGAGTTGAAGAAAGGTGTCGAGGTCGATGGCGTCAAGTACGGATCGATCGATGCGACCCTGGAGCGCGACAAGGCCGCCAACGTCTGGATCGTGTTTGCGATCCGCGAAGGCAAGAACCGCGAAGTTCGCAACGTGATGGCGCATCTCGGTCTCGAGGTGAACCGGCTGATCCGCATTTCCTACGGGCCGTTCCAGCTCGGCGAGATCGAGGAAGGCCAGGTCGAGGAGATCAAGTCGCGGGTGCTGCGCGAGCAGCTCGGCGAGAAGATCGTCGCGATGTCCGGTGCGCAGTTCGACAAGCCGGTCAAGCAGGCCGCGGAAGACGAAGATGCGCCGCGTGGCAAAGGCCGCATCAAGCCTGCGGGTACGAAGAGCGGTCTGATCGCGGATCGCAAGGGCCGCCGCATCCTGGTGACGCGTGCGGGCAGCGACGAGGCCCATGCGCGCAACGAGGAAGAAGCCAGCGGCTATGGCCCAATGCGCCGCCCGACGCGCGGCTACAAGGGCAAGCGCGATCTGAAGCCACGAGACACCACGGAAGACTGAGCGTGATCGTTCGCGCGCAACCCTCAATTCTCAAGGCGTCATGGCCGGGCTTGTCCCGGCCATCCACGTCTTCTGCGAACCCCGGTGAAAAAGACGTGGATGCCCGGCACAAGGCCGGGCATGACGGTGGTTAGTCATGCGCGTCGTTGGTGGTCGTCTGAGAGGCCGCAACATCGCCTCGCCCGCGTCGAACGATATCCGTCCGACGCAGGATCGCCTGCGCGAGTCGCTGTTCAATATCCTGATGCATGCCTACGAGAACCCGATCGACGGCGCACGGGTGCTCGACCTGTTCGCCGGCACCGGCGCGCTCGGCATCGAGGCGGTCTCGCGCGGCGCGGCGTTCACGCTGTTCGTCGACAACGGCGCGGAGGCGCGAGCGCTGTTGCGCAACAATGTCGAAGCGCTGGGGCTGGGCGGCGTGACCAAGGTTTATCGCCGCGATGCGACCAATCTCGGCCCCGCCTATCCGGTCGAGCCGTTCTCGCTGGTGTTTCTCGATCCGCCCTATGGGCGCGGACTTGCCGACAAGGCGCTGGCGTCGTTGCGCGACGGCAAATGGCTGACGCCGGAGGCGCTGGTCGTCGTCGAGGAATCGAAGGCGGCGGAGTTCAAGGCGCCCGAGGGATTCGAGGAGCTCGAGCGCCGCGCCTATGACGATACCGAGTTCGTGTTTCTGCGGGCGAGCGTCGGTGATTCCATGGGCTAACAATTGTTTCGATAGTTTAGTCGATTTTGTCCTTGGGCGGTTCTTGTTTTTCAAATAGGTCAGGCGTTTCGTTATCGCGTCGTCGGCCGAGCCTGTCACCTCGGTTAAAGCAGGGATGTTTAACCCGCCCTAGACCGTTCGCGCCTTCAAAGTGTGCCCAGCCACCGCGTTTCATCCGGACGCTAACAACCATCACGCCGCAATCTGGACAACGATGACGATAAGCAGGCGTCGGTTTCTTGCGTTTTTCTGATCTCAGCTCCCAAGTGGCAGAAATGAAGGTGATGCCTCCCGACCTTAAACGTCGTGGGTGAGAGCGTCGCCTTCTCCAATGACTCGCCATTTGATGACCTCAACCAATTATAGCGCTCTAACGAAGATCACCGCCGCCCGAACAGCTTTTCGATGTCCGCGAGCTTGAGTTCGACATAGGTCGGACGGCCGTGATTGCACTGGCCGGAATTCGGTGTCACTTCCATCTCACGCAGCAGCGCGTTCATTTCCTCGGGCTTGAGGATGCGCCCCGCCCGCACCGAGCCGTGACAGGCCATTGTGGCCGCGACATGCATCAGCCGCCGCTCGAGTGGCAAGGCTTCGTCCCATTCGGCCATGTGCTCGGCGAGATCGCGCAGCAGTGACGCCGCATCGGCTTTTCCCAGCAGCGATGGCGTCTCGCGCACGGCGATCGCGCCGGGACCGAAGGATTCGATGCTGAGTCCGAATTTCTCCAGTTCGCCCGCGCGCGCGACCAGCCTCTCGACAGTGGCTTCGTCCATCTCGACGATTTCGGGGATCAGCAGGATCTGCCGCTGGACGCCGTTTCGTTCGAGCGAGGCCTTCAGCCGCTCGTAGACGATGCGCTCATGGGCGGCGTGCTGGTCCACCACTACCAGTCCATCGCGGGTCTGCGACACGATGTAGGTTTCGTGAATCTGGGTGCGGGCCGCGCCGAGCGGGCGGTCAATCAATTCGCTCGCGGGCGCCTGCTCGTAGCGCACGTCGGCGGTCGGCGCGCCGGTATCGAACGCGGCCTGCGCGGCTTCGGCAAACGTATGGGAGGAAAACGCATTCGCATAAGCCGGCGCAGCGGGAGCCGCGGGGAAGTTCGGCGAGCGCCGCCAGTCCCAGCCGCCGTGCGGAATGCTGCCGGGGCGGAACGCCATGATCGCGGCGCCGTCGGAATTCGCAGCGGTGCGCTTGCCCTCGCGGGCGAGACCGTCCTTCAGCGCATGCACGATCAGCGCGCGCACCAGCCCGGCATTGCGAAAGCGCACTTCGGTTTTCGCCGGATGCACGTTGGCATCGACGTCCTGCGTATCCAGCGTTACGAACAGCGCCACCACGGGATGCCGGTCGCGCGGCAGATAATCCGCATACGCCGCGCGCACCGCGCCGAGGATCAGTTTGTCGCGCACCGGGCGGCCGTTGACGAACAGGTATTGCCCCAGCGCGTTGGCGCGCGTCAGAGACGGAGCCGCCGCAAAGCCTTCGACACTCACGCCGTCGCGCTCGGCATGCACCTCAATGGCGCTGGCGCGATAGTCCGCCCCGAGAATATCGCCGAGCCGCGTCAGGCGGCCCGCCGCACCGGGCAGCGCGGCAGCCCAGGTCACGGGCGCGCGCTCCTCGCCGGACAATGAGAACGCGATATCAGGCCGCGCCATTGCCAGGCGGCGCACGACTTCGCGAACCGCTTCGGCCTCGGTGCGGTCGGTCTTGAGAAATTTCAACCGCGCCGGTGTGGCGTAGAACAGATCGCTGACTTCGACGCGTGTTCCTGCTGTCAGCGCCGCCGGTACAATATCGGACTTCACTCCGGCATCGACATTCAGCGTCCATGCATGGGGCTCGCTGGCATGCCGCGTGGCAATGCTGAGCTTTGACACCGCACCGATCGAGGGCAGCGCTTCGCCGCGAAAACCCAGCGTGCGGATCCGCAGCAGGTCTTCGTCGTCGAGCTTCGATGTGGCGTGACGATCGACCGACAGCGCGAGATCGTCATGTGTCATGCCCGCGCCGTCGTCGGTGATGGCGATGCGCCGCCGGCCGCCGCCCTCGGTGAAAATGTCGATGCGGGAAGCGCCGGCATCGATGGCGTTCTCCACCAGTTCCTTCACCGCGCTCGCGGGCCGTTCCACCACTTCGCCGGCGGCGATGCGGTTGACGATCTGAATGGGGAGCTGGCGGACGGGCATGGAGGTTCCAGGGCGACTCGATACGGCGCGGCGTATTTTACCGGGTTCGATGGATCAAAGGGAACCTCATCCGGTCCCATTTGTGCGGCTTTCACCGCTTCGCACAGGACTCATTGAATCGCCGCATATGCGGTCGGCCTGTGGCGGAATCTCCGCGAAATGACCCCTAAATCTCTGAACAATGGTCACACGACGCAGTTTGCATGCGTGTGCGCCGTTCGTGAGAAATATCTCGGCGAATTCATCCGGCTGATGCGGACGGCGTCCAGAACGAAGCCGGATTGAACCTCGCCATTGCAAGGAGAAGTGGATGAAGGTCGTAAAAACTGCAGCAATTGCACTCGCAGCCTCGGCAATGCTGACTGGCGCTGTACTGGCACAGGGCGTTTCATCTGACACACGGGTTCGCGGCGGCGCGCAGGGCGGTGTCAACGGCCCCGCTGGAATTTCCGGTGGCGCCAACACAGGAGCAGGCGTTGATTCACACGTCGGAGGCTCGGGCGCGAATGCCGGGGGCGGCGCACAGACCGGCGCGAAAGGCACTGTCGGATCGGGCACGGGCGGTGCCGTCAACGGGGCGGCTGGCGCCGCCGGCGGCGCTGCCGGTAGCCTCAAGCGGTAAGCTGTTCCGCAAATCCCGCCCTTTCCCGCAAGACAGAACTCCGGTCGCGTTCGCGGCCGGAGTTTTTCGTGCCAGTGGTCCGATTCTAACATTCGCATCCCACTTCAGCAGGCTTCTTGCGAATGTTAGAATCAAAGGACCACTGGCAAATATAAGTCTAGTGGAGTTTAGATTTGACATTCGCTTTGCTAACCCGCTGCCAGCGGGGAGCGAATGTCAAATCTACTCCACTAGTCGTCGAAGCTGCGCGTATTGCGCTTTGCCTTGACGTCACCGCGGCGCTTCTTGCCGTCGAGACGGCGCATCTTGGAGCCGAGGGTCGGCCTCGTGGCGCGGCGCGGTTTCGGGCGAACGGCGGCCTCGCGTAACAGTTCCAGCAGCCGGTCGATGGCGTCGGCGCGGTTGCGCTCCTGGGTGCGGAAGCGCTGCGCATGGATGACGATCACGCCGTCCCTGGTCATGCGCTGGCCCGCGAGCGTGGTCAGCCGCGTCAGCACGTCCGGTTCAAGCGTGAGACGCCGTACATCGAAGCGCAATTGCGCCGCGGTCGAGAGCTTGTTGACATTCTGTCCGCCCGGGCCCGAGGCGCGAACGAACGCGATGTCGAGGTCCTTCTCGTCAATCGTAATGTCGCGTGTGACCCGGATCATGGGCTACGCCTAGCATGATCCTGCTCAGCCGTGAATGCGCACCAGCATTTCGCCCGCGAGATAAATCCCGAGCAGCAGCATCGCAATCAGAAACCAGCGCCGGAACGTATCCGCATCCATGCGCGAGCGCAGAAGCTGGCCGAGGTACATGCCGGCGAAGGCGGTTGCCATCGCGACAAGGCCGGGAATGGCGACGGTCGCATTCAGCAGTCCCGCATCGGTGAGGTTGAACGCCAGCGCGACGGTCGCCGTGGTGAAGAAGACACCGAGCGCCTGCACCAGTTCGTCCTTCTCCATGCCGATGGCCTGCATGAAGGGCATCGAGGGAATGACCTGAACGCCGGTCGCAGCCGAGATCACGCCGGTAACCAGGCCGACAATGCCGCCGAGCCATTTCTCGTTCCGGCGCGCCACGCTGAAGCGGACCTTGGACAACCCGATGATCGCATAGATCACCAGCAGCACGCCGAGCACGATGGTGCCGTAGCGCGCATAGGGACCCGTCATCAGGCCGCCGCCCGACAGGATGCCGAGCACGGTGCCGATCATCAGCGGCCACAGCCGGCGCACGATGTCGCGCAGATAGGGGCCGATGAAAGTCTGCCAGATGTTGGTGACAATGGCGGGCACGATCACGATGGCGAGCGCGTGCGCCGGCGGCATCCGCGTGGCGAGAAGACCCATCGCCACGGTGGGCAGGCCCATGCCGATGGTGCCCTTGACGAAGCCCGCCAGCAGGAAGACCGCGGCGATGACGATCAGGAGAATCGGATCGGAGAGTGAACTGGACATGGCGTGTACATTGACCGAGGGCGGCAAACTGCACAATCTGGAGGATACGGAACAAGCCTTCGGCTTTGGCGAAGGCACTGTAAAGGGCCGTGGCCATGCATTTCGATCTGGTGGATATGCGGTTGTTCGTGGCGGTCGCCGAGGCGCGCAGCATCACCCACGGCGCCGAGCGGTCGGCGCTGGCGTTGGCCTCGGCCAGCGCGCGCATCAAGGGCATGGAAGCGGCGCTGGGGGTGCCGTTGCTCGAGCGGCAGAGGCGCGGCATCAGGCTCACGGCCGCGGGCGAAAGCCTGCTCGACCATGCCCGGATCGTGCTGCATCAGATGGCGGCGATGCAGGGCGAGCTCAGCGCCTATGCGCGCGGGCTGAGGGCGCGCATCCACATGCTGGCCAACACATCCGGCGCGAGCGAGCATCTGCCGAAGGCGCTGGCGTCGTTTCTGGCGAAATATCCGGCGATCAGCATCGACATCGAAGAGCGCGAGAGTGTGGAGATTGCCACGGCGCTGGCGTCGGGCGCAGCCGATATCGGTCTCGCGGTCGATGCGATGCTGCCCGAGGGGCTCGATCGGTTTCCGTTCTGCGACGATCGGCTGGTGCTGATCGTGCCGCCCGGCGACGAGATCGCGCAGCGCCGTCAGACGGGCTTTCGCGATGTCGCTGCCCGCGAGTTTGTCGGCCTGACCGAGGCCAGCGCCTTGCAAAGTCATATCGCGACCCATGCCGCGCAACTCGGAGTCCGTCTGCGGATACGTGCGCGGCTTAGAAGTTTCGATGCGGTCTGCCAGATGGTGGAGGCCGGCGTCGGCGTGGCGATCATTCCAGAGGCCGCGGCGCGCCGCTACAGCCGCTCAATAAAGATCAAGACGGTGAGGATGAGCGATCCGTGGACCAGCCGCAGACTGGCGATCTGCACCTGCAGCCGGCCGTCGTTGCCGCGGCCGGTGCAGCAGCTTGCGGATCACCTGAGGATGTTTGCGAAGATTTAGTGCAGGCGATTGAGGCGCTCTATGTATTCAGGATCTTCATCGCCGCTTCGTGAACGCGCGGATCGCCAGCCGCGACGATGCGGCCGCCGGATTGCGCAGGCTTGCCGTCCCACGTGGTGATAATGCCGCCCGCGCCGGTGACAATCGGAATCAGGGCCGCGACATCGTAGGCTTTCAATTCGGTCTCGATGATGAGATCGAGATGTCCCGCGGCGAGCATGCAATAGGCGTAGCAATCGCCGCCGTAGCGCGACAACCGCACGCCGGCTTCGACACGCTCGAACTGCGCGCGGTCCGGCGACTTCATCAATCGGGGACTGGTGGTGAAAAGCGTCGCCTCCGCCAGCGACGCGCAGCGCCGCACCGACAGTTTGCGCTTGCCGGACGGGCCGTCGTAACGCGCGGAGCCGCCGTCGCCGCTGAAGCGTTCGGCGATATAGGGCTGATGCATCATACCGAATACCGGCGCGCCGTTGTGCATCAGCGCGATCAGTGTGCCCCAGATCGGCAGGCCGGCGATGAAAGACTTGGTGCCGTCGATCGGATCGAGCACCCAGACATATTCCGCGTCGGCACGCTCCGATCCGAACTCCTCGCCAACAATGCCATGCAGCGGAAAGCTGTCCTTGATCATCCGGCGCATCACGGCCTCTGCGGCGCGGTCAGCTTCGGTGACCGGATCGAGATCGCGTCCGGTGTTCTTGTTCTCGACGCCGAGCGAGGTGCGGAAGAAGGGAAGGATGGTGTCGCCCGAAGCGGTCGCCAGTCGTTCGATGAAAGCGGTGAAGTCGATAACCGTCACGGGGATTCCTTTGGAGCGGCCATGGTGCTTGATGGAGTGTAAGTGCGAACCTGTTACGGCCCTATAAGAGTCCGGACAGGGCAACCGCCTGAAATTCTGACAGCAGGCCACTAACCGGAATGTTCATTCCTTACTTTGAGATTCCAAAGCGAAGGTGCAAATGAAAGCCCGCGAGCTAATGAATGGGATTCAATATTCAGTTCTTGGGTGCATTTTCATGCTTTTTTGGCATCCTCCAATTGTCATATTTCTCTATAAAGTATTGTTATTTCTAATGAATTGTATTTTTACCCGACTGAGATGCCGCAAGTCTGTCATGCGCCTAAGGCATGGCTAAATCTTTAAAAATACTTGCTCTGAGTGCGCTGCGGTTGCATATTGTTGCGGTGCGATAACGCCTCGCGTTATTGCTGCCCTCCTTGGGCGTTTCCTCCCTAGACTTGGGCCACTTGCTTTCGCGAGTGGCCCTTTTTTCTTGGGCGAGGGCGGCAACGCGGATACTTCTCATGCGAAGAGATTCGCAGGCGGAAGTTTATTCTGCCGCCGCCTGGAACGGTCCGAGGCTGTCGAGCGGGATCGCAGCCAGCGCCTCCGCCAGCACCATGAAATCATCAGCGACCTTGCGGAATTGCGGGCCACGCTCGCGCCGCCGCTCATCCATGTAGATCGCGCGATTGAGTTCGAGCTGGATCGTATGCAGCCCGCTGGCCGGGTTGCCGTAGTGTTCGGTGATAAAGCCGCCCGCATAGGGTTTGTTGCGGCCCACCGAGTATCGCAGTCCGGTCAGCGTTTCCTCGACGACATCGGGCAGCAGGCCTGAGCAGCTTGTGCCATAGCGGTCGCCGATCACGACGTCGGGGCGCCTGGGTTCATCGCGGGTGACGCCCACCGACGGCATCGAATGGCAATCGACCAGAATGACCGTGCCGAACGCCTGGTGCGCCTTGTTGATGAGGCGGCGCAACGCGCGATGATAAGGCTTGTAGAGCGCCTCGATCCGGTTCAGCGCGTCCTCGACATCGAGGCGTTCGAAATAGATTTCCTGGCCATCGCCGACCACGCGCGGAATCGTCCCGAGGCCGCCCGCGACCCGCATCGAGCGCGTATTCGCGAAGCTCGGCAGGCGTCCGGCGAACATGCGCGGATCGAGTTCATAGGGCTCGCGATTGACGTCCACATAGGAGCGCGGAAAGTTCACCCGCACGATCGGAAATCCGCGGCCGGTGAGATCGGCGATGATTTCGTCCATGAACGAATCTTCCGAACGCCGCAGCGCTGCCTGATCGATGCGGGATGCAGCCAGAAATTCGCGCGGATAGACCGATCCTGAATGCGGGGAATTGAAGATGATCGGCGCGCGCCAGACCGGCGGCTCGATGATCTCGAACGGAGGCGACAACTCGTCCTCGAACTGGGTCATTGCCGCCTCTTTTCCTCGCCATCCTCATCCGCGGCGTTATGCTCGCCGCTGCTGAAATGCCTGCCTGGGCAACACATTCTCGCCGGAAAAGCAGGGTGTTTTGCCGGACATCATTGAACGCAAACCCGGCCGGTCTGCCAATAGGAACTTCACCTTCACCCGAAATTTACTACCATGGGGGCAAATAGAGGGCAGCGGACTTCTCCATTCACGCGATCAGGGCCATGCAGCACAAAATTCTCCTTGCCGAAGACGACAACGACATGCGCCGCTTTCTGGTGAAAGCGCTGGAGAATGCCGGGTTTCAGGTCTCGTCCTACGACAACGGGCTGTCAGCCTATCAGAGGCTGCGCGAAGAGCCTTTTGAAATGCTTCTAACCGACATCGTGATGCCGGAGATGGACGGGATCGAACTGGCGCGCCGCGCGTCGGAACTGGATCCCGACATCAAGATCATGTTCATCACCGGTTTTGCCGCCGTCGCGCTGAATTCGGACTCCGAGGCGCCGAAGAACGCCAAGGTGCTGTCCAAGCCGGTCCACCTGCGCGAGCTGGTCAGCGAAGTGAACAAGATGCTGGCGGCCTGAGGGCTGCCGATTCGGGGGTAATTTGCCCCAAAACACGTCTTCCCGTCCTTGCCTGCGGCGATCCAAGCCGATATAGGGACGCATCCCGGCACCAGTGGTCTTTAAGGGCGCGTAGCTCAGCGGGAGAGCACCTCGTTGACATCGAGGGGGTCACAGGTTCGATCCCTGTCGCGCCCACCATTCCTTCTCATTTGTGCGCAGCCCCGCGATATTCGGGATACTGCGAGCATCTGAAATCCTCCTCCAGGCTTGTCGCCGATTGTCACGACCCGGATGCCCCCCAGGGTTTCCTTGGGGACTGCGGGATTTTTCATGACCAAAACAGCCGTTTTTTCGGCGGCAATGCCGGGCTTTGTTCGTGCCGATCACACGTCCGTTGTTTTCTTCTCCAGCATGCGCGTGGCACGCGACCGGATCGTCGCCTGAACGCCGTGCGCCAGGCCTGCGAGCAGCCAGGGCAGCATCACCTCAAGCCTGACGTGATCTTCCGCCACCTCGATCGTTCCGCTGACCTGTTGTTTCAACGCGGTCAACTGGAATGCGAGACGATCGCCGCTCCAGATCTCCTCATTGATCTGAAGAATCTTTCCGTATTCCGAGCGGACGCTGCCGAGCCCGGCCTTCAGGCGGCGGGTCGCTTCTTCCTTCCCCAGCTTGTGGGGAATGGAGACGATGAATGGTTGAGCCAATGCCGTGCCTCGGGCGATGCGCGTTGGAAGGCCGATTATAGCAACCGAACCTGATGCGGGCTCAAGGCAAATTTCAGTTTCATTAACGCTGAGACGCGCGGCCGGGTGCGGGCAGGTCGGTTCCGTGATACTTTGAAGCATGCTCCGCCTTGTGACAGTCGCGTCCGTGCTATCGTCGAATCTCGGTGCGCGTCCCGCACCTGTAATCGACACGACGGATGACGACGCTACGAATTATTGGGCTTCCCGGCTCAATGTTTCGCCGCGGGATCTCGCCGCCGCGATCGAGGAGGTCGGCCCCTCTGTCTCCGCCGTGCGCCGGCATCTCGGCAAGTAAGCGCCGGGCAAGGTCAGGCAAAAGCCCGGCGCGAGGCCGGGCTTGATTTCGCGATTCACATCACCGGATCGTTGGCTGCCCGGATCAATCGCATTGCTGGTAGCCGGAGGAGGTACACCTCTGTGCCTTCGCACGTGCTTCCGCAACCTGCTGTGAACTGAGCTGACTGGACACGGCCGCGAGTTCTTTCCTGGCTTCGTCATTTCCCTGCGTCGCGGCGATGTCGTACCACATATACGCCTTTGCGATGTCGTCGGATTCCTTGCCTTCGCCTGTGTAGTACAGGCTTCCGAGCAACACCTGTGCGTCCGCATTGCCCTGCTTCGCGGCCAGCCGGCTCCACTTCTGGGCCTGTTTGCGGTCCTTCGAAACGCCGAGGCCCATCTTGTGCATCATCGCGATCCGATACTGCGCGACAGCATTGCCTTTTTCCGCGAGCGGACGAAACAGTTTCGCCGCGGCGGCGTATTCCTTGCGGGCGAACGCTTTCACGCCGTCTTCCCACTTGCCCGCCTCCGCAGCGGGCGCGCCGACGGTCACGCCGAATGCAACGACTGCCGCGGTCAATCCGATCAACCTGAACACTTGCAAGACCCCCCGTCCCGATGAAATTCAGAAAAATACAAAGTTGCACACATCCCGCATGCCGTTGCGGCATAACGAGGACACGCCTTCCATTTTGCAGGGGCGGGGAGCCGGCGGCAATGCGAAAAGATTCTCAATTTGCGCACACACGAAAGGCGCGCGGCGGCCAGCGAAAGCGTCGCAATCCCTGAACAAATGAAAAGGCCCGCTCACCGAGCGGGCCTTTTCGCGTCATGGGTTGCTGTCAGCCTTTGATGAACGCCAGGAGGTCTGCGTTGATTGTCTCGGCTTCCGTCGTGGGCATGCCGTGCGGAAAGCCCTTGTAGGTTTTCAGGATGCCGTTCTTCAGCAGCTTGGCAGACAGCGGCCCTGAATCGGCATAGGGCACGATCTGGTCGTCGTCGCCATGCATCACCAGCACCGGCACATTGATCTTCTTCAGGTCTTCGGTGAAATCCGTCTGTGAGAAGGCGACGATACCGTCGTAGTGCGCCTTTGCGCCGCCCATCATGCCCTGGCGCCACCAGTTCTGGATGATGCCTTCCGATGGCTTCGCGCCGGGACGGTTATAACCGTAGAACGGTCCGGCCGGCAGGTCGCGATAGAACTGGGCGCGATTGGCCGCGACCTGTGCTTGCAGTCCGTCGAACACATCTTTCGGCAGGCCGCCCGGATTGGCTGGCGTCTGCACCATCAGCGGTGGAACGGCGGCGATGATGGCCGCTTTCGCAACCCGGCTTTCGCCATGGCGGGCGATGTAATGCACAACCTCACCGCCGCCGGTCGAGTGGCCGACATGCACCGCGTTCTTCAGGTCGAGATGCGCGGTCAGCGCAGCCAGATCGTCGGCATAATGATCCATGTCGTGGCCGTCGGCGGTCTGGGTCGAGCGGCCGTGACCGCGGCGGTCATGAGCAATGACCCGGAAGCCCTTGCTCAGGAAGAACAGCATCTGCGTGTCCCAGTCGTCTGCCGAAAGCGGCCAGCCGTGGCTGAAAACGATTGGCTGTCCCGAGCCCCAGTCCTTGTAAAAAATCTCGGTGCCGTCTTTGACTTTAATCGTCGGCATGGTGCTTGCTCCTCTTGCCTCAAACGACCGAATAAACCCGGCGCGCGAATCCTAGTCGGTTCCCGTGGCAATTGCGCGACCACCATTAGTCGCAAGCGTCTTCGAAGCTCAGTACGAATGGAAGTAGCGGCGCTGTCGCCAGCGCCGCCTTTATCGTTAGCCGTGAAGCTTCTTCGCGGTTTCCGCGATGGTGCGGCCCTGATAGCGCGCGCCGTCGAGTTCGTTCTGACTCGGCTGACGGCTGCCGTCTCCGTCGGTGATGGTGGTCGCGCCGTAGGGCGAGCCGCCGGTCACTTCCTTGACGCCCATCTGCCCGGCGAAGCCGTAGTTCAGGCCGACCACCACCATGCCGAAGTGCAGCAGGTTGGTGATGACCGAGAACAGCGTGGTCTCCTGGCCGCCGTGCTGTGTGGCGGATGAGGAGAACGCGCCGCCGACCTTGCCGTGCAGTGCGCCCTTCGCCCACAGGCCGCCGGCCTGATCGAGGAAGTTGGCCATCTGCGAGGTGATGCGGCCGAAGCGGGTGCCGGTGCCGACGATGATCGCGTCGTAATTCGCAAGATCCTCGATCCTGGCAATCGGCGCCGCCTGATCGACCTTGTAGTACGAGGCCTTGGCGACATCAGGCGGAACGAGTTCGGGCACGCGCTTGATGTCGACGGTGGCGCCGGCTTCGCGGGCACCTTCGGCGACGGCATTCGCCATCGCTTCGATGTGTCCGTAAGCCGAATAATAAAGAACAAGAACATTGGCCATTGTCAGTCTCCTTGTGATGTTGAGGTATGATTTTCGATCGACGGGAATCGTCATTGCCGGGCTTGACCCGGCAATCCATCTCCTTCGCAAGACTCTTCTGAAGAGGATGGATGCGCGGGTCGCGCCCGCGCATGACAATCGGGGGGAATGGATGCGGCTTACGCCGCATCCACCAGCACGAGTTCGGTGTCTTCCAGTGCGGTGATCTTCACCGTTGCTTCTTTCTGAACGGCGACGCCGTCGCGGGCATTGGCGCGCACGCCGTTCACCTCGACACTGCCAGTCGCCGGCACGAGATAGCCGTAACGCTTCTCGCCGATCGCGTATTCGGCGCTCTCGCCGGCCTTCAGCGTGGTGGCGAGTACCCGCGCGTCGGCGCGGATCGGCAGCGCGTCGTTGTCGTTCTCAAAGCCGCTGGCGATGGTGACGAACTTGCCGGAGCGGTCGGCCTTCGGAAACGGCTTCGCGCCCCATGTCGGCTGTCCGCCGTCCTGCGTCGGTACGATCCAGATCTGGAAGATCTTGGTCGTCACCGGCTCAAGATTGTATTCGGCGTGACGGATACCCGAGCCCGCGCTCATCACCTGCACGTCGCCGGCCTCGGTGCGGCCCTTGTTGCCGAGCGAGTCCTGATGGGTGATCGCGCCTTCGCGGACGAAGGTGATGATTTCCATGTTGGCATGAGGATGCGCTGGAAAGCCGGTGTTCGGAGCAATCTCGTCGTCGTTCCAGACGCGCAGGCTGCCGTGGCTCACATTGGCGGGGTTATGGTAGCTGCCGAACGAGAAGTGATGCTTCGCCTTGAGCCAACCGTGGTCGGCACTGCCGAGCTTATTGAAGGGTCGAAGTTCGATCATGAGATATTCCTCTTCTTGAGCAATTTTGCGCCGGTGCATGGCCTCAGGCCCTTGCCTCGTTCGCGTTGCCATTCGATGGGCTATGGATAAGCATTCGCGGATGGTGCATAAATAGAAACTATTGAAACTCATTGTTTCTATATTTGACCCATGGAGAACGGCCACCATGTCCAGGCTCCCGGACTTCGAGGCGCTGGCGATTTTCGCAAAAGTCGTGGAAATGCGGTCATTTGCCGGGGCCGCGACCGAATTGGCCCTGTCGAAGGCGACCGTCTCCAAGGCCGTCAGCCGGCTCGAGGAACGGCTCGGCGCGCGGCTGTTCAATCGCACCTCGCGGCAACTGGCGCTCACCGATGCCGGTCAGAAGCTGTCCGAACGCGCGACACAGCTTCTGATGGACGGCGAGGCGGCGGAGAGCGAAGCGCTGGCGCAATCGTCCGTGCCGCGCGGCCTGGTACGCCTCGCGGTGCCGATGACGTTCGGTGTGAGGGTGATCAGCCCGATGCTGCCGGAGTTTCTGGCCGCTTATCCCGAGGTTTCCATCGACCTGCATCTGAGCGACGCGACGGTCGATCTGATCGGCGAGGGCTTCGACGCCGGTGTTCGCATCGCACGCCTGCCGGATTCGTCACTCGTTGCGCGACGGCTGTGCGGCATGCGGCGCTATACGGTTGCGGCGCCGTCTTACCTCAAGAAATACGGCCGGCCGACGCATCCGATGCATCTCGCCCAGCACAAATGCTTCGGTTACGCGTATCTCTCGACGCCGGGCGTGTGGCACTATGTCAACGCGGCGGGCGAACAGGCGACGGTGCGGCCATCGGGGCAACTGCGTGTCAACAACGGCGAAGCCACCATGCCGGCGCTGCTGGCGGGGCTTGGCATCGCGGATCTGCCGGATTTCATCGTCGGCGACGCCGTCGCGTCCGGTAAACTCGAAGTGATCCTTAGGGACTGGAAGCAGCCCGAGGGTGCGGTGCATCTGGTGATGCCGCCGGGCGGGCCGCGCCCCGCGCGGGTCGAAGTGCTGGCGGATTTTCTCGCCAAAAAGCTCGGCCGCGCCAAACGCGCTGCGAGATAGTCATGCATCACATTCCCGGCGAGGGGTGGATCGGCGCGGCAAGTCCGCGTAATCTTCACCTCCATCCTCGAAGGTTTCCCTGAATGCGCAATTTCATCTCGCCGTCCCGCTCCATCGCAGTGGGGGAACGCGGCATGGCCGCGACCTCGCACCCGCGGGCAACTCTCGCGGCACTCGACATTCTCAAAGCCGGCGGCAATGCGATGGATGCCGCCATCGCGGCGGTTGCCTTGCAGGGCGTGGTCGAACCGCAGATGACCGGCATCGGCGGCGATTGTTTTGTGCTGTATTCGCCCAAAGCCGGTGCGCCGGTCGCGCTGAACGGCTCTGGGCGCACGCCCGCGAAGACCGATCTCGCAAGGACAATGGCGAAGGGTGTGAAGGCTCTCACGCCGACCTCGATCGAGGGCGTCACTGTTCCGGGCGCGATCGATGCCTGGTGCAAGCTCGCCGCCAAGCATGGCAGCAAATCGCTGGAGGAAATCTTCAAGCCCGCGATCGATGCCGCCGAGAACGGTTTCCGCATCACGCCGCGCGTAGCATCGGACTGGTCGCGCAATCGCGCGAAACTCGAAAGCAATCCGGCGGCGGCGGCGCATTATCTTCCGGGCGGCATCGCGCCTGCGATCGGCGACCGGCGCAGCCAGCCCGCACTCGGCAAGACATTGCGCCGCATCGCGCGCGAAGGCCGCGCGGCCTTCTATGAAGGCGAAGTGGCGGAAGAACTGGTCAGCGTGTTGCAGGGTCTCGGCGGTGTACACACCGTGGAAGATTTCGCCGCGAACGCGCCGGAAGATGTCACACCGATTTCGGCGAGCTATCGCGACCATGACGTCATCGAATGTCCGCCGAACGGGCAGGGGCTGGCGGCGCTGATGATCCTGCGCATGCTGGCGGGCTACGACATCAAATCGATGCCGGAAGTCGACCGCTTGCATCTGCTGGCGGAGGCGAGCAAGGCGGCGTATCGCGCGCGCGATGCATTCTTCTGCGATCCCGCGCATGGCAAGGTCGATGCGGCGCACTTCCTCTCGGATACGTATATTGGCGCGATCCGCAGCAAGATCGACATGACCCGCGCCAGCGCGGCCGTCGACTGGGACGACATCGAACACAAGGACACGGTTTATGTCACGGTGGTGGACCGCGATCTGAATGCAGTGTCGTTCATCAATTCGCTGTTCCAGCCGTTCGGCAGCGGGATCTATGCGCCGAAGTCCGGCGTGCTGCTGCACAATCGCGGCTGGGGTTTCCGGCTCCAGCCGGGTCATCCCAATGCGCTTGGACCGAACAAGCGGCCGATGCATACCATCATTCCCGGCATGGTGATGAAGAACGGGCGCTGCATGATGCCGTTCGGCGTGATGGGCGGCCATTATCAGGCGACCGGTCACGGCAATTTTCTCTCCAATGTGTTCGATCTCGGCATGGACATACAGGCCGCGTCGGAAGCGCCGCGCTCGTTCGCGTTCGAAGGCGTGCTGTCGCTGGAACCGACATTTGGCAAGGAAATCGGCGCTGAGCTTGCGGCGCGCGGCCACGATGTGAAATGGGCCGACGCCGCCATTGGCGGTTGTCAGGCGATCTGGATCGATCACGAACGCGGCGTTTTGCTCGGCGCCACCGACCATCGCAAGGATGGCGTCGCGCTCGGCATTTGAGCACTCGGGCCGGACGCACGCCGCGCGTCCGGTGGCACATCAACCGACAGGCGAGGTCGCTCGCCTGTGACTATGTATTTCCGTACTTCATGAAGAAGCACCGCCTCTCGCCGGAGAGGTTGTGGCATCGCCATGTCTTGCCGTCTTCGCTCGGCGTCGCCTGCTCGAACGGAACCAGCTCCTTGAATCGCGTGAGCCAGATTCCGTCGGGCCGGACCTGAACCTCTTCGGAACTCAGCTGCTCGCAATCGCTCGGCCCGCAACAATGAACGCCATCGGAACCTCGGTAGGAACCTTCGGCGATCCAGTTCGGACGTCCGTCCGCGTCGTGCGCGAAGCAGACGCGGGTTACCAGCAGTCCCACTGTCAGAAACAAGAAAATGACTGATCGCATCACATCACCTCCTTGAGGTGAAGCGAAGCATCAATCGTGCCAGATCGAAGGCGTTTCGATCCCCGGCCGCATGTCTGAACTGCAAAGTCCGCTCGGGCGAATCAATTCTGCAACACCGCGGCTTGCCCGCGATCAGGAACGTGCGGCGAGCAGCTTCGGCAAATCCGCCAGCGCACCTATGCGATGGTCCGGTTCCCAGCCGAATTCGTCCATCTGCATGCGGATCGCCTTGAACATCGACAGCGGCCGCACGAGGTCGGCCTTCATGAATTCGGCAGCCATCGCCTCCGGGGTCACGCGTTCGATCCATGCCACATTCAGGCCGAAGGCCTTGGCGCCGCAGGCGTCGAACGGATTGGAGGAAACGAACAGCACCTCATTCGGCTTCACGCCGAGAGCCGATTCGATCAGCTCATATGTGCGCGGTGACGGCTTGAAGATTCTGGTCGTGTCGATGCTGATGGTGGCGTCGAGAACCGTGTCGAGGCCGGTATTGCGCACCAGCGCATTCAGCATGCCGGTGCTGCCGTTCGACAGGATTGCGAGCTTGCGGTCTTTCATCGCCGCAAGCGCCGCTTTCGCATCCGGATAAAGATCGAGATGGACGTACTTCTCCATGATGCGCTCGAAGGCTTCTTCGTCGAACGTCAGGCCGATCGCCTTGAGGGTGAACGTCAGCGATTGCCGTGTGATAACCGAGAAATCCTCGTAACGTCCCATCAGCGAGCGAAGCCAGGTGTATTCGAGCTGCTTCATGCGCCAGATCTGGGTGATGAGTTCGCCGTAGCCGGGAAACGCCTCGCCGGTGACGGTAGCGACCGACTGTACGTCATAGAGCGTGCCATAAGCATCGAATACAACAGCCTTGATTGTCATCGTGACATGTCCGTTCTCTTGCGGGAGATTATTGTGGTCGTGTGCCGCAGCCATGCGAGGCGGCAGCACGTTCGCTTATTTCCTGGAAATGCCGGTGTGTACCTGAAGCGAGAAGTCGTCAAAGCGCTTTTCGTTTTCGAGATCCCGTCCATAGAGGATGGTTCCCAGATATGCGCCAAGAAAACCAAGTGGTAAGGATACAACGGTCGGATTGACCAGCGGCCACAGGGCGTCGGCGCCGCGCATCGCGGGGCCGATCATGGCCAGCACCACCGACGAAATCAGGCCGACGCTCATGCCGCCGACCACGCCGCCGGTGTTGAAGCGCCGCCAGAACAGCGACAGGATCAGCACCGGAAAATTGGCGCTGGCGGCGACGCAGATCGCCAGAATAACCAGCACCGCGACGTTGACACCCTGCGCCAGAATTCCGAGAGCGATCGCCAGCACGCCGATGGCGATGGCAGCCCAACGGGCGATAACAACTTCGCGTTTCGGATCGGCCTTATCCTTCATGAGCCAGTTGGCATAGAAGTCGTGCGCGATGGCGCCCGAGGTTGACAACGTCAACGCAGAGACGACGGCAAGTATGGTTGCGACCGCGACCGCCGCGACGAAACCGAGCATCAGGTCGCCGCCGAAGGTGCCCTTGCCGCCGCCGAGATACTGAGCCAGCAGCGGCAATGTCAGGTTGCCGCCACCGCCTGCCGCCTTGATGGCATCCTGTCCGACAAAGATCGAAGCCGCGAGGCCGAACAGCGTGGTCCCGGCGAAAAACGATCCTGCAAGGAACATCACCCACACCACCGAACGCCGGGCCGTTTTGGCATCAGGCACCGTATAAAACCGCGTCATGACGTGGGGGAGTCCTGCGAGACCGAGCACATAGCCGAGACCGAGCGATATCTGATCGAACGGGTTCTTCAGATAGTTGCCGGGCAGCAGATATTTCGCGCCGTACTTCGCTTCGGCGTCGTCGAAAAGCGTGAAGGGATTGCCCTTCACCAGCGCCAGGATCATCACCAGAATAATGGCTCCGGCCGCAAGCATCAGCACGGCCTTGACGATCTGCACCCAGGTGGTCGCGAGCATGCCGCCGAAGCCGACATATACGATCATCGCGACGCCGACGAAGATCACTGCCCAGTCGTAGGGAACGCCGGTCAGAAGTTTGACAAGCACGCCGGCACCCGCCATCTGCGGCATCAGATAGGCAAAATTGACAACGACTGTTCCGGCGATGGTTGCCAGCAGCGACGTGCGGGTATGCATGCGGCTGCGGATCACGTCGCCGAGCGTGTATTTGCCGGTGTTGCGCAGCGGTTCGGCAATCACAAACAGGACCGTGCAGAATGCGACCAGCGGGCCGAGCGCGTAACGCGCCGTCCATGCCATAGAGCGCGGTCAAGCCCGTGAAGCCGAGAAAGGCGGCAGCGCTGCACCAGTCGCCCGCCAGCGCGAAGCCGTTCTCCGCCGCAGTCAGTTGACTGTCGGCGGCGTAAAATTCGCTCGTTGTTTTGGTGCGCCGCGCAGCCCAATAGGTGATGCCCAGCGTAATGAGGAGAATGACAATGAAAATCGAAAGGGTCGTGCTCATCGCGAGGCTCCCGCTGCTGTGATTTCAGCGGCGGCCCGCGCGGCCAGCGGGTCGAAGACGTTGTTGGCGACGCGCACATAGACGATCGCGAGACCCCACGAGAGCACGTAGTTGAGCGCAATCAGAAAGAACCCGAGGTTGAAGGCTCCGATCACCTTGAGGCCCATGAAGCTCTTGGCGAAGCCGGCGAGTATCGTCAAGCCGATATAACCGACCATGAAGATGATCGTCATTGGCACGAGGTATTTCAGTTTTTCTGCGATCAGCGCCCTGATCGAGGCGTGCGCGGCCTCCAGCGTTCCTGTGTCGCGTGTCATCACCATCTCTCCGGTTGATTCGCCGTTTTCTTCGCATCCGTTGGGACATGCATCCGCCATCGCGAACGCGCTGTTGCGATCGCCATCCGCGGCCGTCCAACATTCGTCAAAGTCTGATCGAGGCGATGCCGCCGGATGCGAGGGTGTCGCATCGCTTGAGCCCGCTTCCTCCGAATATCTTGCTCCCGCTTTGTCGCGGGTTGGGCAGGCTTCACGGTTGCGAGAGCCTGCTTCTGCGTCTTTACCGCCGGGCCGTTAAGTGACAAAATGAATTAAAGCGATGGCATAAATCGTATTTGCCGATACCGGGGAGCAAGATGAATTTCGACATCGACTGCCTGCGCACGTTCCTGCTGGTCGCGGACAACATGAGTTTTTCGCGTGCCGCCGATCATGTCGGACGGTCGCAATCGACCGTCAGCCAGCAGATCAACAAGCTCGAACAGCAGGTCGGCAAGAGCCTGCTGGAGCGGCGCAAGGGCCGGGTGATCGAACTGACGTCGGAGGGCTGCAAGCTGCTTCAATATGCGCGGCGCATCCTGCAGTTGAACGACGAGGCCTATGCCTCGATGTCGGACGATGTGCTGACGGGCTTTGTGCGCCTGGGCGTGCCGCTCGATTTTTTCGGGCGTGACTTCACGACCTGGCTGACGGGATTCAAGACGCTCCATCCGATGGTCGGGCTGGAGGTTGAGGCGAACCAGTCTGAGAACCTGCTCAAACGCAGCGCCCGCGGCGATTTCGATCTTGCCTTTTTCAAGCAGGATACCGGCGCGAAGCACGGCACGGTCACGCTGCGTGAACAGCTCGTCTGGGTGAGTGCTGCGAATTTCCAGCCTGCGTCACAGGAATCGGTGCCGCTGATCGTTTTTCCCGAGGGCTGCGCCTATCGTCGTCACGCGATTGCGGCCCTTCAGGAGCAGAAGCGCCCGTGGCACCTGAGTTTCGTCAGCCCGAGTTTCGAATGTCTCAGATCAGCGGCCATGGAAGGGATGGGCGTGACCGTTCTGGCGCGCGCTTTGGTCGCACCGCCGCTGCGCGTCATCAGTCATCGCTCGCGGTTGCCGGAACTGCCGACCGTCGAGCTAGTCTACTCGCAGGGGCGGCGGACCAACGCGCGCGTTGTCAGCGAGCTTGCAACCTATCTTGCCGACAGCCTCGCCAATTCCGGATCGACGGCGACATCGGCCTCCCTCAACTAGCATTCGCTTGCAAATCAAGACGAAGCTTCGGAAACTCCCTACGTCAAAAAGAAAAAATCTTTTGGGGAGAGACACCATGAATCGGCGCGAGCTTCTGAAAGCGGCCGCGGTTATGCCGCTGTCGCAGGTTGCATTGCACACGCTGTCCGGCAACGCCAATGCGCAGGCGGCATGGCCGGCGCGCAACATCACCATGATCGTGCCGTTTCCGGCCGGAGGGCAGGCGGATCTCGCGGCGCGCCCCATCGCGCTGGCGCTGGAGCGCATTCTGGGGAAACCCGTGATCGTTGACAACCGCGCCGGTGGCGGCGGCGGTTCGGTCGGCAATGCCGCGGCGGCGCGCGCCGAGCCTGACGGCTACACGCTGCTGATGACGCTGTCGTCGCTGGCGGTGCTGCCGGAAGCCGACCGGCTGTTCGACCGCCCGGTGGCCTATGAGATGTCGCAGTTCGCGCCGGTGGCGCGCGTGCTGGCCGATCCGACCATGCTGGCGGTCCCTGCGTCCGCGCCGTGGAAGACGGTCAAGGATTTCGTTGAGGATGCGAAGGCAAGGCCGGGCCAGATTCCTTATGGCTCGTCGGGACCCTACGGCACGCTGCACATCGCCATGGAAATGTTCGCGGCGAGCGCCGGGATCAAGCTGCTGCATGTGCCGTTTCGCGGCGCAGGTCCTGCACTGACCGGGTTGCTGACCGGCACGGTGCAGGCGATGGCGTCGGCGCCCGGCACACTTCGCGCGCAGGTCGATGACGGCAAGATGCGCGTGCTCGCCGGCTGGGGAGCGAAGCGCGTCCCAAGTTTCCCGGATGTGCCGACGTTTCAAGAACTCGGCTACAAGGATGTCGAATTCTACATCTGGGCGGGCTTGTTCGCGCAGACGGCGTTGCCCGCGCCGATCATGACAAAGCTGCGTCAGGCGATGGGCGAAGCGGTGCGCGCGCCGGAAGTTGTGAAGACCTTCGAGACCGCGGGCAGTCCCGTCGCCTACCTGGATGCGCCGGAGTTCGCGAAGTTCGTGGAGGCAGACAGCGCGCGGCTGATCGCGGCGGTGAAGAAGATCGGCAAGGTGGAATAGCGCTTGCTCACGCTACTTCGCTCTGTTCGCGTATCTCGCTGACGTCGACCCATTCGGCGCCTGTCAGTTTGGCCATGTGCGCGGGCGAAATGCGCACCGCGCTGTTGATCGAGCCGGCAGCGGGCACGACCTCGCTGAAAGCCTTCAGTGAAATGTCGCAATAGACCGGCAGCGGCGTCTTCAGCCCGAACGGGCAGATGCCGCCGACCGGATGGCCGGTGGCCTCCAGCGCTTCTTCGGCATTGAGCATGCGCGGCTTGCCGCCGAACACGGCACGCGCCTTCTTGTTGTCGAGCCGGGCGGTACCGCAGGTCACCACCAGCAGCACGCGGTCACCCACGCGCAACGATAATGTCTTGGCGATCTCCGCGGGAGTTACGCCAAAGGCTTCTGCGGCCAGCGCCACGGTGGCGGAACTCCTGTCGGACTCAATGACGGAAATGTCAGGTGCGTTTTTCGCGAAGAAGGCGCGAACGGATTCAACAGTCATGCTTGTCCGATTCCAGAAGTGCTGTTTGACGCAGCCTTATGCACGGTCAGGCCTCAGATGCCCAGCAGTTTGCGCGCATTGGCCTTCAACACCTTGGGCCGCACTTCGTCGCGAATATCGAGCTTCTCGAAATCCGCCATCCAGCGGTCGGGCGTGATCACCGGCCAGTCCGATCCGAACAGCATCTTGTCCTGCAAAATGGTGTTGACGTAGCGCACCAGGATCGGCGGGAAATATTTTGGCGACCAGCCGGAGAGGTCGATATAGACGTTCGGTTTGTGGGTCGCGACCGACAGCGCTTCCTCCTGCCAGGGGAAGGATGGATGCGCGAGGATGATCTTCATGTCGGGGAAATCCACCGCGACGTCGTCGATGTACATTGGGTTGGAATATTTCAGCCGCATCCCGTTGCCGCCGCGCATGCCGGAACCGACGCCGGTCTGGCCGGTGTGGAACAGCGCGATCGATCCGGCTTCCGCAATCGCCTCGTAAAGCGGGTAGGC
This sequence comes from Afipia sp. MLSD5-FHT05B12, assembly GCF_058793355.1. NCBI lineage: Bacteria > Pseudomonadati > Pseudomonadota > Alphaproteobacteria > Hyphomicrobiales > Nitrobacteraceae > Afipia > Afipia sp. MLSD5-FHT05B12. Next base: position 71,038 of record NZ_JBXAFS010000009.1, read on the forward strand.
CATCCGGTCGTTCGGATAAAAGCCCTGCATGGTGGGATGAAACTTGAATCCCTTGATGCCGTAGTCGGCGACGAGTTTTCGCGCCTCGCGCGCGCCGAGCTTGCCCTTGGCGGGATCGATGCTCGCGAACGGAATCAGCACGTCGGAATTCTGCGCCGCCAGTTCCGCCATCTCGTAGTTGTTGTAGCGGCGGAAGCCGGTCTCGCGTTCGGCATCGACAGGAAAAATCACGGCGCCGATTTTCTTGGCGCGATAGTAGGCCGCGGTCTCCGGCACGGTCGGCGGATGCTTGTGCGGCGACTTGAAATACTCCGACATCGCGGCCTGAAAATCGTCGTAGCCGTCGTCGCCGTGGGTGCCACATGGCTCCTCGGCGTGGGTATGAATGTCGATGGCGATCAGGTCGTCCGGATTCAGCATGCATACACTCCGGCGTATTGGCAGGCGCGTCAGCCCGCTGCGGAAATTGATTATAAATCATAATCAATTTCCGGCCGGGTGCAAAGCGCGAAGTCTCACCCGTTCGCGGTGGTCTGGGTCCGGATATCCTGCGCGGTGCGTTTGAGCGCCACCAGGAACTTCTTCTTGGCCTCAGCCTCGGTCACGGTGCCCGAAATGGTGTTGATGCTCACGGCAGCGACGACGTGGCCGGCCTGGTCGCGCACAGGCACCGCGATGCCGCAGATCGCGGGGTCGAGTTCCCCGTCGATCCAGGCGTAGCCTTGCGCTTCCACGCGCGCGAGTTCCTCGCCGAGCTGGGCCGGATTCGTGACGGTGCGCGGTGCGATCTGCCTGAGTTCGGCGGTGGCGAGATATTGCTGACGCTCATCCGGCGGCAGCGCCGCGAGCAGCACGCGGCCCAGCGACACCACATGCGCGGGCAGGCGGCTGCCGATTCCAAGATTGGCGGAGAGGATGCGCCGCGCCGGCAGACGCAGGGCGTAAACGATCTCGGTTTCGTCGAGCACGGCCAGCGCGCAGGATTCGCCGATGTCATTGCGAAGGTCTTCAAGCGCGCGCTGGGCGTAGCCCCAATAAGGAAGCGCGTTGAGATAGGACAATCCGAGGCCAAGCGCGCGCGGACGCAGGCTGAAGTAACGGCCGTCGGCCTGGCAGTATTTCAGCGCGACCAGCGTTGCGAGCATGCGCCGCGCGGTTGCGCGCGTCAGTCCCGCGAACGCCGCGGTCTCCGACAGCGTGTGCCGTCCGGGCGGCCGTCCCAGCGCCTCGACCACGGAAAATCCTCTCGCGATGGCGCGGACGAAACCGTCACTCTCCTTGGGCATTCTGAAATCCTCGCAAGATCGGGCTTGTCACGTTCGGAAAGCCGGACCATAGTGTTCGTGTGGTGACTATAAAGTTCGCCTGATGAACATAGATGAGAGACTGCCATGGCGCAAGCACAAGCTTTCGAGACCGACTTCTGGAAGGACGAAAATTTGCGAAAGGTCTGGGACGAGATCGTTCCAGGCGAACCGCGCAAGACGATTCCCTACCTGCTGACCAGGGAAGCCATCGCGCTCCTTTGCAAGGCTGTCGGCGAAACCAACCCGCTCTATCTCGATGAGGCTTATGCGAAGACCACGCCCTGGGGCGGGATCATTGCGCCGCCATCGATCCACATCCTGCTGATGTTCGCCTGCACCGAGGCAGACGACTGGATGCGTTCGCCGGGCACCGTGAACGCCGGACAGTCCTGGAGCTACAACAAGCCCGCGCGGCCCGGCGACACCATCACGCTGCAGGCCCGCGCGCTCGACAAGTTCATCAAGCGCGAGCGGCTGTTCGTGGTCCACGACAACGTCTTCTTCAATCAGCACGGCGACGTGATCTGTTCCGGCCGTGGCCAGACCATCCGGCCGATGTAAGCGAACGCGAGGAGTTCAAACATGACGACGATATTCGAAACCCTCTCGGTCGGCGACAGCATCGACGGCCCGAAGTTCCCGGTCTCGCGCGAATCCATTCGCCTGTTCTGTGATGCATCGCTCGACTACAACCCGCTGCATCTCGACGACAACTACATGAAGGGCGATTTCGGCAAGACCAATTTCGGCGGCATCATCATGCACGGCATGAACAACTTCGGGCTGATCACCCGGATGCTGACCGACTGGGCCTATCCTGCGGGCGCCATCCATCGCCGCCTCGAAACGCGCTGGGTCAAGCCGGTGAAGCCGGGCGATACCATCCAGCCGGCGGGCATCATCAAGGCCAAGCAGACCACCAAGAACTCGCGCTTCGTGCTGATCGATGTGCTGGTGAAGAACCAGAACGGCGAAAAGGTCGCAGTCGGCGAAGCGATGGTGGAGTTCCCCGTCGCGGCAGCGGCAGCCTGAGCGGAGTTGAGGCGCGATGCCGATCGCGATCATAGGCGCGGGAGTTGGCGGACTGACGGCGGCGTTGTCCTTGCACGCCGCCGGCCAGGGCGACATTCTCCTGCTCGAAGCCGCGCGTGAAATCCGCGACGTCGGCGTCGGCATCAACCTGCCGCCGCACGCCGTCCGCGAATTGAGCGAACTGGGCCTCGGCGATACGCTCGAGAAAGTCGGCGTGCCGACCAAGGAACTGGCCTACTACGATCCAAGGGGACAGTTGATCTGGGCTGAGCCGCGCGGGCTCGATGCCGGCTATCGCTGGCCGCAATACTCCATTCATCGCGGCACGCTGCAACGGCTTCTTGTCGATGCCGTGCGCGAACGTCTGGGGTCGTCGGCGATCCGCGTCGCGCAGCGCGTGACGGGCATCAATACCGCCGGCAACAAAGCGGTCATTGCAGCGACCGATCTGATCGAAGACCGTCCGGTATCCTATACGGCCGGCGTTGCGATCTGCGCCGACGGGATTCGTTCGCCGTCGCGCGACAGTCTGTACGGCGCGGTGACGCCGCTCGCGTCCAACGGCTGGGTGATGTATCGCGGCGTCACCAGGGCCGGGCCGTTTCTCTCTGGGCGTTCGATGGTGATCATCGGCGATGAAACCCAGCGGGTGGTGGTCTATCCGATCGCCGATGGCGTTATCAACTGGCTGCTGGTCCGTCCGAAGGATACCACTTGCGCCGAGACCGAACTCGGCAACTGGAATCTTCCGGTTTCGACCAGCGTCATCGCCGAATTCGTGAGGGATTACCGCTTCGACTGGCTGGACGTGCATCAGCTGGTGTCGTCATCATCGGAATCCTACGAATACCCGATGGCGGACATCAATCCGCTGCCGCGCTGGGTGTTCGGACGCTGCGCGCTGCTGGGCGATGCCGCGCATGCGATGTATCCGTTCGGCTCCAACGGCGCGTCGCAGGCGATCCTCGATGCGCGGGTGCTGGCCTACGAACTGGCGACCGGCGCGAGTGTTGAGGACGCATTGCGCGCATATGACGCGCAGCGCCGTCCGGTCGCAAGCGAAGTACAACTCGCAAATCGGCGGCAGGCAGGTGACGTGATGGCGCGGGTCAGCGCGCTGGCGCGCAACGGCGCTCACGGTGACGCAGCGACCGAACTTCAGGATGTCGAACGCCGCTACAAGCAGCTTGCGGGTTTCGATGTCGATGCCTTGAACACCCGGAAATCATGGAGCGTCTCGAACGCTTCGCAATAGAAGCCGGAAACAATCCGGAAATTAAGAGGGAGACGAAGATGCGCTGGTATTTGGATGCAATGCGGTCCGGACTTCTCGCGGCTGGTTTGATCGCCGTAACATCGCAGGTCACTGTTGCTCAGGATGCTTATCCGACCCGGCCGATCAAGCTGCTTGTAGGCTTTGCCGCAGGCGGTGCGACCGACACCACATTCCGCAAGCTCGGTGAACTCGCCGCCAAGGATCTCGGCCAGCCGATCATTGTCGAAAACAGGCCCGGCGCAGGTGCAACGCTCGCACCATCGACGATGGCGAAAACGGAAGCGCCCGATGGCTACACCATCGCGGCGGCGACCGCCGGATTGCTGCGTTACCCTTACATGCAGAAGGTCGACTGGGACCCGATCAAGGATTTCACCTGGATCGCGGGTCTCGGCGGCTACACCTTCGTGCTGGCCGTCAATGCCGACTCGCCGCTCAAGACGCCAGCCGATTTTGTCGCTTATGCCAAAAAGAATCCCGACGTTCTCACCGTGGCAACCGCGGGCGCCGGCACCACCATGCATCTTCTGGCCGAGGCGCTAGCCGGCATGGCGGGCGTGAAGATCACCCATGTCGGCTACAAAGGCAGCAGTGAAGCCGTGACGGCCATTCTCGGCGGCCACACCATGGCGACCGTCGATGCCATCGGCACCATTTTGCCTTACGTCGAGTCGGGCAAGATGCGCGTGCTGCTGTCGTTCGATCCGCAGCCGGTGGCGTCACTGCCCGGCGTGCCGACAGCCAAGAGCCTCGGCTACGATCTCGTTTATCCCGCGCCATATGGCCTCGTCGGACCGAAGGGAATGCCGCCCGCCGTCGTCGACAGGTTGTACAAGGCCTTCAAGGCCGCCGCCGACAGCGACGAATACAAGAAGCTGCTGGTGACGCTGGGTCAGACCCAGTGGCAGAAGCCGCCCGGCCAATACCAGCAGTGGGCTGGCGAATTCTATCTCTCCGAACGCTCGCTGGTTGAGCGCGCCAAACTGCTGCGTCAGCCCTGAGGCTGGATCGATCCCGCCGGCGAAGACCATGCTCGCCATACAAACTCAAGTCAGGTTGAAATCATGAAATCACTCTTTGCCGCGATCTGCTCCGTGTTCCTGCTGGCCACCTCGGCCGTCAGCGCCAGCGAGCAATTTCCCGTCAACAACGTGAAGATCATCGTGCCGTTCCCGGCCGGCGGCACCACCGACATTCTTGCGCGCTTCGTCGCGCAGTATCTTGGCGAGAAGCTCGGCGTCACGACCATCGTCGAGAACCGCGCCGGCGCCTCCGGAATCATCGGCTCTGAAGTCGTGGCAAAATCGCCCAACGATGGCAGCGTGCTGCTGCTGACCGCCACGCATCACGTCATCAATCCGAGCCTCTACAAGCAACTGCCGTTCGACCCGCGCAAGGAATTCTCTCCGGTCGCTCTGGTGGCGAGCGCACCGAATGCGCTCGTTGTCACGGCATCCTTCCCCGCCAAGAATGTCGGCGAACTGATCGCAATGGCCAGGAAGGATCCCGGCAAGTATTCGTTCGGCTCCGCTGGCATCGGCGGCGCCAATCACCTGTCGGGCGAACTCTTCAAGCAGATGGCCGGCATCGACATCGTGCATGTGCCCTACAAGGGCGCGGCGCCTGCGATGAACGATCTGATCGGCGGACATATTCCGATCATGTTCGACACGCTGCCGACGGTTTTGCCCGCGGCCTCCGGCGGAACCATTCGCGTGCTGGCGGTGACGAGCAAGGAGCGCGCCGCGTCGCTGCCCAACGTGCCGACTCTCGATGAAGCGGGCGTGAAGGGCTTCGAGGCGACCGCGTGGTTCGGCCTCTATATGCCAGCCGCCAACGGCAACGCCGCTTACACCAAACTGGTCGCGGCGATGAAGGAGATTCTCGCAGCGCCCGCGACGCGCGAGAAGTTCGCGGGACAGGGCGTCGAGCCCGGCAAGCGCGTCGGCCCGGACTTCACCAGGTTCGTGGATGCCGAGATGGACAAGTGGGCGGGTGTCGTGAAGACCGCCAACGTGCCGCAGCAGTAACAGCCGGCTTCAGGATCGCAGAAAGCCCGCTCCGGGATTGTCCGGGGCGGGCTTTTTGACGGGCTGGAGAAAGAGCGCGAGGCTTGCCGCGCCTAGTGTGGTGGTTCGCAAGTCCGCATCATTTCTGCAGCACGTTCCTTTGCGGACTTGCGAACCAAAACCACACTGGAATCTATAGTTTCTAGTGTCCTTTTGAATCCGAAGTCCGCTCCGGAAGGTGCTGCGAAATGAAGCGAACTTCGGATTCAGGACACTAGTGGGTTGGGGTGCCGTCGGGACCATGCGTCGTGATGGTCTGGCCCGTCGTTGCCCCCGACCTGGCCATCACATGGGGGCTCGGCCGGACGATGTCTGTCGCAAGTCCGAGTTTTTCGAACAGGCGAATGGTCAGCCAGGTGGTGTCGAACTCCCACCACTTGTGACCGTGACGTGCCGAACGCGGATCGGCATGGTGGTTGTTGTGCCAGCCTTCGCCGTGCGCGAGGAGGCCGACGAAGACGTTGTTCCGGCTGTCTTCGTCGGTCTGGTAATTGCGGTAGCCCCAGAGGTGGGTGACGGAATTCACCGCCCAGGTCTGATGCCAGACGAACACGGTGCGCACGAACACGCCCCAGACCAGAATGCTCAACCCGAACTGCACGGCCTGCATTGCCGTGCCGCCCATCGCGAGTTCGGCGAGAAAGCCGGCGCCGAAAAACACGAGCCACTGGATCAGAATGATCTTGAGCTGAAGCCAGTTGCGCTCGAGCGCGACGTAGAACGGATCGCGCAGGATGTCCTTGGCGTAGCGGTCGTAGATCCCGAGGCGATTGAGTTCAGGATTCTTGATGATCAGCCAGCCGATATGGCCCCAGAGGAAGTTCACCAGCGGGCTGTGCGGATCGGGCTGCTCGTCGGCATACTGATGATGCCGGCGATGCACAGCGACCCAGCGAGCCGGCGTATCCTCCACACAACAAATGGCGATGACTACGAGCACATGCTCGAACCATTTCGGACAGCGAAAGCCGCGATGGGTGAGCAGACGATGATAGCCGATATTGATGCCGAGCAGCCCGCTCAGGCGGGCAACGATCACGGCGACGATCACGCCGGTCCAGCTGAAATACCAGGGGATGAAGGCGAGCAGCGCCACCAGATGGTAGAACAGGATGGGGAGCGCCGACCCCCATTCGATGCGGTTCAGATTGACCCCTGCGGGCAGCGGCAGGCGGCCGGATAATCCGGGCTCCGGGGTGCCGGTCAAGGAGACGGCTTTCGCGGCCGCCGGACGATTGTCAGTCATTTCAGCGGTCAACGGGTCCAAAATTGCCTTCCGGGTGGGGCTAGGGCCGTGTTTAACGCATGCGCCGCCAAAGATGAAGAACGGCGGCCACGGACGGCTCGAATGTCTGATTAGAGTGATTAGAGGGACATTTGGGCGGCGGAAAGTCCGGAAACTGGCTCCTTTCGGGGCAATTTGACCCGGTTGCAGCGGGCTGAATTTGCCTGATCGGATTGACATTTGTGCCTCCGATGGCATAGAAACCGCCCTGTCCCGCGCGGCCCTGCCTGCGGGATATGCCCATCAACCAACGGTTTCATACTCGGCCTGCAACGCGGCCTTCCAGAGAGCATTGTCCCATGAAGGTCCGTAATTCGCTGAAGTCCCTGCGCGGCCGTAACCGCAACAACCGTCTGGTCCGCCGCAAGGGCCGGGTTTACGTCATCAACAAGGTTCAGCGCCGCTTCAAGGCCCGCCAGGGCTGATTCGCCGCCCGATTGTCCGATGATGCGTCCAGCCGTCAGCGGCTGGCAGGTCTAGCCAGGTCTTCCTTCACATCACAGCCGTTTGACGCCGCTTGCGCTTTGCACGCGGCGCTTTCCGCGTTTAGACTTTCCGTCATGACATCCAAGACGGAATGGACCACGGCTGTCCTGAAACTCGCGATTGTCGCTCTGACGCTCGTGGCATTCGCCGCGACGCCCGCCGCGGCACAGGCTCCGCAGCTCACACCGCCCGGCAAGCAGAAAAAACTGCCGCAGCCGCCCGCCAAGCTCCCGCGTGTGATTGGCGACAAGGCCAAAAATCTCGATTTTCTGTTCGGTGCATTGAAGGCCGCGCCGGATCAGCAGAGCGCCAAGGCCGTCGAAGCCCGCATCTGGGCGGTGTGGACCGCGACCCCGAGCGATACGGCGGCGCTGCTGATGGCACGGGCCAAGCTCGCGCTGGACAGCAAGAATACCGATGTCGCGCTGAAACTGCTCGATGCGGTGATCAAGTTGCGCCCCGATTATATCGAAGCGTGGAACCGGCGCGCGACGATCTATTACCTTCAGAACGACTACAGCCGCTCGATGGAAGATATCCGGCAGGTGTTGATTCGCGAGCCGCGCCATTTTGGCGCCCTGGCGGGTCTCGGCATGATCATGCAGGAGACCGGCGACGAAAAGCATGCGCTGGACGCATTCCGCAAGGCGCTTGCCATCAACCCGTACCTTGAACGTGTCCCGGATCTCGTGAAGACCCTGTCCGAGAAGGTTGAGGGCCGGGATATTTAATCCGCCACGATTGTTCCAACCGGCATGCCGGCCGGTGACGCGAAACCTTTTCACCGGCCGTCCGTATTCCCGTCGTGCAGAAAATTTCCCGGATTCTTTCCATGATTGTTTTGGCTGCCGTGGTCACGCTGGCGATGCTGGCGCTGGTTACGCAGGCGGGCGTTTTTGCGCTTGAACGCGCCTATCCGCCGCAGGGGAAGTTTGTGGATGTCAAAGGCGCGCGGCTGCATGTCGTGGAACTCGGCCCGACTTACGCGCCCGGCCTGCCGATCGTCCTCGTTCACGGCGCGAGTTCGAGCCTGCAAACCATGCGCAAGCCGCTCGGCGACAGGCTGGCGAAGCATCACCGCGTCCTCCTGATCGATCGGCCCGGCCACGGCTGGAGCACGCGCGAACATGCCGGGGATTCGACACCTGCGATCCAGGCCCGGATGATCGACGAGGCGCTGGGCAAACTCGGCATCGATCAGGCGATCATCGTCGGTCATTCCTGGGCCGGGTCGCTGATGCCGGCAATGGCGTTACAATATCCCAAGCGGGTCGCGGCCATCATGATGCTGTCGCCGGTGGCATATCCGTGGCCGGGCGGAGTCGGCAATTTCAACAAGATCGCGGCCATTCCGGTGATCGGGCCGCTGCTCGCCTATACCATCACACTGCCGCTGGGGCTGTTTCTGGTCGATCCGGGAACACGTCACGTTTTCGCGCCGCAGGCGATGCCGGACGGCTATGTCGATGCCACCGCTGTGCGGATGGTGTTGCGGCCGCAGGTTTTTCTCGACAATGCCCGCGACCTCACGACGCTGAAGGCGGAAATGGCCGGGCAGTCGCCGAACTATCCGTCGATAAGGGTTCCGGTCACGATTGTTACCGGCGACGCCGACAAGACGGTTTCGACCGACATTCATTCGCGGCCGTTCGCAGCCGCCGTGCCGCAGACGAAACTCGTGGTGTTGCCGAACGGCGGTCACATGCCGCAGGTTTATGCAACAGATCTGATTGTTGCGGAGATCGAGGCGATCGCAGCCAAGGCCCAGGTTCTTTCGGCCACCGCGCGCAAGTCCGACTGATTTCCTCGGACCGTTCGCCGCTGACGCGCCGACTGGCGAATTGCCGCATAACTGCAAGTAATTTCGGCGGTGACGGCCCCCCGCGCGTTGCTTTTTGTTCCCGCCATTGCTAGTTCGGCGTCTTTCGCAGCGGCGCGTGCCGCATTTCTCAATTTTGATTCTGATTGGAGATTTCTGTGAAAGCTTCGTCTTTGAGTTTTTTTGCTGCCATCATCGCGGCTCTCGCCGGCATGTCCTGGGGCATCGTGATGGCGATGTCGCAGGACCACTCCTCCATGCCAGCGCACGCTCACCTCAACCTGTTGGGGTGGGTATCGTTGTTTCTCTTCGGGATTTTCTATCGCCTTTATCCGGCGCTGGAAATTTCGCGCCTCGCGCTGGCTCAGGTCTGGATCTGGATCATCGGTACGATTTCGCTGACCGTCGGTGTTGCCATGCTGCACGCGGGCAACAAGGCCGGTGAGCCTTTCGCAGGCATCGGATCGTTTGTCCTGCTTGGCGATATGGTGTTGTTCGGCTGGCTGGTGATGCGGAGCGAGCAGCACGCGGCCGTCGGGTAGAGCGCTTGTTGGATTTGGCTCGCACGCGCAACATGCATGTGCATCGGCGCGCGCGATTTTTTTCATTCACGATGTGCTGAACATCATACTGCTGCCATCGATCGATGATGGAGTGTCGTTGTTATACGCGTCCTTTTCTCGCTCCAGCAGAATGAAGGTCGGACATGACAACCCCATCGAACAATGACAATGTTTTCAACAAGGTCGCTGAAACGATTCCGTTTCCCGATCTCGCGCGTGTCAGCGAAATGAACGGAACCATGTTGAGCGAAATCGCGAAGTTCAACGCGCAGATCAGCACCAACATGCAAACCGTCGGCAAGGAATGGTCCGAGTTTGTCGGCATGAGGCTCCGCGAGGACGCCCAGTTCTTCCGCTCGGTCCACGATTGCCGCTCGTTGCAGGATCTCCAGCAGGTCTACGCACAGTTCTGGCAGACGGCGTTCACCCAGTACGGTGAGGAAGCCCAGCGCATGATGAAGCTGACTCAGGGGACCGTCGAGGATGTGAGCCGCACGGCGCGGGAAATCCGCGATACGGTCATTCACACCGACAAGGCCGCCTGAGCCGGGCGTCGCACCGGACGCCGTGACTGTCATGCCCGGCGATGTGTCGGGCATGAAGGGGATCATTTCGCCAGCAGTTTGCAGTGTGGCCTGGCCCATCGCCGTCGTTTGCATCGCGGCGGGCGAGGGTGAAGCATGTCCGCAGGTCCCGGTTCGGAACGGTCATCCTGTCTGACTTATCGGCGCGGCGTTCGATTGCCTCGGTTCAGGCGCAAGAGTAGTCTCCGCATCGATGACGTTGCCCGGCATTTCCGGATTTCACCCACGTCGTCCACTTCGATGCAATTGATCGGCTAATTCTATTAAACGCGACCGCGTTGCGCGCCTTGTTTGCAAAGCTGCCGCGCTTGTGATGATCGAACCCGGGAGCGGCGCGCGAGCCCCGCCCCTTTTGTTTTGCAGGCAATCAGGGAAACCAAATCAAGCAACGGAGATGTGTGATGCTTACTCCCGTTAAGAGGATTCGTTTCGGATTGATATTGCTCGCCGGGTTGGCGGCAGGGACACAGCAGGCTCCATTCGCAGCGGCGCAAACGGCTCAGCTTTCCGAGCAGGAAGCTCTTGCTGTCGCCACCGATGCCTACGTCTACCTTTATCCGCTGGTGACGATGGATGTAACGCGCAAGCAACTGACGAACATGGAACCCGGCAAGGGAATCGGTGGCCCGATGAACACCTTCGCGAACATCCCGGAGTTTCCGTCTGCCGACATGAAGTCCGTCGTCCGTCCGAATTTCGATACGCTGTATTCGAGCGGCTATCTGGATATGACGAAGGAGCCTGTCGTTGTCTCCGTGCCGGACACAGGTGGACGATTCTATCTTTTACCGATGCTCGACATGTGGTCCGACGTTTTCGCATCTCCCGGATCGCGCACCACAGGAACGCAGGCGGGAAATTTCCTGATCGTTCCGCCCAACTGGCGGCCCGACCTGCGGGGCCGGTTCGTCGAGGAGTTAAAGCTTCCGAAGGAAACCCAGGTCATCCACGCGCCGACGCCGCAAGTCTGGATCATCGGGCGCACCAAGACAGATGGTCCGCCGGACTATGCCGCGGTCCACAAGATTCAGGCGGGCTACAAGATCACACCGTTGTCGGAATGGGGAAAGCCGGCAAGAGCGGTTGATGTGAAGATCGATCCGTCGATCGACATGAAGACACCGCCCAAGACTCAGGTCGATACGATGGCAGGCGGGAAGTACTTCGCCTACGCATCCGAGATTCTCAAGATCAATCCGCCTCATATCACCGACCAGCCGATCATCGCGCAGATGAAGCGGATCGGCATCGAGCCCGGCAAGACTTTTGATCTTTCGCGAGCCGGTCCTGCCGTGAAGAAAGCAATCGAGGCCGCGCCCGAAGCTGCGCAAAAACTGATGGCATGGAAAGTCCCGACCTTGGCCCGTGTTGTGAACGGCTGGTCGATGAACACCGACACCATGGGAGTGTACGGCGACTACTATCTCAAGCGTGCTTTGGTCGCGCAGATGGGCCTCGGCGCGAACCTTCCTGAGGATGCGATTTATCCGCTCAATCTTGCGGACGACACCGGCAAACCGCTGGACGGAGCCCACGGGTATACGATCAATTTCGACAAGAGCAGCATGCCGCCGGTGAGCGCGTTCTGGTCTGTCACGCTTTACGATCCCGACGGCTTCCAGGTCGCCAACAGTCTCAATCGCTTTGCGGTCAGCAGCTGGATGCCGTTCAAGACCAATGCCGACGGCTCGCTGACGCTGTATTTCCAGAATGAGAGTCCGGGAGCCGACAAGGAGACGAACTGGCTCCCTGCGCCGAAGGGTCCGTTCAATCTGACGATGCGTCTCTATGGCCCTCAATCCGACGCGCTGACCGGGAAATGGAATCCTCCGCCGGTAATGCGGGTTCAGGAAACGGTGGGCCAGTCAGCGAAGTAGGACGACGCTCTCGCCTTCAGATGTCGGCGTCGCGCTCGGGGCCGACATAGGCGATGCGCACCATGTTCGTCGTTCCCGGCGTGCCGAGCGGTACGCCGGCGACGATGATGACGCGCTGGCCGGCTTTCGCGAAGCCGTCGCGGAACGAGATGCGTGCGGCACGGTCGATCATGTCGTCCTGATCGTGGGCATCTTCGGCGATGACGCAATGCACGCCCCAGACCAGTGACAGCTTCCGGCCGGTATTGACGCTCGGCGTGATGGCGACCACGGGGGGCTTCGGCCGTTCGCGTGCAACGCGCAGCGCGGTCGAGCCGGAACTGGTCCAGCAGACGATAGCGGAGAGATCGAGCGTCTCGGCGATCTGCCGCGCCGCGTCCGCGATGGCGTCGCCCGCGGTGGCTTCGGGTTCGGGCCGCTGCGCCGCGATGACGCCGCGATAGGTCGGATCCCGTTCGCATTCCTCGCCGATGCGATTCATGGTCAGCACCGCTTCGACCGGGAACTTGCCCGCGGCGGACTCCGCCGACAGCATGATGGCGTCCGCGCCCTCGAACACGGCGTTGGCGACGTCAGAGACCTCGGCGCGCGTCGGCACCGGTGACGTGATCATCGATTCGAGCATCTGTGTCGCGATCACCACCGGCTTGCCGGCGCGCCGCGCCATGCGCGTCATCTGCTTCTGAAGTCCAGGCACGCGCTCGGCAGGCAGTTCGACGCCGAGATCGCCGCGTGCGACCATCAGCGCGTCGGATGCTTCCATGATTTCGGCGAGACGGTCGATCGCTTGCGGTTTCTCGATCTTCGACATGATCGACGCGCGGCCGCGCACCAGCTTCTTTGCCTCGATCACGTCGTCTGCACGCTGCACGAACGACAATGCGACCCAGTCGATGCCGGTCTCTAACGCGGCTTCGAGGTCGGCGCGATCCTTCGGCGTCATGGCGGACACCGGCAGATCGGTGTCGGGCAGGCTGACGCCCTTGCGGTCGGACATTTTTCCGCCGGTTACAACCCGCACCAGCGCATGGTCGGGCGAGGTCTCTTCGGCGATCAGGCGAAGCTTGCCATCGTCGATCAGCAGCGCATGCCCCGGCCGCAGCGCCTTGAGGATTTCCGGATGGGGAAGATGGACGCGGTTCTTGTTGCCCGGCGCCGGATCGGCATCGAGGGTGAACATCGCGCCGTTGTTGAGCTCGACAAAGCCGTTCTCGAAATTGCCCAGCCGCAGCTTCGGTCCCTGAAGATCGACCAGAATGCCGATCGGCCGTCCGTAGCTGCCCTCCACATTGCGGATCGTCGCCACAAGCTCGCGCATCTTGTCGTGCGGGGTGTGGCTCATGTTGATGCGGAACACGTCCGCGCCAGCCTCGAACAGCTTGCGGATGGAAGCGCTGTCGGACGATGCCGGTCCAAGCGTGGCGAGAATTTTGATGCGTCGCAGGCGTCTCATTTAGGATTTCCGGGAGCTGCGCCGGGAAGTGCGCCGGGGTGTGCCGCCCCAGGCGCGTTCGGCATGCCGGGAAGGCCTGGCGAGCGCGGGTTCTGTTCGCTGGATTCGGTCAGTTGCACGGTCCAGGCGCGCTGTTCGCCGGTATCGACCTCGAAATATCCGGTGCGGTCGAAACCACGCGCCAGACAGTCTTCCGTGCCCTTGATGGTGAATTCCTTGTCGCGTGAACACATGAAGGCTTGCCCCGACCACTCTCCGCCGCGGTCATAGTCGATGGCGTAGATATAATAGTATCGTGCGACAAGCGTTCCACGCAGCAGGGTTTCACAGGCCCGGGACGATACGTTCCACCAGCCCTCGGTGACCCAGCCCTCGTTGTCCTTGTAGCCAAGCGCGATGCCGACCCGGCTTGACGTGTTGTTGCAGAGCCGGAAATCCGCGGCTGCCGGCGCGCTCCATGCGCACAGCCCGATCAGCGCGACAAGCCCGGCGAGGGCTGCGGTGATCGTGCGGGAAAGCGTCATGCGGCGGGGAATCGTGGCTGTCATCTAACCAGGTACTATCAACCGTTCGTTGATTTCGCGTAACACATTGAGCATGATCGGCAAAAGGCGGAGATCCCATGTCCGGTCAGGCCGGCCACTATAAGGGGGCTTGGCGGTTTCGCCAAACTGTGAGCAACCGTTAATAGGCTACTTGCCGCATTGCGGCGCGGGCCGGTTTGGTTTTTTCCGCCATATGGAAAATGACCGGATACGATCCCATGTGAGATGGCCGTATCGGACGGCCAGCATGACTGATGAAATCGCGGAAAAATGACCATGGCGATCGATGAGAAGACCCGGACGGAATTGGAAGCAGCGGTTTTCCGCCGGCTCGTCGCGCATCTGCGCGGGCGAACCGATGTGCAGAATATCGACCTGATGAATCTCGCGGGCTTCTGCCGCAATTGCCTGTCGAACTGGCTGAAGGATGCCGCTGACGAGAAGGGCGTGATGCTCAGCAAGGATGACAGCCGCGAGGCGGTCTATGGCATGCCCTATGAGATCTGGAAGGCGACCTATCAGACCGACGCGACACCAGAGCAGCAGGCGGCACTGAAGAAGAGCCATACGGGTCACTGAAACACGCAAGAAAAATCGGCCTGATCGCCACAGGCTTTTCTTTCGCCTGTGGGTCGCTGTGGATGACCGTGGCTCCGCCTTGACGGGGCTGCCCACACTCTTGAGTGTAAAATTTGAATGACGTGCCGCGCACGCTCCCTTCAAGCCTCATACAGAGTTCAGGAGTATCTCCGATGGCTATGCCTGCTGAGAAAAGCAATGACGACACCGCGCACAGCTTCGCCAAGGGGCAGCTCAAGGCCATCATCGAGCGCATCGAGAAGCTCGAGGAAGAGAAGAAGGCCATCAGCGACGACATCAAGGATGTCTACGGCGAAGCCAAGGGCAACGGTTTCGACGTGAAGGCGCTGCGCACCATCATCCGCATGCGCAAGCAGGACGCCGACGAGCGTCAGGAGCAGGAGACGATCCTGGAAACGTACATGCAGGCGCTGGGGATGCTGTGAGGTGAGTGGGCACCCTTTCCCTCTCCCCTTGTGGGAGAGGGTGCTGAGCGGCGTAGCCGCGAAGCGGGTGAGGGGTGACCTTTGCCGTGTTTGCAAACCCCTCACCCGGTTTCTCGCCGACGCTCGAAACCACCCTCTCCCACAAGGGGAGAGGGAGAAGTAACTGAAAAGGATAAATCACCGCAGAGCGGCGGTGCGCATCGCGAACGACGTGGTCGACAGCGTCGCAGTCGCGGGGCCCGTGAACTTCTCGCAGACGATGCCCATCTGCGGATCTTCCGAGAATGTCATCGCCACCGCCGTGTTCGGCTTGACGAAGTGGACGCGCATCACGGTCATGTCCTGATCGCCGAGCGACGAGACCGACAGCGAGGTGCTGGCGCTGGGTGCGAGGATCATCGCGCGCATCCAGATGTCGTTGGTCTGCGAGGCCTGCTTGATCCGCGCCGAGGTCGCGATCGCTCCCTGGCGGGTCTTTCCGATCGCTGCATCGCCACCCCTGATCTCCGCGCCGGACATCGGATTGGGGGCGAGCGCCGCGAGGCGGGAACTGCCGCGCGGAACGGGCGCGCTGGCGGCGACGATCTGGGCACGGTCGAGCGGAGCATCGGCGGGCGCATAGGCGAGTGCCTGCGACACATTCTGCGGCAGGCTTGCGGTGAACTGCGGATCGGAAGCGACCACCGCGCCGCGGGCCTTGAGGGCGGCGATCTGCGCCTGCGCTGCGGGCTTCGGCGCTGGCTCGTTATCCCAGAAGCCGCGCGCATTGATGATGTCGATCGGCGACTGCGGAGCGTATTCGTCAGCCGGAACCGGCTTGAGCGCGGGTTGCTGCTGCTTGGGTGTTGCGGCGGTCTTCGTGTCGGCAGATGCCACCTGATAGGACGATGCGCCCGCAGGTTTCGCACGCGGCAGGGGCACGCGTTCGAGAACCTTTTCGGCGGCGGTGACGGTGGCCTGTGCGGCGTTCCGTGCAGCATCCTTGGCCTTGTCCGCCGCGGCCATCGCCACCTGCGTAACCTTGCCGCCACGCGCGACATCGTCGTTGCCAACCTCTTCCTCATCATCCGCCGACTTGCGGCCGAACAGCGAAGCCAGGAAACTTTTCGATTTCGACGGTGTGCCGACATCCTCGCCGTTGCCGCGGCGCTGGATGTCGGCCAGCGCGAGCTCGTAGTTCTTCAGCGGCTTGCCGTCGGTCGGCACATGCACGGTGCGGCCATCCGGGAAAACGCGCGCGAGCTGGTCGTGAGTCATGCGCGGCCAGTGGCGGATGCTGCCGACATCGAGATGCACGAACGGCGAGCCGGAGGTGGGGTAGAAGCCGACGCCGCCGCGTTGCAGGCGCAGTCCGGCGAAACGGATTTGTTCGAGGGGCACGCCTGGGATGAAGAAATCCATCGCGTGGCCCTGCATGTGCTGGCTGTGACGCGCCACGCCCGAGGAGCGGCGGCGGAGCATGGCGTTGGTGGCGGGCGAGCGATAGGCGGAGATGATCTGGACCGGCTGCTTGCCGTCGACGTCACGGTAGACTTCCCAGACGATGTCGAACAGCCGGCGGTCCATCGTGGTGGAGTCCTGGCTGCGCCAGTCCCGCAGGAAATGGTTGAGTTTCTTCAGCGAGCTTTCGTCGTAGCGGCCGTTGCGCTTGAAGGTGACGGTGAGGTCTTCGCCGGAATGGGTGTGGTGTAAGGTGAGGGAGCGAGTGTCGCCGTCGGCGGTGGCGTTGTGGACGGAGCGGGCATTGGTCGCGACCAGCAGCAGCGAGGCGAGGCCGACGCGCACCGAAGTGCGCGAAAGCCACTCAAAGCCAATGCTGCGTGGAAAACCGCCCGCCACTCAGAATCCCGTCAGCCATCAGTCTGTTAGGTGATCCCCCGCTACCCCACGCAACGGGAGAGGATGAACATAGTCCTAAGGCAGGAGGGTTAATCGATATTTACCAATCCCGCCCAAGGCTTCTCAGTCAGGTCTACCCAAGTCTTCGTTTGCCCAAGTTCTTAGCGATCCCAAGTTCTTAGCGATCCCAAGTCTTACGTTACCCAAGTCTTACGCTATCCAAGTCTTGATCAAGTCTCGCCCAAGTCTGTCACAGGCCCGTGAAGAGCCAAGTATGCCGCTGCGAGTATGGCAAAAAAGGGCCGGCAGGCCGATCCGGGGCGGAATGCTTTGTGGGCAATGGTTAACAAAAAGGGCCCCGCAACTGGCGGGGCCCTGGAACTGTGAAAACCGGGGAAAGTCAGCCCGGTTGGGCTGAAACCGCCGCCTAGCGAACCACCCGGCGCTGGCGGACCGGGGCCGGCGGCGGGGTCGGCGCCCCGAACAGGCGTTCGAAGAAGCCCATGCCGCTGTTGCTGGCGAAGCTGTCGCCGGGAACCCGCACATTGGTCGGCCGGACATAGTTCGGCTGGGCGTGGGAGACGGCCATTTCCATCTCCTTGCCCTCGCTGCCCTTGAGCAGCGAAATCACCCGGGCGTCGCGGCCGTAGATGTCCTTGCGGAATTCCAGCTTGCCTGCGTCGTCAACGAACGCTGTCTGATAGGTGATGTTGACCGGGATAGGCGTCGGGAAGTTGATGTTGAGCTCGCTGCGGCCGTACAGGCCTTTGATCTTTTCCGGCGTGTAGCCTTCCTTCGGCAGCGCGATGCTCAGCAGGTTCGCCGCGTACTGATCCGGATTCTGCACGCGCATGCAGCCGTGGCTGAAGGCGCGCTCTTCCTTGGCGAACAGGTGCTTGTCCGGCGTGTCGTGCTGATACACGAGGAACTTGTTCGGGAAGTTGAAGCGGATGCGGCCGAGCGCATTGGCTTCGCCCGGCGGCTGCGAGATGCGCACGCTGCCGTCGGCGGCGCGCGCGAGCTTGAGGCCCATGCGGTCGAGCACCGTCGGGTCCTGTGCCAGCGCGGGCAGATACTCGTTGTAGATGATCGACGGCGGCACGTTCCACGTTGGGTTGACGGTGATGAACTTCATCGTCTCTGTCAGCTCAGGCGTCGCATGCTTGCCCGGCTTGCCGACCACAACGCGCGTGGTCCAGGCCTGCTTGCCGTTGTGCATCAGCTTGAGCGTGTAGTCCGGAATGTTGAGGATCACGTAGGCGTTGCCGAGCGCCGCTGCGCCGAGCTCGCGCGGCAGCCAGCGCCAGCGCTCCATGTTGGCGCGCACGATGTCGATCTTGCGGTCGTTCCTGGGGCCGTTGATGGCGCGCACGGTGGTGTTGTCGAGTACGCCGGTCGCCTTCAGATCGTTGTTCGACTGGAATTTGCGAACCGCGTCCGCAACCGCTGCATCGTAGCGCCTGTCGTCGGCATTTTCCGTGACGTGGAGCTTGGCGCGCAAGGCCGGCACCCGCTCGTCTTCCATCACGACGGAGTTTGCGTTCTTTTTGGTCGGCTTGACGAATTTCAGCGCGTCGCCTTCTGCGATCTGCTTGGAGGTGTCTTCCGTGATGCCGCGCAGTTCGGCGAGCTTCGCCTTCAGGCCCTTGTAGCCCTTGTGCTGCGGATTGTAGCCCTCGAGCGCCGCCGAGGCGTCCTTCGCGGTCGAGACGTTGATCAGAACCTCGACCGGATCGACCGGATGCTCGGGATAGGAGATGTCCGCGCTGACGCGCGAGAAGTGCATGCGGCCGCTCTGGGCGTGGCGCGCGTAGTCGAGCATGCTTTCGGTCAGGCGTAGTTCGGCCTCGGCCTGTGCATCGGGCGCGGAAGCCGCGGCGAAATCCGGCGTCGGATAATCGGCGGGGTTCAGGCCTTCGCTGCCCGCGTCCTTGAGACGCGCGATCACGCTCTTGGCCCGCGCGGTGGCGGCGCCGGCTTCGCTCCACAGCGGAGCGTAGTTGCGGTCCTTGTAGAAATTCTCGACGGCGGTGCGCTCGTTCTTGCGATCGAAGTAGCGCGCGCCCTTGGCCGCGATCAGATCGCGCAGCTTGTCGGCGGCCGGCTGATCGGCGGCCGCGACAGCGGGAGCAGCCTTCGCAGGTTCGGCGGCTGGCGTTGCCGCGGCGGCTGCCGGGGGCGTTGCGGTTGGGGCAGTCGCAGCGGGAGGGACGGTTGCTGTTGTGACCGGTGTCGCAGCAGGTGCGGCCGGGGCAGCAGCTTCTTCCTTCGGAGCCGGCGCGCCTGCCGCGGTGTCAGGCTTCGCGGTATCTGGCTTGAAGTCGCTCGCGGTCGGCGGCGGTACATTGGCGGGCTCGGGAAGCGGGATAGCGGCATCGATGGCAAGATCCGCCGGGTTCTTTGCCGGGCCGGATTGAGCGACGGCGCCGGTTGCGGCAACGGCGAGGACGGTGGCCGCCACGGCCATCAGGACCCGGTCAAAGCCTGTAAGGCCTTTGCGGTGGCCGGTCGAAAAGTCATGCATTCTCGCACCCCTTGGACGACACTGCTCCTGTGTGGAACAGCTCATGATGGTTTCCGTCAGTACCTGTTGCAAAAGCGCCGGCTTGATCGGACTTTGCTACGCAATCCCGCATTGAAAACACTGCGAAACGGTACACGCGCCAGCTTGAAGCGGCCAGTCGCCGCAGATCAACTCGAAGTCATCTCCTGCGAAATGACTTCAATTCGGCATGTCTTGCAACGATTTGCGCGCATTGCCACGCGCTTTTCCTGTGTCTGTCACCAGTCCGCAACGGTTCAAAGAGAGAAGCGAAAAAGCCGTGCGTTCGTTCCATGCCTGAGCGTGATTCGCGCTTTAGCGTGCGGGGCCGACAGGTTCCGTGCCCGAGGCCGCTGCCTCGTCGAGTTTCCGGTAGAGCGTCGAACGCCCGATCTTCAGCCGCCGCGCGACCTCGGACATCTGACCGCGGTAATGGGCGATGGCGAAACGGATGCACTCGGCTTCCATATTCTCAAGCGGCCGGACCTCCCCGTCCTCGCCGAGCATGGCCAGGGTGCCATAGGTCTGTGCGAACTTCTGAGGAGCGGAGGCAGGAGCAATAGGTATTTCAGCACCAGCAACAATATCCGATGGTGAGGAGGGCGGGCTGTCCAAAATCACCGGTTCGGCTTCGCTCAGCGAAACTGGCGGTATTCCGCCGGTCTGCGGAAAGTCATCCGGTCCGAGCTGGCCGCCATCGCTCATCACGACCGCGCGGTACACCGCGTTTTCCAACTGACGGACGTTGCCCGGCCACGCCATCTGTCCGAGCAGCGACATGGCTTCACCGCTGACGCCCGTGACCGGCCGGTTCTCCTCGGCCGCGATGCGCGCCATGAAATGCCGGACCAGATGCGGAATGTCCTCGCGGCGCGTCCGCAGCGGTGGAATTGTCAGCGGCAGCACGTGCAACCGGTAGAACAGGTCTTCGCGGAAGGCGCCGGCCTTCACCTGATTGAGCAGGTTGCGGTTGGTCGCCGACACGATACGGACATCGACCTTCACCGGCTTGCGTCCGCCGACCGCTTCCACCTCGCCCTGCTGCAAGGCGCGCAGCAATTTCACCTGCGCCGCCAGCGGCAGTTCGCTGATCTCGTCGAGAAACAGCGTGCCGCCATTGGCCTCGACGAACTTGCCCGCATGACGCTCGGTGGCGCCGGTGAACGCGCCTTTCTCGTGGCCGAACAGCAGCGATTCCACGAGATTGTCCGGGATCGCGCCGCAGTTCACCGTGATGAACGGCTTGGCGCTGCGCTCGCTTGAGCCGTGGATGGCGCGTGCGATCAGTTCCTTGCCGACGCCGGATTCGCCTTCGATCAGCACGGGAATCGTGGACGACGCCGCTTTCTTGCCCATGGCGATGACGTGGTTCATCGTTTCGGAACGGGTGACGATGTCGGCGAAAGTCAGCTTGCCTTCGCGGCGATGCCGGATGCGCTGGAGTTCGCCTTTCAGCGCGCTGGCATTGAGCGCGTTGCGCAGCGAAATCTGAAGCCGCTCGATGCCGACGGGTTTCACGACGAAATCGTGCGCCCCGGCCCGCATCGCGGATACCACATTGTCGATGCCGCCGTGGGCGGTCTGCACGATCACCGGCAGGTCGAGGCCGATATCGCGAATCCTGGCCAGCACGCCCATGCCGTCGAGGCCGGGCATCACGAGATCGAGCACCAGGGCATCGACGGGTTTCGTGTCGGGATCGATCAGATGGGCGAGGGCGGCGTCGCCGCTGTCCACTGTCACGGCGTCGTAACCGCAGCGTTGCACCATGTTCTCGACCAGACGGCGCTGAACGGCGTCGTCGTCGGCAATCAGAACAGTCGCAACCATGGCATTCCCCGCAACTCTGGACTATCTCAACAACATGTCTCGAATCGGGGCACTCTCGCCGATGCCGATTAACGACCTCTTAAGAGTTGGCTTTGTCCACAACTGCTGCAATCGTCATGCGTCCTGCACGATCTTGAACATCACGGATTGAAATATGGCTTCGCGCACCTCGGCTCTCCGCAAATCTCCGGCAAAATCGAAATCTGCGGCCAAGTCCGCTCTGAAGGCGAAAGCCTCCGCCAGGACGGCGTCTGGCACGTCAGGCAAGGCAACCAGGCTGCCCGAGTGGAACTTGACTGACCTTTATCCGGCGATCGATGCCCCCGAGGTGACACGCGACCTGGACAAGCTCGATGCCGACTGCGTGGCGTTCGAGAATGCCTACAAGGGCAAGATCGCGGAGCAGGTCACGGCGCCGAACGGCGGGGAGTGGCTGGCCGAAGCGATCAGGAGCTACGAGGCGATCGACGATCTGGCCGGGCGGCTGGCGTCCTATGCCGGGCTTGCGCATGCGGGCAACACGGTCGATGCGGCGATCTCGAAGTTCTATGGCGACGTATCCGAACGCATTACGGCGGCCTCGACGCATCTTCTGTTTTTCGCGCTCGAACTCAACCGCGTCGATGACGAGATGATCGAGCGCGCGATGGCTGTGCCGTCGCTCAACCACTACCGGCCGTGGATCGAGGATCTGCGCAAGGACAAGCCGTATCAGCTCGAGGATCGTGTCGAGCAGTTGTTTCACGAAAAATCGCAGACTGCGTATGGCGCGTGGAACCGGCAGTTCGACCAGACCATCGCAGGGCTGCGTTTCAAGGTTGGGGGCAAGGAACTCGCCATCGAGCCGACGCTGACGCTGTTGCAGGACCGCGCGCCGGAAAAGCGCAAGGCAGCGGCGCAGGCGCTGGCGAAAACCTTCAAGGCCAACGAGCGCACCTTCGCGCTGATCACCAACACACTCGCCAAGGACAAGGAAATCTCCGACCGCTGGCGCGGTTTCCAGGACATCGCGGATTCGCGTCATCTGGCGAACCGGGTGGAGCGCGAAGTCGTCGATGCGCTGGTCGCCTCGGTGCGCGCCGCATATCCCCGCCTGTCGCATCGCTATTACAGGATGAAGGCGCGCTGGTTCAAAAAGAAGACGCTGCCCTACTGGGACCGCAACGCGCCGCTGCCGTTCGCGGCGAAAAGCCAGATCGGATGGAATGACGCCAAGAGCACCATCCTGAAAGCCTACGGCGATTTCTCGCCGCAGATGGCGAGCATCGCGGAGCGTTTCTTCGATGATCGCTGGATCGATGCGCCGGTGCGTCCCGGCAAGGCGCCGGGCGCGTTCTCGCATCCGACCACGCCGTCGGCGCATCCCTATGTGCTGATGAATTATCAGGGCAAGCCGCGCGACGTCATGACGCTCGCGCATGAGCTTGGCCACGGCGTTCATCAGGTGCTTGCTGCAAGGCAGGGCGCGCTGATGGCGCCGACGCCGCTGACGCTTGCGGAAACCGCCAGCGTGTTCGGCGAGATGCTGACCTTCAAGCGGCTGCTGGCCCAGACCAAAAGCGCGAAGGAGCGCCAGGCGCTGCTCGCGGGCAAGGTCGAGGACATGATCAACACGGTGGTGCGCCAGATCGCGTTCTACTCGTTCGAGCGTGCGATCCACACCGAGCGCCGCAACGGCGAACTCACCGCCGAGCGCATCGGCGAAATCTGGTTCAGCGTGCAGGGCGAAAGCCTCGGGCCTGCGATCGAGATCAAGCCCGGCTACGAGACGTACTGGATGTACATCCCGCACTTCATCCATTCGCCGTTCTACGTTTACGCCTATGCGTTCGGCGACTGTCTCGTGAACTCGCTTTATGCGGTTTACGAGAACGCCTCGGACGGCTTTGCCGATCGCTACCTCGCGATGCTGTCGGCCGGCGGCACCAAGCATTATTCCGAACTGCTTCAACCGTTTGGGCTGGACGCCAAGGACCCCAAGTTCTGGGACGGCGGGCTGTCGGTGATCGAGAACCTGATCGCCGAGCTGGAGGCGATGGGGTAGCCTCTTTTCAGGGCAATTGCCGGGAAGGGAGGACCTCCCGTTCCGCATCGCGGAAATTTCCGCCCGGGCCGTTGCATGGCTTGCATGCGGACGTGTTTAATCCTTGGAATCGGCCTACGACGAAAGTTGCCCTTGCCTCGCAATTGGGCTAATTCGCGTCACAATTGGGAATGGCGCTGGAGGGATTGATGTCTGACCATAGCGAAGTTGCGTACACCACGGCGGACGGTAACGACTATCCGGCCCACGAGCAGACCTACGAAGGTTTTCTCATGATGACGAAGTACGGCACGCTTGCCGTCATCGCCATCATCGCCCTGATGGCGATCTTTCTCACCTGATTGAAAATGGTTGTACCGGCGGCGTGGCCGGTGATTAAGTCATGCGCGGCCGAACGGCTGCGGGAGGCGTCATGAAAATTGCGATAGCCAAGGAAGTCGATGCGGCGGAGCCACGTGTTGCGGCGACGCCCGACACGGTCAAGAAATTCAAGGCGCTGGGGATCGATGTCGCGATCGAGCCGGGCGCGGGCATCAAGTCCGGCCTGCTGGACGGGGACTATGAGGCCGCGGGGGCTGTCGTCAGCGCCGACGCCGTCAAGGACGCCGACATCGTCATCAAGGTGAAGCGCCCGGAGGCTTCAGAAGTTACGAAATACAAGAAGGGCGCGCTGGTCATCGCGATCATGGACCCCTACGGCAACGAAGCCGCGCTGAAGGCGCTGGCCGATGCCGGCGTCGCGGCCTTCGCGATGGAGCTGATGCCGCGCATCACCCGCGCACAGGTGATGGACGTGCTGTCCTCGCAGGCCAACCTCGCCGGTTACCGCGCTGTGATCGAATCCGCTGAAGCCTTTGGCCGTGCGTTTCCGATGATGATGACCGCGGCCGGCACCGTGCCTGCGGCGAAAGTGTTCGTGATGGGTGTCGGTGTCGCCGGATTGCAGGCGATCGCCACCGCGCGCCGCCTCGGCGCCGTGGTCACCGCGACCGACGTGCGTCCCGCGACGAAGGAGCAGGTTGAATCGCTGGGCGCCAAGTTCCTCGCCGTCGAGGACGAGGAATTCAAGAACGCGCAGACCGCCGGCGGCTACGCCAAGGAAATGTCGAAAGAGTATCAGGCCAAGCAGGCCGCTCTGACGGCCGAGCACATCAAGAAGCAGGACATCGTCATCACCACGGCGCTGATCCCGGGCCGTCCCGCGCCGAAACTCGTCACTGCCGACATGGTGAAGTCGATGAAGCCGGGCTCCGTGCTGGTCGATCTCGCGGTCGAACGCGGCGGCAATGTCGAAGGCGCGAAGGCCAACGAGATCGCCGATGTCGATGGCGTGAAGATCGTCGGCTACACCAATCTCGCCGGCAAGGTCGCGGCATCGGCGTCGAGCCTTTATGCGCGCAATCTGCTGTCGTTCATCGAGACGCTTTACGACAAGGCCGCCAAGTCGCTCGCCGTGAAGTGGGACGACGAACTGGTGAAGGCCACCGCGCTGACCAGGGACGGCGCTGTCATCCATCCGAATTTTCAGCCGAAAGCATAAGGAGAGCCGACATGCATGGAATTGAGGCTGTCGACCCGTTTGTGTTCCGGTTGTCGATTTTCGTTCTTGCGGTTTTCGTTGGTTATTTCGTGGTGTGGTCGGTGACGCCTGCGCTGCATACGCCGCTGATGTCGGTGACCAACGCGATTTCGTCGGTCATCGTGGTCGGCGCGCTGCTGGCGACCGGCGTTGCGCTGGTCGGCAACGACGACGGCCCGTTGTGGGCACGCGCGTTCGGTTTCGTGGCGCTGATTTTTGCGTGCATCAACATATTTGGCGGCTTCCTTGTCACCCAGCGCATGCTGGCGATGTACAAGAAAAAGCAGAAGTGACGGGGCAGGGCACATGAACGCGAATCTCGCAGCGCTGCTGTATCTCGTCGCAGGCGTCCTTTTCATTCTCTCGTTGCGCGGTCTGTCGAGCCCGGCGTCCTCCCGCCAGGGCAACTTCTTCGGCATGATCGGCATGGCCATCGCCATCGCCACCACGCTCGCGGCGCATCCGCCGACCAGCACCATCGGCTGGGCCCTCGTGATCCTCGGCATCGCCATCGGCGGCGGCATCGGCGCGGTGATCGCCCGCCGCGTCCCGATGACCTCGATGCCGGAACTGGTCGCCGCCTTCCACTCGCTGGTCGGCATGGCCGCCGTGCTGGTCGCAGCCGGCGCGTTCTATGCGCCCGCCGCGTTCGACATCGGCGCCCGCGGCAGCATCCATGCATCGAGCCTTGTTGAAATGTCGCTCGGCGTCGCCATCGGCGCTCTCACTTTCACCGGTTCGGTGATCGCGTTCCTGAAACTGTCGGGCCGCATGAGCGGCGCGCCGATCATTCTGCCGGCACGCCACATCATCAACATCGTGCTGGCGCTGGCGCTGGTGTTCTTCATCTATGGCCTCGTGGTTTCGCAGAGCTCGTTCGACTTCTGGATGATCACGATCCTCGCGCTGGTGCTCGGCGCCCTGCTGATCATTCCGATCGGCGGCGCGGACATGCCGGTCGTGATCTCGATGCTCAACTCGTATTCGGGCTGGGCGGCGGCGGGCATCGGCTTCACGCTCGGCAACTCGGCACTGATCATCACCGGCGCGCTGGTCGGCTCGTCGGGTGCGATCCTGTCCTACATCATGTGCCATGCGATGAACCGTTCTTTCATCTCGGTCATCCTCGGCGGCTTCGGCGGCGACAGCGGCGGCCCTGCCGCGGCGGGCACCGGCGAAGTGAAGCCGGTCAAGCTCGGCTCGGCGGACGATGCGGCCTTCATCATGAAGAACGCGCAGAAGGTCATCATCGTGCCGGGTTACGGCATGGCGGTGGCGCAGGCGCAGCACGCGCTTCGCGAAATGGCCGACACGCTGAAAAAGGAAGGCGTCGAGGTGAAGTACGCCATCCATCCGGTCGCGGGCCGCATGCCCGGCCACATGAACGTGCTGCTGGCCGAAGCCAACGTGCCTTACGACGAGGTGTTCGAGCTTGAGGACATCAACTCGGAATTCGCGCAGGCCGACGTCGCCTTCGTGATCGGCGCCAACGACGTGACCAACCCGGCGGCGGAAGAAGATCCGAAGTCGCCGATCTATGGCATGCCGGTGTTACAGGTTTGGAAGGCCGGCACCGTGATGTTCATCAAGCGCTCGCTGGCTTCCGGTTATGCCGGCGTCGACAACCCGCTGTTCTATCGTGACAACACGATGATGCTGCTGGGCGACGCCAAGAAGATGACCGAGAACATCGTTAAGGCGATGTAGGGCGGCGGCGCTTTCAATTCTCGAAAACAATCGAGGTCGTGCGCTATGCACGGCCTCTTTTTATGCTTTGGGCAAGCGATGGATGGCACAGAGCTTGTTGCCGTCCGGGTCGCGCAAATAGGCGATATACATCTTGAGGTCGCCCATGCCCCGGATGCCCGGCGGATCTTCGCACGTTGTGCCGCCGTTCTCGATGCCGGTCGTGTGCCAGGCCTGGGCTTCCTCCGGCGAGGCCGCGGCAAATCCAATGGTTCCGCCGTTCGCGTGCGTTGCCGGCTTGCCGTCGATCGGCTTCGAGACGGCAAAGGTCCCGGTCTTGGTGCGATAAAAGATGCGATGCCGATCGACGATGGCCGGTGGTACGCCGAGCGTGCCCAGCAGCTTGTCATAAAAGGCCTTGGCCCTGTCGAGATCGTTCGTCCCGATCATGACGTGAGAGAACATTGTTTTCGTTTCCTTCCAAAAGACAGTTCTTTTTGTTATGGCATCTCGCTTTCGCGTGCAAATTTTCTCCGGGCTGACTGGGCCTTTGGCTACTGTGCCGTTAGTATCGCACGCATGAGTGCCCCCCCACACATGCCGCGGTCAGCCTGGATTTACCCCGCGCTGGCTGTTTTGCTGTTCGCGAGTACGATGATTCCCGGCGTCGGCTTCACGCACTCTCCTGCGGGCTTCGCCTTCGCGGCGGTGCTGCTTGTCGTTCTGTTCGGTACCGTGTTCGCGGCCGTGCATCATGCCGAGGTGATCGCCCACAGGATCGGCGAACCCTACGGCACGCTGCTGCTGACCCTCTCCGTCACCGTCATCGAGGTCGCGCTGATCGCCACCATCATGCTCGGCGACAAGTCCGTTCCGACCCTGGCGCGCGACACCGTGTTCGCGGTGGTGATGATCGTCTGCAACGGTCTCGTCGGTGTCTGCATCCTCGCCGGCGGTTTGCGTTACCGCGAGCAGGATTTTCAGGTCACAGGCGTCAACGTCTATCTCTGCGTTCTCATCGTGATCGCCACCATCACGCTGATCCTGCCGAACTACACGCTGTCCTCGCCCGGACCGGTCTATTCCGCAGCGCAGCTTGGCTTTGTCAGCGTTGTCACCGTCGTGTTGTACAGCGTCTTTCTCTACACCCAGACCATTCGTCATCGCGATTACTTCATTATCGAGAGCGAGGAAGAGGCCGCCGATCATGCCTCCGCGTCCGGCGGCGAACTGATCCTGAGCATCGCCTTGCTGCTGGTGTCGCTGGTGGCGGTCGTGCTGCTCGCCAAAAAATTCTCGCTGGTGGTCGATGCGGGCGCCGCGGCGATCGGTGCGCCGCCGGCCTTCGCGGGCGTCGTTGTGGCGCTTCTCGTTCTCCTGCCGGAAAGCATCGCGGCGCTTGCCGCCGCGCGGAAAAATGATTTGCAGAAGAGCATCAATCTGGCGCTTGGATCGTCGATCGCCACCATCGGATTGACGGTTCCGGCGGTCGCCGTCGCCGCTTATGTGCTCGACAAACCGCTGGTGCTGGGTCTCGACGCGCGCGACATGGTGCTGCTGGCGATGACCATGCTGGTCAGCATGATGACGTTCGGAACGGGGCGGACCAACATCCTGTTCGGCCTGGTTCACATCCTGGTGTTCGCGGTGTTTATCTTCCTGGTGCTGGTACCTTGATGCGTATCACGGTCCCGGCGCGCCTTGCCTGCGCCGTGTTCTGACGGTAATCCTCGAAGCCGAACCGTCGCCGTCCGCGCGGTCGTCATGGGGTATCGGTTCCGGATGCTGAAAAGGCTGAGCAGAGCAGCAAGGGTCAACGCGGCGCGCATTCTCGTCGCGCTGTATGCCCTTTGCGTTGTCATGCCGGTCGCCGGATTTGCATTCGGCAACAGCGCCACGGCGCTGCATTGCCTGGCGGATGTGTCGCCGGGTGTGGTGCTGACCCAGCATTCGGGGCATCAGCACGATGCGGCCCATCAAGACCATGCCGCTCACGGTCATGATCATGGTGCGATGGCGATAGCTGACGATGCCGGCGCAAATGTCGACGATACAGGCATGAAAGGCGTTAGCACGCCGGCCTGCTGCGGCGTGATGTGTGTCAGCGCGCTCCCCGCCAGCCTGTTCGAGCTGACACTCCGAACGATGATTCACACATCGGTCGTTGCGTCTTCCGACGCCGGAATTTCCGGCGAGGCTCCCGACCTCCTCTATCGTCCTCCAATCGTCCTCCTGTCGATGTGATCGCCGGCGCAGCGGCTGAACGGCCGCGCGCCTTCGAAGCCGTTTGACATTCGAGGATATGATGCCCGCGCAAAATCCGGCGAGGCTCGCTGCCGTTGGTTCGGCGGCGGCGGCGCTCGTGCCACGACGAATCAGTACCCCGCTCCTGCTGGTTGCCCTGCTGTCGCTTGCAGGCTGCGCCACACAGCCTCCGGCCTCATCCGGCCCGGACCCGTCCGATCCCGCGGTGCTGACGCCGCGCGCCGGCTACAGTTCCACGATCGGGCGCTACACGCGCCAGAGACCCGTCACCCCCTCAGCCTGGCAGAAGCAAAACGAGCTTGTGACGCCAGTGCCGAAATCCAGCGAGTAGGTGCAACATGCCAGCTCGGGATTTCAGGACTTTCATAGATCACGCCATGCGCCGTGCCGGACGATGGATGGTTGCCGGCAGCGCCATTGTGCTGTCGGGCTGTGCATCGTTCTCGCCGGATGGCGGCATGGGCATCGTCACCGCCACGGTCTCGCAGGACCTCGGCAAGGACGCCGCCGCATTGCGCACGCCGGACGAAACAGCGGCCGCCAGCAACGTAACGGCGCGGCTGTTGTCAAAGCCGCTATCTGCGGACGCGGCTGTTCAGATCGCGTTGCTCAACAATCGCGGATTGCAGGCGGCTTACAATGAACTCGCCATCGCGGAAGCGCGTGCCGTGGAAGGCAGCCTGCCGCCGAATCCCGCCATTTCGCTGTCGCGGATCGCGGGATCGGTCGAGGTCGAAGTCGAACGCAAGATCGTCGCCAATGTCCTGGCGCTGGCGACGTTGCCGGTTCGCTCGGAGATCGCGGCGGCCCGCTTCCGGCAAGCGCAAACCATCGCCCTGAGCGAAACGCTGAGGGTCGCAGCGGATACGCGGCGGGCCTACTATCGCGCCGTCGCCGCGCGTGAGCTTGCGAGCTTTCTTGCGCAGGCCCAGTCCGGGGCGGAGACCGCGGCGAAGTTCGCAACCCGGCTTGGCGAAACCGGCGGCATGAACAAGCTGGATCAGGCGCGCGAGCAGGTGTTCTACGCCGATCTCACGGCGCAGCTCGCCACCACGCGTCAGCGCGCGGCCAGTGAACGGGAATCGCTGATCCGCGCCATGGGACTGTGGGGCGACGATCTGGCGTTCAGGATGACGGCTGCGCTTCCAGCGCTGCCGTCGCGGCCGCAATCGCTGCCGGGGATCGAGGCCGAGGCGGTTCGCCGTCACGTCGATTTGCAGATCGGCCGGATCGAACTCGATGCCCTGGCGAAGTCGTGGGGACTGACCCAGGCAACCCGCTTCATCAATGTACTCGATGCGGGATTCGCGGAAAAGACGACCCGCGAGAAAGCAACCGGAGAGAAAGTCCGCGATCGCGGCTTCGACGTCGAACTCCAGATTCCGATTTTCGATTTCGGCGAAGTTCGCGTCAGGGAAGCGGAGGCCACCTACATGCACGCGGTCAATCGCCTGATGGAGCGGGCGGTCAACGTCCGTTCGGAGGCGCGCGATGCCTATCGCAGCTACAGGTCAGCCTATGACATCGCGATCCACTACCAGCGCGAAGTCCTGCCGCTGCGCAAGATCATCTCGGATGAGACCTTGCTTCGCTACAACGGCATGCTGATCGACGTGTTCGCGTTGCTGGCGGAGGCGCGTCAGCGCATCGCTGCGACGACGGCCGCGATCGAGGCGAAGCGGGATTTCTGGCTGGCGACGACAAATCTCAACACCGCGGTGATGGGCGGCGGCGTCCTTGGGCGCAGCGAAGCCGCACGATCGATCCCCGGCGCATCCGCCGAAGCACCTCAGCATTGAAAGGACGAACGATGATTTCTCGCAGAGCAATTCTCGGATCGGCGGCGGTGCTGGCAGGCGCCAGTGCTGTCAGCGGCCGCGTTCAGGCCGCCAGCATTCCCGAAGCCGCGACTTCGACGGCGACCACGATGCAGCCGCCGCTGTTTCCTTCCAGCGGGCCGGATTATCAGCCGGTGGTGACGCTGAACGGCTGGACGCTGCCCTGGCGCATGAACGGCGACTGGAAGGAATTCCATCTGGTCGCCGAGCCGGTGAAACGCGAGTTCGCACCAGGCATGGTCGCGCATCTGTGGGGCTACAACGGCCAGTCGCCGGGCCCCACCATCGAAGCGGTGGAAGGCGACAAGGTCCGCATCTTCGTCACCAACAAGCTGCCGGAACATACCACCGTCCACTGGCACGGCATGCTGGTGCCGAACGGCATGGATGGTGTGACGGGTCTCACGCAGCCAGCGATCGGAGTCGGAAAGACCTTCGTCTACGAGTTCGTGCTGACGAAAAGCGGCACCTTCATGTATCACCCGCACGCGGACGAGATGGTCCAGATGGCGATGGGCATGATGGGTTTCTTCGTGGTGCATCCGAAGGACCCGGCCTTCCGGCGCGTGGACCGGGATTTCGTGTTTCTGATGGCGGCCTACGACATCGATCCCGGCAGTTATTTGCCGAAAGTCTCGGAGATGACCGACTTCAATATGTGGACATGGAACAGCCGGGTCTTTCCCGGCATCGATCACATCGTTGCCGGCAAGGGCGACAAGGTCCGCATCCGGTTCGGCAATCTGACAATGACAAACCACCCGATCCACATGCATGGATACGACTTCAAGGTCTCCTGCACGGATGGCGGCTGGGTGCCGGAGGCTGCCGCCTGGCCAGAGGTCACGATCGATTGCGCCGTCGGTCAGATGCGGGCCTTCGATTTTGTCGCCGACAAGCCCGGCGATTGGGCGATTCACTGCCACAAGTCGCATCACACCATGAACGCCATGGGTCACGATCTTCGCAATTTCGTCGGAATGAAAAAGAGCGATCTCGTCAAGTCGGTGCGCAAACTGGTGCCGGATTACATGCCGATGGGAAACGCCGGCATGGCCGACATGGGCGAGATGGAAATGCCGCTGCCGGACAATACGCTGCCGATGATGACCGGCTTCGGCCAGTTCGGCGCGGTCGAAATGGGCGGCATGTTTTCGGTCGTCAAGGTGCGCGAGGGGCTCGCATCCGGCGACTACAAGGATCCGGGCTGGTTCAAGCACCCCGAAGGGACGGTCGCCTTCGAGTGGAAGGGTGAACCGAAGAAGGTCGAACGCGAGCCTCCCGCCGCGTTGGAGAAGAAGAAAGCTGCCGAGTTCGACGTCGTGAAGCCCGGCAGAAAATCTCCCCGTCATAATCATTGAGAAGGATATCCACATGCAACCACGACTCCTTATCGCTGCGCTTGCGGCTCTCTCTCTGTCCACCGCGGCGCTAGCCGACTCTGGTCATTCCCACGGGGATGGCCGCGCCTATGGCGAGCCCGGCGATCCCAGGAAGCCGGGACGCACCATTCAGATCACCATGCGTGAAACGGACGGGAAAATGGTGTTCGTCCCGAACCGGATCGACGTCCGCAAGGGCGAACAGATCAAGTTCGCCATTCGCAACAGCGGCGAACTCGATCACGAAATTGTCGTCGGCACGCTCGACGAAAATCTCAAGCACATGGCCGCGATGATGAAGAATCCGGACATGGAGCATGACGATCCCAATGCCAAGCGCCTGGCGCCGGGCAAGACCGGCGCTATCCTCTGGAAATTCACCAAGGCCGGGGAGTTTGACTTCTCCTGCCTCATCCCCGGTCACCGGGAAGCCGGCATGTCTGGCACAATCATCGTGAAATGAACCGGGTTCCGGGCATGCCCTCAGGTTCGCCTCCAGGGCAGCGCTTGATTTTTGGAAATCATCTTTCAGGTCAAAGAGAAGCAGAGGAAAAAAAACATGCGGAAACTTGTTCTTGTAGCATCCTGCCTCGCGGCAATGTCGGGTTTTGCCGGCGGAACGCAGGCGCTTGCCCAGTCGCTGCCCGTGGATGGAACGGTCACGAAAATCGACGAGGCGGCGGGGAAGATCACCCTCAGGCATGGGCCGATCAAGAAGCTGGATATGGACGAGGGGATGACCATGGTTTTCAAGGCCCAGACCCCGGAGATGCTGAAGCAGGTCAAAGTCGGCGACAAGGTCAAGTTCGACGCCGACAGGGTTAACGGGCAGATGACCGTGACCGGGATCGCGAAGGCGAAATAGCGGAGCCTGCGTGCGCCGGGTAACGCCTGAAATTCCTGACAAAGCCGTTACCCGGCCTTTCTCTCCAATTGCCATCGATCCGTCGCAGTTGATCCCTCAATCGGCCCTAAAGTTCCCGCATCCAACGGCGCGGGGAGTTGCGATGATCAAGAAGCTGTTCACCAAGTACTTTTTAGAGGTTGTTCCGTCGATCGTGGCGACGGTGGTCGGTGCGTACATCGTCACCCACTACATCAATGCCAAGTCGGATGCGGACAAGCCGAAGGCTGCGATATCGGCCCCCTCAGGGACCTTGAAGGATGCTGCCCCCCAAACGCTGAAAGCTGACGACTCCGGCGACAGGGCCGCGAAAGTTGAGAGCGCGAAGGCCGAGGCCGCCCGGCTCAAGGCCGAAAAGCTTGCCCTCGAAAAGGCCGCGGCGGAGCGGTCTGCGGCCGATCGGGCGGAGAACGCGAAGCGAGCCGCCGAAAAACTTGCCGCCGAGAAAGCTGCCAGCGACAAGGCTGCCGCCGAGAAACTCGCCAGCGAGAAAGCTGCTGCCGAGAAACTCGCCAGCGAGAAAGCTGCTGCCGAGAAGCGTGAGAAGCCGGTTGCGAAGTCAGCTCCCGCTGCGCTGCTGCCGGCCGAGGCCAATGCCGCGCCTGATGACAGGCGTGATGCCAACGATCTGGCGCGGGCCGCGATCGAGCGGCTGCGCAATGCCAAATCTTCCGAGAAGAGCGCCGAGCAGCCGCGCGCGCCGGAAGCCGCGCGTGCCGAGGAGCAGCCGGCGAGAGCGCAGGAGCGTGCCAGGGTCAACAGTGTGGTCTACGCGCCGTCCGTCCCGCAGCAGTCGGCGATGCAGCCGCTGCCGCCTGCGGTGACTGTCGCGCCGGGACCGAGCGAAGCCGCGGTCGCGCCACCAAAGCCATTTCCTGAGCCGATCTCAGGATCGTCCGAGATCCGGGCCGACGATGGCTTGCGGTTGACCCCGCCGGCCGACATTCCGTCGCGTCCGCTGGATCTGCGCGCCAAACAGGGCCGGCTCTCTTCCGTGACGGAAGATGTGGTCTCGGCCGCGAAGTCGGTGTTTCATGCCGTGGTGCCTGAATCGCCGAACTAGATCGGTACTTCGGCCAACCGGAAATGAGAGAACCAACGGCTTCTCTCATTCAGTGCCGAATGCTGCGCAAGTCTCCTAGTAGCACCGTGTGATATTCACGCTGACGGTTTCCTCAGAGCCCTCGCGCCGTGGGACCTTGACGGTCTGCCTGGTGCAATCCTGCACATAAGGCCTGTCGGACGGTGCGACCGCCGGTGGATATCGGTGTGACCAATCCCAAGGCACATCGTAGGTGTAAGTGTAACGGACATCGCCTGACACAGGCGGCACCACATCGACGCCGGATTCGGCATACGGCGGCTCGTAGAAATAGCCGGCGGTGCCCGCCGGCCAGAATGCCCTGGCGTTGTGTCCCCGGTGACGTTGCACCGGCCGGCCGGCTGACGGACGGAAAGCCGGCTTCGACAAAACAGAGCCTTCAACAGGCCTGGCTGCCGGATCGGCAAATGCCTCGTTCGGAACAACGGTTACCGCGACCACGCCGAGCGAGGCGATCAGCGCTCCATACATTCCATACGCCATGGTACGCACCCGTTCTGGTTTGCAAACAGCAGCCCCATGCACGCTAGGTCGGGGCCTTTCGGGCGCAAGCGCAGACTTAATAATTGGTTAAGGCTTAATCTTAACGGGCGACCTGGTTGCAGGGTCGACGATATCCAGAAATTCCTTGACCGTGCTGACCGTTCCGGGATTTGCCGCGACGTAGCCGGGAAGCTGCGTGATCGCATCGTGAAACGCTTCGCCCTTCATCACATCGAGCACGCGCTGGATCGGCTCGGTGTCGAGAAACGCGCGGCGGCAAACGAAGAAATAGTCCTCCGTCAGCAGACGGACGAAATCGAGCCCGAACTGCTTGGCGGCTGCCTCGACACCGAAGGCCGCATCCGCCATGCCGCTCGCCACGTAGGCGGCGACGGCGGCATGGGTGAACTCCATCTGCTGCGCGCCGTTGATCCTTGCTTCATCGATCCCCTGCTGCGCCAGTAACTGATCGAACAGCGTGCGTGTGCCGGAATCATGATCCCGGTTGACGAAGCGCGCCCTGGTCTCGACGAGGTCATGCAACGATCCGATCTTGAGCGGATTGCCGGACTTCACCATCAGGCCCATTTCGCGGGTCACGAAATTGATGACGCGATCCTCGCGCGGATCGAGCCACTCCCGGCAGGCCTTGATGGCCTGTGCGCGCAACTCGCCGCGCGGGATGTGGACACCGGACAGATCGCAGGCGCCCTGCGCCAGCGACACCAATGAGTTCTGGTTGCTGACATAGCGCAGGTCGACGCCGATGCCGGGCTCGCGATCGAGCAGTTCGCGCAGCTTGGAAACCGCGAAGCCATGACTGGCATGAACGCGGATGACGCTGGGCCGCTGGTGCAGGAACGGCTTGATCTCGGTGACGAGTTCCTGCGCGAGGTTCTCGAGCTGCGGACCGAGCCGGGCCTGCATGCGCTGTCCGGCCCAGACCAGCTTTTCGCCGAACGCTGTCAGCGTCGTGCCCTTGCCGCGATGGGTTTCGACCAGCGGCACGCCGAAGAACGCGGACCATTGCTCGACCAGATTCCAGATATGGCGGTAGGACAGGCCGGCGTGGTTTGCCGCATTGGTGAGTTTGCCGGTTTTGCGGATTTCGTTGAGCACGCCGAGCATGACCACGGCGGTTTGCGGGCTGCCTTCCTTGTGAAAGTGCCAGACGGGTTCGATTTCGATCTGAAGCATCGGGACGCCTTTATTATGAAATGGATTTCATATGATCGCGAGCCTTTGGCAAACCATATCATATTTACTCCGGTTATTTCGGGGCGGAAGCTGAGAAAATAACAGGAGGAATATGATGTCGATTGCATATGAGTACTCCCACGAAACCTCCCGCGACGCCGCCGTCGTTCTGCGCAAGCAACTGCTGATCGACGGCCAGCACGTCGAGTCCGTGTCGGGGCGGACCTTCAACACCCTTAATCCCGCCACCGGGCAGGTCATCGCGACCATCTCCGAAGGCAACGAGGCCGATGTCGAGCGCGCCGTTGCCGCTGCGCGCCGCGCCTTCGAGGGGGTCTGGAGCACCATGCGGCCCGCCGAGCGCGGCCACATCCTGTTTCGGCTTGCAGAACTGATGAAGCAGCACAGCGCTGAACTGGCCGAACTGGAAAGCCGCGACGCCGGCAAGCCGATCGCCGCCGTGCTGCGGCAGGATATTCCCGCCGCCATCGATACGCTGACCTATTACGCCGGCTGGGCCGACAAGATTCACGGCGACACCGTCCCAACCCGCAGCGATGCGCTGACCTATACGGTGCGTGAGCCGGTCGGCGTCGTGGCCGCGATCGTGCCGTGGAATTTCCCGCTGATGATCGGCATGTGGAAGCTGGCGCCTGCGCTGGCCTGCGGCTGCACCATCGTGATGAAGCCTGCTGAGCTGACGTCGCTGTCGGCGCTGCGCCTCGGCGAACTCGCGCTGGAGGCAGGTCTCCCGCCCGGCGTGCTCAACATCGTGCCGGGTCCCGGCCGCGTGGTCGGCGATGCGCTGGTCAATCATCCCGGTGTGGACAAGGTGACCTTCACCGGCTCGCCGGGTGTCGGTCGCGGAATTCTCAAAGGCGCGGCGGGCAACTTCAAGCGCGTGTCGCTCGAACTTGGCGGCAAGTCGGCCAACGTGATCTATGACGATGCCGATCTCGACGCGGCCACCAAAGCGGCTGCGGCGGGCATCTTCTTCAATGCCGGGCAGGTGTGTTCGGCGGGCTCGCGCGTGCTGGCGCAGGAGAAGGTCTATGACGAAGTGGTCGCGCGTCTCACGGCGCGTGCCGAGGCGCTGCGCATGGGCGACACCGCCGACAAGACCACGGCACTCGGGCCTGTGATCTCCGAGAAGCAGATGAAGTCGATCCTCGATTACGTCGACATCGGCCAGAAGGAAGGTGCAACGCTGGTGACCGGCGGCCAGCGTGTCGGCGACCGCGGCTACTACATCAGCCCGGCCGTGTTCGCGAATGTGAAGCACGAGATGCGGATTTCGCAGGAAGAAATCTTCGGCCCCGTGGTCAGCGTCATCAGGTTCAGGGACGAGGCCGATGCGATCCGCATCGCCAACGGCACGGCGTTCAGCCTCGCGGCAGGTGTGTGGAGCCGCGACATCGGACGCACACAACGTTTCGCCAAGAAAGCGAAGGCCGGCACTGTCTGGATCAACACCTATGGCTACACCGACGTGCGGTTGCCATGGGGCGGTGCGGGCGATTCGGGCTTCGGCCGTGAACACGGCACTGAGGCTCTCGCGAATTTCACCGAGCCGAAAGCGGTGTGGATGAACCTGAACGTGTGAAAATAGCTCCCTCTCCCCGTGAACGGGGAGAGGCGAAGAGGCGCATAACTCAAACAAAAACGCGGGCCGCAAGGCCCGCGTTTTCGTATTCAAAAATGGTCGAAACGCTTAGCGCGGTCCACGCGGTGCGCCAGCGCCGCCACGGCCGCCGGCTGCGCCACGGTCGCCGCCCGGACCTGCGCCGAACACCGGCTTCGGCTTCATCGGGAGCAGACCTTCACGCTGCAACTTCTTGCGCGCGAGCTTGCGGGCGCGGCGAACGGCTTCCGCCTTTTCGCGGGCCTTCTTCTCGGAGGGCTTTTCGTAATGACCGCGGAGCTTCATCTCGCGGAAAATGCCCTCGCGCTGCATCTTCTTCTTCAGCGCCTTGAGAGCCTGGTCGACATTGTTATCGCGGACGAGAACCTGCACGCGGCATCCTCTTTGGTTTCAATCAGGAAATTCTGGAGACGACAAAGGACCGGCTAAAGGCCATGCCCTTCTCATCGAAGGCGCGGATGTACCAGATCAAACCGGGAATGTCCACCTGTGGATGGCCATTTTCAGGGGTCTGAAAGTCATGATTCCGGGGCAAATTAAACGCGCCGGGCCCGCGATTCGGGGGAATTCAGGAAGGCTTAAGACTCCCATTTCTACGGTTCCCGCCATTGAGGTGATTCAACACCGCGATTCAGGGGAGACGTGACATGAATGCGAAGAAATACGCCGCCGAGGTGATCGGCACGTTCTGGCTGACATTTGCGGGCTGCGGCAGTGCCGTCCTTGCGGCCGCCTTTCCACAGGTCGGTATCGGCCTGCTCGGGGTCTCTTTTGCCTTCGGTTTGAGCGTTGTCACCATGGCATTCGCCATCGGTCATGTGTCCGGCTGCCACCTCAATCCTGCCGTGACGGTCGGGCTTGCCGCGGGCGGCCGCTTTCCCGGCGGGCAGGTCATTCCGTACATCGTTGCACAGGTGGTCGGCGCGATTCTGGGCGCCGCGCTGCTTTACGTGATCGCCAGCGGCAAGGCCGGTTTTGACCTCGCGGGCGGCTTCGCCTCCAATGGCTACGCGGACCATTCGCCGGGCAAATACAGCCTGCTGGCCTGTTTCGTCTCTGAAGTGGCGATGACGGCCATGTTTCTGTTCATCATCATGGGCGCGACTCATGGCAAGGCGCCGGCCGGTTTCGCGCCGCTGGCCATCGGCCTTGCGCTGGTGATGATCCATCTCGTCAGCATCCCCGTGACCAATACCTCGGTGAACCCGGCGCGCAGCACCGGTCCCGCTCTGTTCGTCGGCGGCTGGGCGATTCAGCAGCTCTGGCTGTTCTGGGTCGCACCGCTGATCGGCGGCGTCATCGGCGGCGTGGTCTATCGCTGGCTGAGCGGCGAGCCGGAAGGAATCGTCGCGGGCAAGTGACGCTTGATTTCCGGATCAAGGCTGCCGCGAACGATCGCGGCAGCCCTTTTTATTTCTGGGAAGGTTTGACTTCGGTCACATGGCCCATCTTGCGGCCGGGGCGGGATGCGCCCTTGCCGTACAGATGCACCGTGGCGCCGGGGACGCCCAGCCACTTGCCGTAGTCGAGAATGTCGTCGCCGATCAGGTTGGTCATGGTGACATCGCCATGCCGGACCGGATGCGCCAGCGGCCAGCCGGCGATGGCGCGGATATGCTGCTCGAACTGCGACACCGACGCGCCGTCGAGCGTCCAGTGGCCGGAATTATGCACCCGCGGTGCGATCTCGTTGACCAGCAGGCTCGGCCCGTCCTTGCCGGGCACCACGAACAGTTCCACCGCCAGCACACCGACATAGTCCAGCGCCGTCGCGATCTTCTCGGCAATCGCGCGGGCCTGCGCCGCGAGCTCGCCGGAGATGCGCGCCGGTGCGTAGGAATACTTCAGGATGTGGTCGCGATGCTCGTTTTCGGTGACGTCGTAGCAGACCACTTCACCATTGGCGCTGCGCGCCGCGACCACGGAAATCTCGCGCTCGAACGGCACGAAGGCCTCGAGGATCGCGGATCGCGTTTCAAGATCGGCCCACACCGTTTCCGGATTGTCGCCCTCGCGGACCACGACCTGGCCCTTGCCGTCGTAACCGAAGCGCCGGGTCTTGAGTACGGCAGGCAGCCCGATCTGGCCGATGGCGGTTTTCAATTCCTGTGCGGAGGAGACATCGGCATAGCGCGCGGTGGCGATGCCGAGCTTGCTCACGAAATTCTTTTCCGCGAGCCGGTCCTGCACGGTTTCCAGCACCTTCGGATCCGGCAGCACCGGGCGGCGGGCCGACAGGATCATCGCGGTCGAGGAGGGAATGTTCTCGAATTCGTAGGTGATGACGGCGACGTCGGATGCGAACAGTTCAAGCGCCTCGACATCGGCATA
Organism: Afipia sp. MLSD5-FHT05B12; assembly: GCF_058793355.1. Classification (NCBI taxonomy): domain Bacteria; kingdom Pseudomonadati; phylum Pseudomonadota; class Alphaproteobacteria; order Hyphomicrobiales; family Nitrobacteraceae; genus Afipia; species Afipia sp. MLSD5-FHT05B12. The sequence continues at coordinate 111,023 of NZ_JBXAFS010000009.1, forward strand.
CTCCGCGCAGGTCGCATTCTGCACCACGTCGAAGGCCGGCGAATCCGGGTCCGGCGAAAACACCTGCGCCTTGAGGCCGAGGCGTGCGGCAGCGAGCGCGAGCATCCGGCCCAATTGTCCGCCGCCGAGAATTCCGATGGTGTCGCCTGGTTTCAGCGTCACCCGACCTGAAGATGTCACTTAGTGTCCCGTATCCGACGTTCGCTTCACTCTGCAGCGCCTTCCGAGCGAACGCCGGATACGAAAGGACACTAACAAATTATAATTCCAGTGATCCTTTGGTTCTGACATTCGTATTGTGCCCGCGAAGATGGGGTACGAATGTCAGAACCGGATCACTGGTTTTCTTCCTCTGGGCGCTCGCTCACGGCCTCGGTCTGTTGCTTGCGCCATGTCGCAAGCCGGGTTGCAAGGCCGGCATCGTTGAGCGCCAGCACACTTGCGGCGAGCAGGGCGGCATTGATAGCGCCCGACTTTCCGATCGCCAAGGTGCCGACCGGGATTCCGGCGGGCATTTGCACAATGGAGTACAGCGAATCCACGCCCGACAGCGCCTTGGATTCCACCGGCACGCCGAACACCGGAAGTTCCGTCAGGGCGGCCGCCATGCCGGGCAGATGCGCGGCACCTCCGGCGCCTGCGATGATGACCTGGAACCCCGCCGCCTTGGCCCCCCCGGCGAAGCTGTAGAGCCGCTCGGGGGTGCGGTGCGCCGAGACGATGCGCGCCTCGTGCGCGACGCCGAGCGCGGTCAGGGTCTCTGCGGCATGGCGCATGGTCTCCCAGTCGGACTGGCTTCCCATGATAATGGCAACGGGGGTGGTCATCTGGAATCTTCAAAAAGGCCGGAAAAAGAGGGCGGATTATAGGGTTGCGCCCCTGCGAGGCAAGCTAATGCGACGCCGGTGCGAATCCGTTATCCTTTCATGGTCAATGGCGGGGCGGTAAATTGAAGAAACCGGGCAGAAAAGCGGCAACGCGGCGCCCTGCGGCGAAGAAGGTGTCGAAGCGCCCAGCGATGCCCCGCAGCAAGGTATCCGCCAAACCCAGGCGCAAGCTGCCGGCCGATCCACAGGCCAAAGCCCGGCGGCAGGTTGCGGCCCTGAAGGCGGAACTCGCCGCCGCCGAGGCCCGGATCGACGAACTTCAGGCCTGGGCCGATACCGACTTCCTGCTGAACATCTACAACCGCCGCGGCTTCGAGCGCGAGCTTGACCGCTCGATCGCCTACATCCGGCGCTACAAGGCGAGCGGCGCGCTGATCGTACTCGATGTCGATCGCCTCAAGCCGATCAACGACACCTTCGGTCACGCGGCCGGCGATATCGTGCTCAAGGGCGTGGTCGCGGTCCTGATGCGCCACGTTCGCTCGTCGGATGTGGTGGGCCGGCTCGGTGGTGACGAATTCGGATTGCTGCTCTGGAATTTGACGCAGGCCGATGCGCTGGCGAAGGCGGCGGCACTTGAACAGGCCATCGATCAGCTCACATTTGTCTTCAAGGGTGCGCCCGTGGTCGCGGGCGCATCCGCGGGCGTTGCGCTGATCGGCGCCGCGGATAGTGCCGCGGATGTGATGGAGGCGGCGGACCGCGCGATGTATGCGCGAAAGGCATTGCGGCGAGGAGGCCGCGCGCAGGCAGCTTTCTGAAATCATGCTGCGGCGTCACGACGCAAATCAGGCGATGATGTCAGGCGTGATCTGGTCTTCGATGAATGAAATCCGGTCGCGCAACTGTAGCTTGCGCTTTTTCAAACGCTGCAATCTGAGCAGGTCCGGCGCGGGCGACTGATGCAGCGCCTCGATGGCAGCATCCAGGTCGCGATGCTCCTGCTGCAATTGCGCCAGTTCAAGCGCGTATTCGTTGTTGTCCTGATCTACCATAACCGTCGTTTGACTGAATTCGCCCAGACTTTCAGCTAAGTGTCTCAGAACGCTTCCGCATGACCGTCATCGCAGAAAATCGTTACCAACTCCAGTGGCGTACCAGCGACGGTATAGCGGGGCGGGTTCCCTCACAATTCGTTTCCTTTGTGTATGGAAATTTTGAACGGTTGTTTTGACTCCGCTGTCGACAGACCGCTCCGGTCATGTAGACTTGGCCGTCCAGATCCGATCTGAGGTCCACTCACAAAGGAGACTTCTATGGCGATTCAGGCGCATCTCGTTGAACTGGAACGTAAACACGAAGTTCTGGAAAACGAATTGCACGATGCTCTCCAGCATCTTTCCACCGACGACCTCCAGATTATCGAACTCAAGCGCCGCAAGCTGGTGCTCAAGGACCAAATCGAGCGTATCAAGCTCGCAACGGTTCACTGACTTTTCCACTACCGAATCCCACAGCAGTTCGACGCGATGCCCGTAACGGCAACAGTTGCCGTTGCGAGGTGCGGCAGCGCGTGCGGTTGAGAGACTACACCGCTCCGGCGCGTTGAGCCACGTCGTCCGCAATGGCGAGGGATGAGGTCAGGCCGGGCGACTCGATCCCGAACAGGTTGACCAGCCCCGCGAGGCCATGGTCCTGCGGGCCTTGGATGATAAAATCCTGCCGCGCCACGGCGGGCGGCACGATCTTGGGCCGGATTCCGGAATAGCTCGGGGCCAGGGCGCCATCGGGAAGCGTCGGCCAGTAACGGCGGATCGCTGGATAGAACCGCTCGGCCCGCGAGGGGTCGACGGTGTAGTCGAGCGTGTCAACCCATTCGACGTCAGGTCCGAATTTCGCCTGTCCGCCGAGATCGATGGTCAGATGTACACCGAGGCCGCCGGGCTCCGGCACCGGATAGATCAGGTGTGAGAACGGCGCGCGCGTGCTGCAACTGAAATAGTTGCCCTTGGCGTAGTAGCTCACGGGGATGTGGTCGGTCGGCATGCCGTCGATGGCGCTGGCGATGGCAGGCGCATTGAGCCCGGCCGAGTTGATCAGGATGCGGCACGCAAGCGTCATCGGCGTATCGCCGCCGATCTCGACTTCAAAACCGTCAGCTGCGGCTTTCGCGCGCTTGAGCGGCGCGTGAAATGCGAGCGCGCCACCGGCGTCCTCGATCTCGCCGCGCAGCGCCAGCATATAGGCATGGCTGTCGACGATGCCGGTGGATGGCGACAGCAATGCGCCGGTGCAGCGCAAAGCGGGTTCGAGCGCGTGCGCCTCGGCAGCAGACAACACGCGCAAATCATCGACGCCGTTGGCTTCGGCGTGCGACTTGATCGAGACCAAATTCTCGTCTTCATTGGCCGCGGTCGCCACGATCAGCTTGCCGCAGCGCCGGTACGGCACGCCGTGAGCGTCGCAATAGGCATAGAGCGCCTGTTTGCCGGCAACGCACATCCGCGCCATCAGGCTGCCCGCCGGATAATAGATCCCGGCGTGGATCACCTCGCTGTTGCGCGACGAGGTGCCGGTCCCAATGTCCCCGGCGGCCTCGACCACGACGACCTCAAGCCCCACGCGCGCCAGTTTGCGTGCAACGGCGAGCCCGACAACGCCGGCGCCGACAACAACACACTCAATTTTGTCCATGGATGCTTCGCTTTGCCGGAACGATTCGTTCGTTGCTCATTCTATGTTCAGTACGCCGCATTGCGACGCTGTCCGCGTTAGGACCTGGTTAAGCATAAGCGGCCAATTGCCCGCATTTAAGTCATAATGTGGACGGCCGCGATTACGCGTTTACCCGATCCAAAGAGGTACAGCCAGACACTGCGGGACGAAGAATTCCGCGGAATGGTAATGACCGGCTGGCAGAAGCAAGCACGAGCGACCACAGCGAGCCCGGTGCGGGTCGCGGCATGTCTGTGCGCCGTCTTTTCGGCGCCGGGCAGCGCGGCTGCGCAGATCGTCGCCAATCCCGATGGTTCGTTCTCGGCAACGGCTCTGGAGATTTCAAACACTGCGCTGGTGTGGCAGGTGGCAATGGGCGGCTTCGTGGTCGCCGCGTTCCTTGCCGCGATCATCCTCTGGGTCTCGACCGCGCTGCGGCGTGCGCGTCACGCCAATATCAGGCGGGCGGCGTTCGTGTCGAGCGCGCTGAACAGCCTGACCACCGGCATTGTCATGGTCGACGCGCGCAAGCGCATTGTGTTCTGCAACGACCGCTATCTGGAAATGTATGGGTTCTCCCGTGCGGATCTCGTGCCCGGAATGACCGGCCGCGAGCTTACGGAACTGCGCGCGGCGCGGGGCATGCTGTGCGGCGATATCGACGAGTACTATCGCAACGTCAAAAGCGCGGAAGGGTATATCTGCGAGTTGCGCGACGGGCGTTCGATCGTGATCAAGCACCGCGAACTGTCGAATGGCGGAACTGTCTCGACCCACGAGGATTGCACCGCGCAGCGCAGGATGTCCCGGCAGCTTGCCACCACCACGCACTTCCTTGAATCGGTCATCGACAACATTCCGGTCTGTGTCGCGGCGAAAAGCATCGAGGACGGCAGGTATATTCTGGCCAACCGTGCGTTCGAGCAATTCTCCGGCCTGTCCCGCGATCAGATTATCGGTCACACCGCGGATAAGGTCTACGTGCCGGAAGCGGCGCAGATGGTTGCGGAGGCTGACCGCGACGCGATTGCTTCGCCAACCGGTCAGACGCGCACGGAATTGTCCATCGAACATGGCGGCAGCAGACGGCTGGTGGCCTGCAACCGCATGATCGCGCGTGACGAGAAGGGCAAGCCCGAATTCCTGGTCGCCCTGTTCGAGGACGTGACCGATCGCCGGTCCCTGTCGCGCGAGGTCCAGAGCGCGAAGAAATTCCTGGAACTGGTGGTCGACAACATTCCGGTCGCGGTTGTCGTCAAGCGGCTCAGCGATGGCCAGTATGTCCTTGCCAACCGCGCCGCCGAGGCGACGCTGACCCGCAGGCGCGAGGATGTTATCGGCGCCACGCTTGAGGACATCTATAATCCGGCCGACGTGCGGCTCATTCTCAAGCGCGACGAGGATGCCGTCCGCAAGAAGGGCGTCGTCACCGAGGAACATCCGATCCAGACCGAAAACGGGCTGCGTCTGTTCTTGACCCGGCGCGTGACCGTGCTCGACGAGGCCGGTGAGCCGCAATACCTCATCAAGACCAACGAAGACATTACCGACCGGCGCGAGACCGAGTCGCGCATGGCCCATATGGCCTATCACGATGCACTGACTGAACTGCCGAACCGGGCGGCATTCCTGCAAGCCCTGGAGCAGATGATCGACGCCTGCGAGGACACCGACGAGGAATTCGCGGTGCTGTCGCTCGATCTCGACCGGCTGAAGGAAATCAACGATGTGTTTGGCCACGAGGTCGGCGACCAGTTGCTGATCGAATTTTCGCGGCGTCTGGAATCGGTCATTTCCGGCGGCGTCGTTGCGCGTCTCAGCGGCGACGAGTTCGGCCTTATCATCGACGGTCTTCAGCCCGATTCCGCCAGGGCGCTCGCCACGCGCCTGATGCAGGCGATGCAGACTGAATTCATGTTCGACGGGCGGGCCGTCCGCATCGGTCTCACCATCGGAATCTCGGTGTATCCGCGCAATGGCCGCGACGCGGAAGCATTGCTCACCAACGCCGACGCGGCGCTGTTCCGCGCCAAGACGAAAGCACGCGGCTCCATCAATTTCTTCGATATGGAGCTCGACCAGCAGCTCCGCGACCGCCGCGCGCTGCATCAGGATCTGTCGACCGCGATCAGAAACGGCGAATTGTCGCTGCACTATCAGCCGCAGGCCCGCGCGCGCCACAAGATGAAGGCCGATCATGTTCTCGGTTTCGAGGCGCTGGCGCGGTGGACCCATCCGGTGCGCGGATTCGTTCCGCCCGGCGATTTCATTCCGCTCGCGGAAGAAAGCGGCCTGATTGTCGAGATGGGCGAGTGGATCTTGCGCGAAGCCTGCCGCGAAGCTTCGTCCTGGCCGAAGGACCTGCAAATCTCGGTCAACCTGTCACCGGCGCAGTTCATGCATGGCGATCTCGTCGGGCTGGTCCATTCCATCCTGATCGAGACCGGTCTCGCGCCCGGCCGGCTGGAGCTTGAGATCACCGAGGGTGTGCTGATCGAGGATTTCGACCGCGGGCTCTCTTTGCTGCGGCGGCTGAAGGCGCTCGGCGTGCGAATCGCGATGGACGATTTCGGCAGCGGCTATTCCTCGCTGACCTATTTGCAGGCATTCCCGTTCGACAAGATCAAGATCGACCGCGCGTTCGTGATGAACCTGGGGCGCAATACCCAGTCCGCGGCCATTATCCGCGCTATGATCGGACTCGGTCACGGCCTCAACATCTCCATCGTGGCGGAAGGCGTCGAGACCGAGGAGCAGCTTGCCTTCCTCGCGGACGAGGCCTGCGATCAGGTGCAGGGATATTTCCTCGGCAAGCCCGCGCCGATCGATAGCTATGCCGAATGGATCGGCCGCGCCAAGAACCTTGCCAGCGATGGCGTCTCGAAATTTCCGCGCAGGGTCGGCTGACGAACGTCTGTCACTAAATCCTCGGACTTGACTCGCGATGATGGTCATCGGAGATCATCGCGGCATGGCTGATGTCGACATCGCGATCATCGGGGGCGGCCTCAACGGCACGAGCATCGCACGCGACGCTGCCGGGCGTGGTCTGCGGGTCGCGTTGTTCGAGCAGACCGACCTCGGCAATGGTGCGACGCCCGCCGCTCCCCATCTGATGCATGGCAATTTCATCGATCTTGAGCGCGGAAATGCGCTGCGCGTGCGGGCCGCGCTGGCGGAGCGGGACATTGCGCTGCGCACCGCGCCGCATCTGGTGCGGCCGACCCGTTTCGTGCTTCCGGTTCATTCCGAGGAGCGGCCTCCGGCAATCCTGCGCGGTGGGCTCTTTGTCTACGGCCGCCTTGCTGCGAGGAGCCCGCTGCCGCGGTCCGAAATCCTGGATTTGACGATCCATGAGGCGGGTCATCCGCTGAAGCGGTCACTCGGGCTGGCGCTGGCGTACTCCGACTGCACCGTCGACGAATCGCGGCTTGTCGTTCTGAGCGCGGCCGATGCTGCCGAGCGCGGTGCTGCGATCCGGACCGGTGCCCGCTGCGTATGGGCCGAACGCTCCGAGGTCTGGCGGCTCGCGGTCGTCAACCGCGGCCAGCGCGAAACCGTCACCGCGCGGGCGCTGGTGAATGCGAGCGGGGCGTGGACCCGGCAGGTCGCCGAAACCGTCTTGCATTTGCCTGCCGTTCAAGCGAGCTTCGCGAAAGTCAGCCAGATCGTCGTGAGGCGGATGTTCGATCTCGACGATGTCTACGTGCTCCAGAACGACGACCGCCGCATGGTCTATGCCATTCCCTTCCATCGCGATTTCACGCTGATCGGCACATCCGAGCGGAGTTTCACCGGCGATCCGGCGGTGACGTCGGCTGGCGCGGATGACATCGCTTATCTGTGCGCGGCCGCGAACCGCTATTTCCGTGTGCGGATCGAGGCGGCGGATGTTGTGCATGCGATGGCCGGCTGCAATGCCACAGGTCATCGCGACGGCATCATGAAGCGGGACCGGAAGTCCGGCAAAGCGCCGCTGCTGACGATGATCGGAGGCGCGACGACAACGGCGCGCCGGCGCGCGGAGATTGCGCTGACGCAGCTTGCATCGTTTTTCAGGATGCCGCCGTCCTGGACTGCGAACGAACCCTTGCCCGGCGGCGACTTCGCCTGGGATGCGTTCGACGATCAGGTGGACACTGCGCGCGGGCGCTGGACATTCCTGAGCGAACATCACGCCCGGCGGCTGATCGCGTCATACGGCACGCGGATCGAGCGGGTTCTGGGTGCGGCAAAAAGCATGGATGACCTCGGCCCGGGGTTCGGCGATGACCTCACCGGCGCGGAGGTCCATTATTTGATGAAAGAAGAGTTCGCCCGGTTTGCCGATGACATTGTGTGGCGGCGCTCCAAACTCGGTCTGACGATGTCGCGGCAGGACCGTGAGGCGCTCGAAAAATTCATGGCCGCGGCATGACGGCGGGCGTTGCGAAAAATCCGCTGCTGCGGGTCGCGTCGGTGGTGAAACGCTTTGGCGGATTCACCGCAGTGGACGATCTGTCGCTCGATATCGCGGCAGGTGAGTTCTTCGCGCTGCTGGGTCCGAGCGGCTGCGGCAAGACCACGCTGCTGCGCATGCTGGCAGGATTCGAGGCGCCGGACGCGGGTGCGATCTATCTCGACGGCGCGGACATCGCGCATGTGCTGCCGCATCAGCGGCCTGTGAACATGATGTTCCAGAACTATGCGCTGTTTCCGCATCTGACCGTCGAGAGCAACATTGCGTTCGGCCTTAAGCGCGCGGGTTTGCCGAAAGACGAGATTGCCGCGCGCGTCGCCGAGATGGTGGCGCTGGTGCGGCTCGAAGGTCTTGAGAAGCGTCGCCCCGATCAACTGTCGGGCGGCCAGCGCCAGCGTGTGGCGCTGGCACGGTCGCTGGCGCGCCGTCCGCGGGTGCTGCTGCTCGACGAGCCGCTGGCCGCGCTCGACAAGAAACTGCGCGAAGGTACGCAGGCTGAACTGATGGAGGTTCAGCGCCGTCTCGGTTTGACCTTCATCATCGTTACCCACGATCAGGAAGAGGCGATGACGGTCGCCGACCGCATCGGCGTCATGGACAAGGGCAGGCTGGTGCAGGTCGCGCCGCCGCGCGAATTGTACGAAGCGCCGAACTCGCGCTGGATCGCCGGATTCGTCGGTGACATCAATCTGATCGAGGGGCAGGTGGCCGCGCGCCAGGCCGGGCACTTCACCATCGCGACGCAAGGTGCGGGCGCGGTTGTTGCGTCGCATGCACCTTCATCGGAAACCAGCAGCGTCTGCGTTGCGATCCGCCCGGAAAAAATCCGGATATCCAGGGCGGTGCAAGGCGAATCCGCCGTCAACAGGTTCAGCGGCGACCTGACATCCATCGGATTTCTCGGCGGTGTGTCGGTCTACGCGGTCAAACTCGATGGCGGCGCGGTGCTCCGCGTGGCCGCCGCCAACGCGACGCGGGCAGCCGCTGATGGATTCGCAACCGGGCAGCGGGTGACCGTTTCATTCGCTCCTGACGATGTCGTGGTGCTGGACCGATGAGCGGGCGGCGCATCTTTACCCGTCCGGCGCGGCTTGCGGCCATCGCGCCGTATCTGTGGATGGTGCTGTTCTTTCTGGTGCCGTTCGGCTTTGTGCTGAAGATCGCGCTGTCGCAGACCGCCATCGCGCAGCCGCCCTATGTTCCGGTGTTCGATCTGGCCGCAGGCTGGGATGCGTTCAGGTCAGGCTTGTCGGCGCTGTCGCTGGACAACTTCAAGCTGCTGACGTCGGACGATCTCTATATCTTTTCTTATATCCGCAGCCTCGTGGTCGCGATCATGTCCACCGCGATCCTGCTGCTGATCGGCTATCCGGTGGCTTACGGCATGTCGCGGCTGCCGCAGCGCTGGCAGCCCATCGCGATGATGCTGGTGATCGTCCCGTTCTGGACCTCATTCCTGATCCGCATCTATGCCTGGATCAACGTGCTCCAGCATGACGGCCTGCTCAACAAGGCGCTGCTCGCACTCGGCATCATCGACAAGCCGCTGGTCTGGCTCTCGACCGACGCGGCGATGTATCTCGGCATCGTCTACTCGTATCTTCCGTTCATGATCCTGCCGCTCTACGCGACGCTGTCGAAGATGGACGATGCGCTGCTGGAAGCCGCCGCCGATCTCGGCGCCTCGCGCCTGAAAGCCTTCTGGCTGGTGACTTTCCCGCTCTCGCTGCCGGGTATCGGCGCGGGCATGCTGCTGTGTTTCATTCCCATTGTCGGTGAGTTCGTGATTCCCGATCTGCTGGCGGGCTCCGACCGCATGATGATCGGCCAGACGCTGTGGCTGGAATTCTTCACCAACAAGGACTGGCCGGTGGCGTCGGCGATCGCCGTGGTGCTGCTCGTTGTGTTGCTGGTGCCGCTGCTGATCTACGAGAAGCTGCAACGCCGCCATCTGGAGCAGCGCTAATGGCTGTGCGGCTGTGTAAGATCGTTCGCTTCCACCCCTCCCCCTTGCGGGGAGGGGGCGGGGGTGGAGGTGCATTAACATGAGACCCCGCTGGTTGTGGATCCCCCTCCCTAACCCTCCCCCGCAAGGGGGGAGGGAAAAGAGATGCGCGCGCATTTTCGAGTCTCGCCAATGAGCACGACTCGTCTCTCGCTGTTCAATGTAACGTCGGTCGCGCTGGGGCTGGCGTTTCTGTACCTGCCCATCGCGATCCTTGTGATCTATTCGTTCAACGCCTCGCGTCTCGTCACGGTGTGGGGCGGCTGGTCGCTGCGCTGGTATACCGAATTCTTCAACGACGAGGCCATGCTGTCGGCGGCGTGGATGAGCCTGCGCGTGGCATTCTGTTCGGCGACGGCAGCGACCTTACTCGGTACACTGGCGGCGCTGGGGCTGGCGCGGGGCGAGCGCTTCAAGGGACGCACACTGTTTTCCGGAATGCTTTACGCGCCGCTGGTGATGCCCGAAGTCATTACCGGGCTGTCGCTGCTGCTGCTGTTCGTGGCCATCGATGCGGGGCGCGGATTCTGGACTGTCACCATTGCGCACACCACGCTGACCATGTGCTTCGTGACGGTGGTGGTGCAGTCGCGGCTGGGTACGCTGGATCGCAGTCTTGAGGAAGCCGCGATGGATCTCGGCTGCTCGCCGGTGCAGGCCTTCGTCGCCGTGACGCTGCCGCTGATGCTGCCGTCGATCGCGGCGGGCTGGATGCTGGCGTTCACGCTGTCGCTGGACGATCTGGTGATCGCGAGTTTCACCACCGGGCCGGGATCGGCGACGCTGCCGATCCGGATCTATTCGGAAGTGCGGCTCGGCGTGAAGCCGGAGATCAACGCCATCTGCGCGCTGGTGATCGCGGCGGTCGCGCTGGTGATCGTCGCGGCGTCGCTGGCGTCGAAACTGTCGAGCGAGCAGGGCGAAAGCGCCGCGCCGCTCTAGTTCGCTTTTTCCGTCTGGGTTTCCGCGGCCGCCGGCGGAGAAACAGGCGCCGGATTGTCCGTTGGCGGTGCGGACTGCGGCGTATCGGTCGCCGGAGCAGGTGCTTCGGTGGCGGGAGGAATCGGCGCAGGCAGCACCGGCACCGGCAAGACGACGGCAGCGGGGGCGCTTGGTTGCGGGGCCGCGGCCTGGGGCTGCGCCACCGGCTCAGCGGGGGTTTTCCTGCCGCCGGTGAAGCGATCGATCACGGATTTCACCGCGTCGCGCGTCCTGCGGTCCTTCAGCGAATCCAGCAGCGGCGCGGAGGCCGGCGAACGACGGATCAGCGATTCCGAATCCGGGAAGACCAGCGGATCGTCCCACGGGCCCTGCACCACGAACGGCAATTGAAACGCCGGCGGCACGTCGCTCGCGACCACAAGGCTGGCAACGCCCTTCAGGTCGTATTCGCGCGACGGCACCGAGGCCGTGCCGGTGAGCAGGACGCGCGTGGTGGGGCCTTCGATCCGCGCATCCTCCGCGGTGGCAACACCGTCATTGAAGCGGATGGCGATGTTCAGCGATTCGAATGCCGTCGAGCCGCTGCGGAAATTGCCGGCGCCCGACAACGGGCGGCGCTCAAGGCGTTTCAGCAGTTGCTCGACATTGAGCCCGCTGATCGCGCCATTGTGCCCCGTCAATGTAGCGGTGCCGTCAAGCGACTGCGCCAGCGCAAACGGGCTGGCGCCCCTGGCTTCCAGCGCGAAGTTGAGATTGCCGCGCCCCGTCAGCCGGTTGACGCCGAACAGTTCCTGAACGCAACTCGCCAGATCGACATCGGTGAACTGGAACTGGGCTTTGACGTTCGCATCGGTATCGGTCCGCGCAATTCCGAATGAGCCCTTGAGAATGCCGCCGTAAATCTGCGCTTCGCCGATGCTCAGCGCCAGCGTGCCGTTGCGCAGATTGGCCCCGAGCGCGGTGCGGCCGAGCCTGGAGGTGCCGATGGTGACCTTCGCGGCCGACAGGCGCATGTCGAGATCGGTGGCGGAGAGACCGCGCAGGTCGAACAGTTGCCGATTCCAGTCGCGGGCGCCGCTGGCGAGCAGGCGGATGGTCTCGATGTAAGGCGAAAAGTCGAGCGCGTCGGCGGCGAGGGTCGCCTGCACGGTCTGGCGGTCGTTGTTGCTGTAGGTGATGACGCCCTCGGCGGTGTTGCCGTCGAGTTCGAGATTGACGTTGGTCAGCGCGATGGATTCGCCCACCACATTGGTGCGGGCCTTGAGCGAGAGGCGTCCCAGTCCGCCGGTGCCGGGGGGAGCCTGTCCCGCCCAGCGCATGGCATTGCGCAGCGACGGGCTGTCGGCGCTCAGCGTGCCTTCCATCAGGAGACTGGTGCGATTGGCAATCGCGCCGTCGAAAGCGAACTTGAGCGGCGCGCTTGCGACCCGGACCTTGATGCCGGAACGGTCGCCGGACAGCGCAGCGATGAAGTCGTTGATGCTGAGGCTGCCGTCGACCAGTTCGCCCCGCCAGTTGAACTGGCCGGTGGCGGCAAAGGAGCGCGAGATCGACGGCCACGCCAGCGACAGGTCGATCCCGTTGACGGTCTCGGCGATGTCGCGGGCATCGTTCTGATAGGCGAGGACGCCGTCCTTGATGCGGATTTCGGAGAACGACACCGGGCTGTCGATGCCGGGCTTCACGGTCCGCGCCAGCGTTTCGGCGATGGCCGTCCAGTTGCTGCGGCCGTCAGCGGTGCGCTTCACGTTGATCCGCGGATTTTGCAGCGTCACGTCGGCGATTTCATAGCGCCGCATCAGCAGCGGCAGCAGGCGCAGGTTGGCGGTCAGTTCATCGACGGTCAGCGGCTCATCGGCGATGCCGCGTGAACTCGCGCCTTTCAATCCGACCTGCCGCAAGGTGATGGAACTGCCGGGGAAAACCGAGACCCGCACGTCGCCGTTGACCATCAGGTCGAGCCCGGTGGCCGCGCGAATTTGCTTCTCGACCGACAGCCGCACGGCGTTCTGGTCGATCATCCAGGAAATGGCGATCAGGCCGATCAGCGCGGCAGCGAGAAATGCCGCAACCGGCATCCCGAGGCGCTTTATCCCTTGGGCCATCGTCAATGAGTTCATCCGGTAAGGTTGCTGTGGCGCATCGGCGGGCTTCTCTGCGCCGGGCAACCGCAACTTGATTGTTTTTCTTGACGCTTTCAAGGCCATCCGAAGCCTTAAACCCTGCAATCGCGCCTCAAAACCAAAGGTATTCAAAGGTGTTCGGACGACGCGGCGCTCGAGGCGGGGCGGCTGCGAAGCCGGCAGAGCGGGACGCCGCGCCGCGATTGACGCGCCGCGAAGATTCCGCCTAATAATCGCCCGGCAAAGCGGTTGGCCCGCCTATTTCCCTCCATCAGGTTGCACCCCCATGAACAAGGTTTACCCCGACGCGAAATCCGCGCTCGATGGCGTTGTCAAAGACGGCATGATGATCATGTCCGGCGGTTTCGGCCTCTGCGGTATCGCCGAGACCCTGTCCGACGCGTTGCGCGAAACCGGCGTCAAGAACCTGACGGTGGTCTCGAACAATGCGGGCGTGGACGGCATCGGCCTCAGCCGCCTGCTGGAAACCCGCCAGATCAGGAAGATGATCTCGTCCTATGTCGGCGAGAACAAGCTGTTCGCGCAGCAATACCTCGCGGGCGAGCTCGAGCTCGAGTTCAATCCGCAGGGCACACTGGCGGAGCGCATTCGCGCCGGCGGCGCGGGCATTCCGGGCTTCTACACCAAGACCGGCGTCGGCACCCTGATCGCCGAAGGCAAGGAAGTGAAGGAATTCAACGGCGAGAAGTACATCATGGAGACCGGCCTTGTCGCCGATCTCGCCATCGTTCACGCCTGGAAGGGCGACACCGCGGGCAACCTCGTGTACCGCAAGACCGCGCGCAACTTTAACCCGATGATGGCGACCGCTGCGAAGGTCACCATCGCGGAAGTCGAGCATCTGGTGCCTGCGGGCGAGATCGATCCCGATCACATTCACACACCGGGCATTTTCGTCCAGCGCATCATCGCCGTGGATCCCGCGTTGAAGCGGATCGAACAGCGCACCCTGCGCAAGCGCGCCTAACTGATTTCCAAAGGAGAGTTCCATGGCCTGGACCCGTGAACAGATGGCAGCGCGCGCCGCGAAGGAACTGCGCGACGGTTATTACGTCAATCTCGGCATCGGCATTCCGACGCTGGTCTCCAACTACATTCCTGCAGGCGTCGATGTGTCCCTGCAGAGCGAGAACGGCATGCTCGGCATGGGCCCGTTCCCGTATGAGGGCGAGGAAGATCCCGACCTCATCAATGCCGGCAAGCAGACGGTGACCGAACTGCCGGACACCAGCTATTTCTCCAGTGCGGATTCGTTCGCGATGGTGCGCGGCGGCCATATCGATCTGTCGATCCTCGGCGCGATGCAGGTTGCCGAGAACGGCGATCTCGCCAACTGGATGATTCCCGGCAAGATGGTGAAGGGCATGGGCGGCGCGATGGATCTCGTCGCGGGCGTCAAGCGCGTCGTCGTCGTGATGGAGCATTCCGCCAAGGACGGCGCCAAGCTGCTGCATCGCTGCAACCTGCCGCTGACCGGCGAGCGGGTGGTGGACATGGTTGTCACGGATCTGGCGGTGTTCACCATCGACAAGCACGGCAACGACGGCATGGCGCTGATCGAACTCGCCGACGGGGTCACGCTGGACGAGGTAAAGGCCAAGACCGAAGCCAACTTCCGCGTCGCGCTGAAGAACGCTTAAGGGCGTTTGCCGGACTCACTTCGGCTTTCCCAAGAAGAAAAAGGCGCGCGGTGGCGCGCCTTTTTCTTCGCCGCATTGACCTTTTGCATTTTGTCCCGAACATGGCCGTGTCGGATCGACCGGGGACAACCAGATGCGCGGTAGTATTGAAGACAAGGCCTTCCTGATCCTGATCGTTGTGGTGTCGCTGGCCTTTGGCTGGATTCTCACCTCGTTCTACGGGGCGATTCTGTGGGGAGTCGTGATCGCGATCATGTTCTCGCCGCTGTACCGGCGGCTGCTGCGGCGGTTTCCGCAGCGGCCCACGCTGGCGGCGGTCGCGATGATCGTGCTGGTCGTCATGATCGTGATCCTGCCGCTGATCATGATCGCCGCATCGCTGACCCAGCAGGCCGCGGCGGTGTTCGCGAAGGTGCAGTCCGGCGAACTCAACTTCGTCAAGCTGTTTCAGCAGATCCTCGACGCGCTGCCGCAATGGATCACCAGCGTGCTCGATCGCTTTGGTGTCGCCAGCCTGGGCGGGATGCAGGAGAAAATCTCAGCCGGGCTGCTCAAGGGCAGCCAGCAGATCGCCGCCCAGGCCTTGAACATCGGTCAGAGCACGCTCGAATTCGTCGTCAACGTCGCCATCATGCTTTACCTGCTGTTCTTTCTGTTCCGCGACGGCAGCGCGCTGTCGCGGCGCGTCAAGGACGCCATTCCGCTGCGCGCCGAGCTGCGCGATGCATTGCTGGAGAAATTCACCGTCGTAATCCGGGCCACGGTGAAGGGGAGCGTTCTGGTCGCCATGGCGCAGGGCGCGCTCGGCGGCCTGATCTTCTGGATACTCGGCATCAATGCGGCGTTGCTATGGGCGGTGCTGATGGCGTTCCTGTCGTTGCTGCCGGCCGTTGGCGCCGGGCTGGTCTGGATGCCGGTCGCGCTTTACCTGCTGGCCACCGGATCGTTTCTTCATGGCGCGATCCTGATCGCCTACGGCTTTCTGGTCATCGGTCTCGTCGACAACCTGCTGCGCCCGATGCTGGTGGGCAAGGACACCAAGCTGCCGGACTATGTGGTCTTGATCTCGACGCTGGGCGGCATCGAAGCCTTCGGGCTCAACGGCTTCGTCATCGGCCCGGTCATCGCCGCCATGTTCATCGCGGTGTGGGATATCTTTTCGATATCGCGGAACGAGGCTCGGGCTGCTTCGACCGATATCTAGGCCGGTCCCTGCGGAATATCCGAGAACCGGGTTAGCCACGCCACCGGGCCGATGCTCGCCGCGACGATCAGAAGCGCGGCGAGAGCGCCGTCCTCGAAGCTGCCGCGGCTGGCATACTGATAGATCGAGGTCGCCAGCGTCTCGACGTTGAGCGGACGCAGCAGCAGCGTCGCCGGCAATTCCTTCAGGCAATCGACGAACACCACGATCGCGGCGCCGAGCAGTGCGGGGCGCAGCAGCGGCAGGTGAATCCGCCGCATGGCGGTGATCTGCCCCGCGCCGGCGCTGCGCGCGCTGTCGTCGTAGTCGAACGGGATGCGCTCGAAGCCGGCGCGCAGAAATCCGGTCGGCACCGCGAGAAAGCGAATGACATAGGCGGTGATCACGGCTGCGCCGGAGCCCATCAGCACAAGGCCGGGCAGCGATAGCCCGAGCCACGCGGCAAATGTATTCAGGGCGTTGTCGACCGCCAGCACCGGCGCCAGCAGGCCGAGCGCCAGCACCAATCCCGGCAGGGCGTAACCTGTCTGTGCGATATTGGCCGAGACCATGCGCCAGGAGCCAGGGCGCCAGCGCATGGCAAGGATCGTCGCCAGCCCGAGACCGAGTGCCACCAGCGTCGCGAGCGCCGCGAAGATCACTGAGTTGACGGCATCGCGCCAGATTGACGTGTCCATCGTGACCAACGACCGATGGATGCTCTGCTGCAACAGAAACAGCAGCGGCACGACGAAGCCGAGCAGCGCCGGCAGGGCGCACGCGGCGAAGGCCAGCCAGCCCTTAAGTCCACGGAACGGTGTGCGCGGCGTCAGCCGCGGACTCTCGGACGAAAATTCGGTGACCGCATTGCGGCGGCCATAGCGCTCCAGCGCGATCAGTCCGCCGACAATCACCAGCACGAGGCATGACAGTTGCGCCGCGCCCGCGAGGCTGCCGCGGTTGAGCCAGGTCGTGAAAATCGAAACGGTGAGCGTGCGCACCCCGAGATATTCGCTGGCGCCGATGTCGTTCAGCGTTTCCAGCGCCACGAGGGCGAGGCCGACGGCGATTGCCGGGCGTGCCATCGGCAGCGAGATACGGCGGAATACATCCCAGCGTCCCGCGCCGAGCGTTCGCGCGGCTTCCGCGAATTCCGCGCTCTGCAACTGCAAGGTCGCGCGCGCGGAGAGATAGACATACGGATACAGCACAATCCCGATGATGAAGATCGCGCCCGGCAGGGAGCGCAGGTTGGGCAACAGCGCCAGCGCGTCGCGCGGCGGAAGCCACACAGTCAGCGTGCGATGGATGAGGCCGAGCGGTTCGAACAGATCGACATAGACGTAAGCCGCGATGTAGGTCGGGATCGCCAGCGGCAGCGGCAGCAGCCAGAGCAGCAGTCCGCGTCCGGGAAATTCATGCGACGATACCAGCCACGCGCTGCCGGCACCTGCGCCAAGTGCGATCAGCCCGACACCGAACAGCAGTAACGCGGTGTCCCACAAGGCCAGCGGCAGCACGTAGTCGATCAGATGCGACCAGAGACCGGGCGCGGGCTGCGCCGCAATCACGACAATCGTGAGTACAGGCAGCGCGACAAGCGCCGCGGTGAAGACCGCCAGTGCCGAGACGGCCGGTTCTACGATGCGTGTGGTGGTCATGCCGTGACGCCGCGATATGTAGACCCCCACCCCGATGCTGCGCATCGACCCTCCCCACAAGGGGGAGGGAGAAGAAGTTCCGCGGCTGGTGGTGCTTGCTTATCCCTCCCCTGAATGGGGAGGGTGGCTGACCGCAGGTCAGCCGGGTGGGGTGATCTCGATGTCAATTATCGAACCCGACCTTGTCGACCAGCGTCGAGGCTGCCTTGCGGCTGGCCGCAATCTTCGCGATCGGTAGTGTGTCGGGATTGAGTTTGCCGTAACCGGCGATGGTTGGATTCACAGCGACACCGGCGCGAACCGGGTACTCATAGTTGGTGTCGGCATAGAGGTGCTGCGCCTTCTCACCCGCCAGCCACTCGATCAGCTTGATGGCGTTGGCGCGGTTCGGCGCATTCTTCGCCAGCAGCACGCCGGACAGGTTCACATGGGTGCCGCCGCCGGCGAAGGTCGGCAGGATCACCTTGGTGGCTTCCGCCCACGGCTTCTTGTCGGGATCGTTGTTCATCATCAGCGCCCAGTAATAGGTGTTGCCGATACCGATGTCGCACTTGCCCGCCGCGACGTCGCGCGCGGTCTCGCGGTCGCCGCCGGATGGCTTCTGCGCCAGATTGGCCTTCACGCCGCGCAGCCATTCCTCGGCTTTGGTTTCGCCGTGGTGCGCGACATAGGCCGCGAACAGCGCGTTGTTGTAGATGTGCTGGCCGGAGCGGATGCATATCCTGCCCTTCCACTTCGGGTCGGCAAGCTCCTCATAGGTGATGGCGTCCTGCTTGACGCGGTCCTTCGAGGCGTAGATCACGCGTGCGCGTACCGAGATGCCGGCCCAGTGGCCGTCGGGATCGCGGTATTGCACCGGCACGATCTTGTCGAGCGCCGCGGACTTGATCGGCTGGGTCACACCGGCCTCCACCGCTTCGGCGATGCGGCCGACGTCCACCGTCAGCAACACGTCGGCCGGGCTGTTGGCGCCTTCCGCTTTCATCCGCTGCTCAAGACCGGAGCTTGCCGAGACGACATTGACCTTGATGCCGGTGTCCTTGGTGAAGGCCTCGAACAGCGGCTGCACCAGCTTGGTCTCGCGATAGGTATAGACGTTGACTTCGCCGGACTGGGCGAATGCGGCGGCGCTCAAAGCCATCGCGGATGCGGCGGCGGCTGCTGCGGCGAGAATGCGGGTTCGTGACATGGAACGCTCCGGCGGCTTCGGTAATGGGCGCGGCGTAGAACGCAGCGCATCGTGCCGGTTCTGTAGCGCAGGGGGCGAGTACATTCACGCGGCGCTATGTCGCGAGTGCGCAAGTTTAGAGCGATTCCAGATTGTGTCAGGCGATCGCGCTGGCGTGCGAGAACACGACCTCGATCAGCGTGCCCGAATGCGGCGCGGTCTTGATATGAAATTGCGCGCGGTTGGCCTCGACCAGCGCCTTGGTCAGCGACAGGTTCACAACCGAACCATCGGCAGTCTGGTCCGATGCGCCTGTCGTGCGGAACGGCGCCATGGCGGCGGCGATCTCGTTGTCATTGAGGCCGGGGCCGGTGTCGCGGACGCGCAGCACGATATCGCCGAAATCGGTGGTTGCGGTCGAGACGATGACCTGCCCGCCGGCATTGGCCAGATGGATCGAGTTGCCGATCAGGTTCAGCGCGATCTGGCGCAGCGCGCGGGCGTCGGCTTTCACCGTCGGCAGTGCGTGGGCGAGCGAGGTGCGGATAATGATGCGTTCGCGGTTGGCCTGCGGCTGCATCACCGCGACGCATTGCTCGACCATGCTGTTGAGGTCCTGGCTCGCGAACGACAGGTCCATCTTGCCGGTTTCGATACGCGACAGGTCGAGCAGATCGTCGATGATCGCCATCACGCGCTGTCCAGAGGCGCGGATGTCCTTCATGTATTCGACATAGCGTTCGTTGCCGAGTGCGCCGAAGCGCTCATCGATCATCACGTCGGCAAAGCCGATAATGGCGCTCAGTGGCATGCGGACTTCGTGGCTGATCCGGCCGAGGATGTCCGCACGGGCGTTCGTCGCGCGTTCGACCTGCCGCCGCGCCTGCACCAGTTCGCCTTCGCTTTTCCTGGCCTGCGACTGGTTGCGGAAGATCGCGAAAAAGCGTGCGCCGTCAGGCCGCGTCCGGCCCAGGGTCATCGACAGCGGAATGACGCCGCCGTCGCGGGCGCGGCCCAGCATCTCGCGGTCGTGGTTGAGCAGGCTTGTCACCGCGGCGGTCCTGACATCGTTCACATAGTCCTGCACCGCGCGCTGGCTGTCCGCCGCGAACAGATCGGTCAGATTGAGGGTGGCCATCTCGTTATCGTCGCGGCCGAACAGAACCTCGGCGCTGCGATTGCAGGAAAGGACGCGGCCCTGGCCGTCGAAGACAATGACGCCCTCGGCGGTGTTGTCGAGAATGGTGCCGAGCTCTTCGGCCTGTGTGGTGTCATCGCTGGCCGCCGTGATCGGTGTGATCGCCAAAACGGGATCGATGCGCGGGCCGGAGAACACCAGTGCATGCGCCGGCTCGTTGTCCCATGTTATGGCGAACAGCCGCGCGTCGGCGGGCTCGCCCTTGTCGGGGCCGCTCTTGCTGGTGGCGGCGATCACGACGGGCGTGCCGGTCTCGGAGGTGCTGCTGGCAGATCCCGCACCGGGTTCGACGGTCAGCGCATCGAGGCCGCCGGCCTCGGTCAGCGCATGGAGGTCGTCATATCCGGTCGACGCAAGGAATGCCTTGTTGGCGTAGAGCAGCCGGTCGAGCCGATACACCAGGACGCCGGTCGGAAGTCGGTCGAGCAACTGCGAATCCTGCGCGGCATTGGCACGCGGCAGGACCGGCTCCGGCTGGAGGAAGGCAGGGGGATGTTCAGGCGCAGGCGGTTCGGACACAGGTTCATGCGGTTGCGCAGCGCCGTCGGCGGCGAACAGTTCGGCCACCGAGGCGTCGGTGAGCGTTTCGCTCTCCGCTGCATTATCGAGACGCGCCGACAGTCGCCGCGCCAGTTCGTCGAAGGCGTTGCTCTCGACCGCCGTCAACGCCGGCGACTTCGGCTCGGCGACTGGAAACGGCACGACGTTTTGCGGAGTGTCCACCACGGGCTTCTGCTCGGCTCTCGGGAAACTGTCCCTGGGGAAATTGTCTTGCACGCTGTCCGCGGCATGCACCGTCTCTGACGGAAGCACGCTTGATGCAGGCTCGTCCACAATGTGTTCGTTGACCGGCTCCGGGATCGTCACATTTGGCGGCGGCGGTTCGCTCGGCTGCGCCGCTGCTGGCGGCTTTGCCGAATACAGCATGTCGTCGCGGCGCTCTGCGGCCAGCCGCGCCATGCCTTCGACGTCGCGGCAGATGCCGAAGCCGCGATAGCCGAGAAATTGTCCGGCGCGGTCGTAGATCGGCAATCCCGACAGCTCGACCGGCAGCCGCGCGCCTGCGCCGTCGGCGGGCCAGTTCACAATGATGCCGCTCCAGGTATCGCGGGTTGCGACCGCCGCCGCCACCTGGCCTTCGGGATCGAGACCGAGCGCATCGGCGATCTCGCCCCATGGCCGGCCGAACGCGGCAGCGGTGCGCGCGCCGATCAGGCGGGTGAATTCATCGAAGCCGAGCGAGAAGCGGCTGTCCTCGTCCATGTGCCACATGAAGCGCAGCGGATGCCGCCGCGGCGTCAACGGCGGGCCGTCCATCTCGAGCAGCGTTGCGGACACATCATCGCCGGAGCCCATTATCGGAGAAGCGGGTTTGCGGCGCTCGTCGTCGATGTAAATCCGGGTGACGTTCTCTACCGGCGCGCCGTGACCTGCGGGTTCTTCGCGCGGCGCGTCGGCATGCGTAACCGGCTTGGGTTGTTCGCTCGCAATGTGTTGAGGCGCAGCTTCGGTGTCCGCGGCGGTCCGGGCCGGTGCTTCCGGTTCTGATGATTCATCGAACACGGATTCGAAAAGATCGACCGGCGTCACTTCGGCTGGCGCGGTGGTTTGATCGGAGATATCTGCGGCAGTTTCCGCCGCCGTTTCAGCCGGAGCAGGTTCAACCGGCGCAGTTTGCGCAGCCTGTTCGGTGACGTTCTCGCGAACCGGCTCAATCTCTTCAGACGGGAGAACCACGGGTGTCGGTTTCGGCATTGGTTTCGGCACGATCACGGCGTCGATCAATGCGACCAGCGCGGTCCCGTCGCCGCTGCCGACGCGGTGGACCGTGACGCGGCTGGAGTCCATTTGCAGGATCGATTGTCCGTTACGCAACGCGCCGTTGCGCGCCTCGTCGAAACCGGGTCCGGTCAGATCGCTGAACAGTCCGGGGAAGTTTTTCGCAGCCATGTTGGCGCCCGCAAGCGCGCCATTGGGCGTGAAGGTCATGGCCGGCATCGCGATACTGTCCACCAGATGTGCGAGCCGCTCGGTGAGCGGCATCGGACGTCCGACAGGATCGGCTGCGGCGATGAGAATTCCTGTGCGTCCGTCGGCGAACGTGAGACGCGCGCATGAGCATGTCAGCAGGCGGCCGAGCGGCGCACCGAAACCGCGCAGCCGTTCGAGTCGCGGCGCACCCGACGGCGACAGCCGCGCTGCAAGCTGTGCGGCCTGACGGCGGTGCGGGTCGGCGGGGCCGATGGTTTTCTCGGCGAGGGCGGCGGCGTTGCGTTCGCCGAACAGCCGCGCTCCGATGGTGTTGGCCCAGAGAATGTGGGCGCCGTCGAGCGACCAGACCCACGCAGGCAAGCTGCTTGTCGCGTGAACCGCAAGGCGCGGATCGCGGATGCCATGGAGCTGGAAGTCGGCTTCGCTCATCTCGGACAACGGGCCTGTGTCTCGCTTTCGTGGCGCCGGATCGGGGCGCGGGAGGTGGATCGGACAGCCTTAACAAATGATTAGTATGGCGCGGCTGCCGCAAGGTCCACCAGTGGAGCGCGAGACTACCTCTCCAAACCAGCGATAACGTTAATTCCCTTGTTCCCTTGGGCCTGCGCTGAACCCCAACGCCGCTCGGACGTTGGGTGTTGCAAAAGATATTCAAACGTTCACGATGGACGGGCAGGAACTGTCGTTGCGCTGCGTCATATGTGGTGCCACCCGGCGGTGAATTGCGGACACGGGTCCGGCAGGACCTGGATGTAACAGGAGGGCGCGACATGTCAGGCAATCAGTTCGAGATCCCGAAGGAAATGCGGTCGATGGCGGAAGCGAGTCTCGATCAGGCACGCAAGGCATTCGATACCTTCATCAGCAGCGCGCAGCAGACGGCAGCGGCGTTTGGCGGCTCACCCCTTGGCGGTCCGGGTAACGCAGCCAAGGAGATCAGCGCCAAGGCCATCGCGTTCGCGGAAAAGAACGTGCAGGCCTCGCTGGCCTATGCGCAGCAGCTGATTCACGCCAAGGACCTGACCGAGGTGATGCGTCTCCACACCGAATACGTGCAAGGTCAGATGCGGGCACTGGCCGAGCAGGCCAGCGAAATGGGTCAGACCGTGACCCGCGCGGCCATGGATGCCGCAAAGCCCAAGTAATCCGCCCCTGGCCACCGGAGGATCGATCCGGCGCGAGCGCCGGATCAGGCATGCGCACGGCCTCGCCGTATTTTGTTGCAACGCACAAAACCCCTCATATAGTGCCAAATAGATACGGACCAGGGCCCCAGCCTTCAGGGCTCACGCCGCCGGTTGCGCCGCTCCCAGCGGCTTCAATTCCAGACACAAGGACTGCCCTATGAGCGCGAACGATCCATTTGCCGTTGTCCCCTTCAAGGTTCCCGAGCAGTTTCGCGCGTTCACCGAGATGGGCATGTTCCAGGCGCGTGACGGCTATCAGAAGCTCAAGGACGCGGCCGTTTCGAACAACGGGGCTCTTGAGGCGCTGGTTGAGCAGGCTACCAAGGGCGCCGGCGATTTCACCTCGAAGGTGATCGGAATGGCCCAGACCAATACCGAGGCCGCGTTCGCCTTCACCCAGAGCATGATGGGTGTGAAATCGCTGCCGGAAGCGTTCGAGCTGATGAACGCCCACGCCCGCAAGCAGTTCGAGGTTCTGACCGCGCAGTCCCAGGACCTCGCAGCCATGACCCAGAAGGCAGCGGCTGCCGCCGTCGAGCCGATCGCCGCCGGCGCGGCAAAGGCTTTCAAGCCCGGCGTCTGATCGGGGCGCTGTGCCTGGGCAAAGGCTTCAGGGCAGCCGCCGCGCCGATGAACCGTTTCCGTGGCCGCGGCTACCCATAACGGACTGTTGGCGACGCGATTTCGGCAGGTCAAAGCGTCTTGCCAAAGCGCGGCGTTGCACCTAGTTTCCCGCGAAATCGCCGCCCCTGGCGGGGCAGCCGGCAGGCTGCCGCGATTGAAAAATGCAGTTGTAGCTCAGCTGGTTAGAGCGCCGGATTGTGGATCCGGAGGTCGGTGGTTCGATCCCACCCAACTGTACCACTTCCGAAGCGCCAAAAATCCGAAGTCTCAGGCCGACTCCGCCAGCAGGATGCGGATATCGTCGCCTGTTGCAAGCTCGCTTCCGGGATGGGTGAGCGTCGCGAAGGTTCCGATCGCCGCGGGACGCCCGACCAGATAGCCCTGAACCTCATTGCACAATTCGGATTGCAGGAACGCCAATTCGGCCGGCGTCTCGACGCCTTCCGCCAGCACCGGCAAACCGAGACCGCGGCCGAGGCCCAGCACCGCGCGCACGATGGTGGCGGCCTGCTCGTTGGTGTTGACCGACTTGATGAATGAGCCGTCGATCTTGATCTTGTCGAACGGGAAAGCGCGCAGGTTGGAGAGCGACGAATATCCGGTGCCGAAATCGTCCATCGCGATATGCACGCCGAGCGCCTTGATACGCCGGAGCGTGTTGAGCGCGCGGTTGAGGTCGCGCACCAGCGCGGTCTCGGTGATCTCGAGTTCGAGCCGGTTTGGTGCGAGGCCGGTCTCCAGCAGCACTTCATGCACGAGTTGCACGAAATTCTCGTTGTAGATCTGGACCGCCGAAACATTGACGGCGATGGTCAGCGGCTGCGGCCAGCTGGCGGCCTGCTTGCAGGCTTCGCGCAAGACCCACTCGCCGATGCCGAGAATGGCGCCGGTTTCCTCCGCGATCGGAATGAACACGGCCGGTGAAATCGAACCGCGCGTCTTGTGGTTCCAGCGCAGCAGGGCCTCAAAGCCAACGACGGTCCTGCTCTGGATGTCTTCCTGCGGCTGATAGACCAGATTGAACTCGCCGCAGGATACCGCCTGCCGCAGATCGTGCTCCAGCACGCGGCGGTCGTGAACTTCAGCGCCCATCTTCGCTTCGAAGAAACGGTAGGTGGCGCGGCCTTCCATCTTGGCGCGGTAGAGCGCCGTGTCGGCGTGGGTCAGCAGCGTCTCGCGATTGTCCGCATCGTCGGGGCAGATCGCAATGCCGATGCTGCACGAGGTTATGTTCTCGCTGTCGGATTTGTCGCCGTCCGGCCGCAGCGCTTCGAGGATGTGATCGGCCAGCCGTCCCGCCGTCGCTGGATTGGACAGTCCGGGGACAAGGACGGCGAATTCGTCGCCGCCGAGGCGCGCGACCATACACGTCTTGTCGAGGATTGCGGTGACACGTGAGGCGACGGTCTGAAGAACCTTGTCGCCGGCCGCGTGTCCGAACAGATCGTTGACCTCCTTGAACCTGTCGAGGTCGAAGCAAAGCACCGCGCACTTCTGACCGCCTGCCATGGCTGCCGCGATCTCATGATCGAGCCGCGCATGGAACGTGCCGCGGTTGGGCAAGGAGGTCAGCGCATCGTGGTGCGCGAGATAGCGGATGTGCTGCTCGGCCTTTTTGCGTGCCTGCAGGTTGCGGACGGCGACGACGTGATGCGCGTGCCCGGCGAAGTCGATCGGACGCAGAATCAGTTCGACCGGAATCATCGACCCGTCGTCGTGACGAAGATCGGCCTCGACCGGCTGGTTCGGGGTCGCGAACAGTTTCGCGCGCGCGCCTG
Source organism: Afipia sp. MLSD5-FHT05B12 (assembly GCF_058793355.1). Lineage (NCBI taxonomy): Bacteria > Pseudomonadati > Pseudomonadota > Alphaproteobacteria > Hyphomicrobiales > Nitrobacteraceae > Afipia > Afipia sp. MLSD5-FHT05B12. Next base: position 136,546 of record NZ_JBXAFS010000009.1, read on the forward strand.
CGTCCGGAATGTACGATTGCAGGTTTGTACCGATGAGCTTGTCCGACGTCGATCCGACAAGCTGTGCGAAACTGGTGTTGACGGTCACTGTGATGTCACCGTCGCAGACCAGAAGTCCTTCGACCGCGGCATTGGCGAGGCCGCGCATGCGCTCGGCTTCAAGCACCGAGCGGCGCTGGTCGCGAATGTCCAGCGCGAGGCCGGCCAGCGCGAGGACGATGATCGTAAAACTCGCCACCGCGACACTGAAGGCGAGCCATGCGGCCGGCAAGGCCTGCTGCGACACCTTGATGGCCGGGTCCGGCATGATCGACGCGGCGCCCATGGCGGTGAAATGGTGGCTGCAGATCGCGAGGGTCAGGAGCAGCGCGCCGGTGGCCTTCCAGCGTTCCGATTGACCATAAAGCCCTGCTGGCAGCGCGGCTGCGCCGATCACGGTTCCCAGAAGAATGGAGGCCGCCACCAGCGCCGGGTCCCAAAGGATTGTCCCTTCGATCTCGAAGGCCGCCATACCGAGATAGTGCATGGTGGCGATGCCGCCACCGACGACAGCGCCGCCGAGCCACGGTCCGAGCCGCCATTTGGGCTGCATCGACATCGCGAGGCCGACGCCGGTCAGCACGATCGCCGCGATCAGCGACAGCGCGGTCAGCGAGATGTTGTAGCCGTTGGGAATCCCGGGCGAGAACGCCAGCATCGCGATGAAATGCGTGGACCAGATGCCGAAGCCGGTCGAAATGGCGGATACCGCGAGCCAGACCACGCGCATGTGGCCGGTCGACAGGCGGGCATGTCTGAGCAGGTTGACAGCTGCGAGCGAAGCGATGGCGCAAATGACAGCGGCCAGTCCCACAAGCCGCAGATCATGGGCGGTGGCGATACAATTATAGACCTTCAACATGGGACAACCTGCGACGCGGGAACACGCATCATCGGCAGGTAAGGGGAATTGCGTAAGAAGAGGTAAACCCAGCGGCGGATGTTCGATCGATGCGTCTGCGCGGCCCGCTATCGGCCGTCGGCCGGGCGCGTTCGTTCAGCGAACAATCGAAATAAGTGTTGTGCCACGGTCACTTTTCGCATGCGAACGACGTATCCCGCAGGAATCCAGGAACTAACGCACAATAAACCATGAGACGATGAGATGATCCTTCTCTCGCCAGTTACCGGTCCGCGCGGCTGACCACATCCATCAGTTCGGCGATCTTGCGCCGCTGGTCGGCCTTGTCGCCCGACGTGATCGCATGCTCCACGCAATGCGCGACATGGTCGCGCAGGATCTCCTCCTCGACCCGCCGCAGCGCTGCACGGGCGGCGGCGATCTGCGTGACGATGTCGATGCAATAGCGATCGTCCTCGACCATCCCCGCGAGACCGCGAACCTGGCCTTCGATCCGTTTCAGTCTTTTCAGGCACGACGCCTTGATTTCCTTGCGCATATCATACTATATACCCCTATAGGGTATAGATTGCAAGCGAGGAGTTGGATCGTGGCGTCAGCGGATCATCAAAACAACGACAAGGGCGGTTGCTGCGGCGGCCACAACGATCAAGGCTCTGGCGGGCACAGCCACGACAACCACGGTCATGATCACTCCCATACGCATAGCGGCGCGCACCATCATTCGCATGCCGGAGGGTGCGGATGCGTTGACCGGGATCAAACCGGATCCGCCAGGGCGATCGACCCGGTCTGCGGCATGAGCGTCGATCCGGCGACGGCGAAGCACCGGTTCGCATACAAGGGTCAGGATTATTTCTTCTGCTCCGCCGGCTGCCGCACGAAGTTCGAGGCGAACCCGGAAAAATTCCTGGCGCCGAAGTCATCCGTGCCGGAAGAGAAACTGCCCGAAGGCACCATCTATACCTGTCCGATGCATCCCGAGATCCGTCAGGTCGGGCCGGGGAGTTGCCCGATCTGCGGCATGGCGCTCGAGCCTGAAACCGTTTCGCTTGACGACAAACCCGATCCCGAACTGATCGACATGACGCGCCGCTTCTGGATCGGCCTGGCGCTGACGCTGCCGGTGTTCGTCATGGACATGACAGTCCATGTCGCCGGCATTCACCTGCTCCCGGGACAGACATCGAACTGGATTTCGTTCGTGCTGGCGACGCCGGTGGTGCTGTGGGCAGGCTGGCCGTTCTTCGAGCGCGGCTGGCAGTCGGTCAAGACGCGCAATCTCAACATGTTCACGCTGATCGCGATGGGCACTGGCGTCGCTTATGTCTACAGCGTGGTGGCGACGCTGGCGCCGCAGGTATTTCCGGATGCGTTCCGCGACATGCACGGCGCGGTGGCGGTGTATTTCGAGGCGGCTGCGGTTATCACGGTCTTGGTGCTGTTGGGTCAGGTGCTTGAGCTGCGCGCCCGCGCACAGACCTCCGGCGCGATCCGCGCGCTGCTCGGCCTCGCGCCGAAGACCGCGCGGCGCATTTCGCCAACAGGCGACGAGGACATCGAGATCGACGCCATCGCCGTGGGCGATCTGTTCCGGGTGCGGCCGGGCGAGAAAGTCCCGGTCGACGGCACCGTCACCGAGGGATCGTCGCTGGTCGATGAATCCCTCGTCACCGGAGAGTCGATGCCGGTGAAGAAGGCCGAAGGCGCACAGGTGATCGGCGGTACCGTCAACCAGAGCGGCGGTCTTGTGGTCCGTGCCGACAAGATCGGCCGCGACACCATGCTGGCGCGCATTGTCGATCTGGTGGCGCGGGCGCAGCGCTCGCGGGCGCCGGTTCAGCGGCTTGCCGATCAGGTCGCAGGCTGGTTCGTGCCGGTGGTGATCGCCGCGGCGCTTGCGGCGTTCGCCGCGTGGGCCGCGTTCGGTCCCGAGCCGCGCTTCACCTACGCGCTGGTCGCGGCGGTGACCGTGCTGATCATCGCGTGTCCCTGCGCGCTCGGCCTCGCGACCCCGATGTCGATCATGGTCGGCGTCGGCCGTGGCGCGCGCTCCGGCATTCTCATTCGCGACGCCGAAGCGCTGGAGCGGATGGAGAAGGTCGACACATTGGTGATCGACAAGACCGGCACGCTGACCGAAGGCAAGCCCAAGGTGGTGGCGGTTGTCGCCGCCGATGGATTCGACCGTGACGAACTGCTGCGGCTCGCCGCCAGCGTCGAGCGTGGCAGCGAGCATCCGCTGGCGTTCGCGATCCTGAACGCCGCGAAGGAAAAGAGCATCGAGCTTGGCGATGTGCGGAACTTCGATTCGCCCGCCGGCAAAGGCGCCAGCGGCACCGTCGATGGCCGCAAGGTCGTGCTCGGCAACGCTGCGATCATGCAGCTGTCGAACATCGATACCCAGGCACTGGAGACCGATGCACGCACCCAGCGCGAACGTGGCGCGACCGCGATCTATGTCGCGGTCGATGGCCGCGCCGCCGGCGTCATCGCCATTGCCGATCCGGTCAAGCCGAGCGCGCCTGAGGCGCTGAAGCAACTGCGCGGCGACGGACTGCGCATTGTGATGCTGACAGGTGACAATGTGACGACGGCGCAGGCGGTGGCGAAGACACTCGGCATCGGAGAAGTCGAGGCCGACGTTCTGCCCGAGCGCAAAGGCGATGTGGTGACGCGTCTGCGCGGCGAAGGCCGGGTGGTGGCGATGGCCGGTGACGGCATCAACGATGCGCCGGCGCTCGCGGCGGCCGATGTCGGCATTGCCATGGGCAGCGGCACCGATGTGGCGATCGAGAGTGCGGGCATCACATTGCTGCGCGGCGATCTCATGGGGCTGGTGGAGGCGCGGTTGCTGTCGCGTGCGACGATGCGCAACATCCGCCAGAACCTGGTATTTGCGTTCCTCTACAACGCAGCCGGCATTCCGGTCGCGGCAGGCGTGCTCTATCCGGTGTTCGGGCTTCTGCTGTCGCCGATGATTGGTGCCGCGGCGATGGCGCTGTCGTCGGTCAGCGTGATCGGCAATGCGCTCCGGCTGGAGCGCGTGCGGCTTCAATCATGAGAGGATTTCATTCGGGATTGAAATCGGGTCACGCGCGATGACAATGGAAGAAGCGCAGAAAAAAGGCCGGGCTAAAGAGCCCGGCCGTTTAGTTTCTGGCCACGTGAGGCCGACACAATCACCTTCCAAGAGGGATAACTGAACGCGCGTTCCGCTGGAGGAGGGGGACAGTGCGCAGAACGCTCATTCAGTGTGGGGAGAGTATGGGCCGCGACTTCCTATGCGGACAACTCCGATCCCGGTATGTCAGTCATGCTCAGGATGCGGGCTCAAACGTCCGTTTGAACGGGATCTGGTGATCCGGTTCTGACATTCGTCCCATGTCGATCGCAGGCACTTTGACGAATGTCAGAACCAAAGGATCACCAGAATCATAGCCTTGCTCGTGTCCTTTCGTATTCGACGTTTGTCCGGAGCCGCTGCGAAACAAGCAAACGTCGGATACGGGACACTAGGACGGCCAGCGTTGCGCCTTACTCACGATAAAATCACGGAAAACCTGCACGCGCGCCACGGACTTCAATTCTTCGGGATAAACAAAATACGTATCCAATTGAATCGAGTCCGCCTCGCTGAACAGTTGCACCAGCCGGTTGTTGTCCTCGACCAGATAGTCCGGCAGCGCCGCGATCCCGAGGCCCTGCTGGCAGGCGCGCACCAGACCCAGGATGTTGTTGACCTTGAACACCGGTTCGCGCGGGCCGGAGCCGTTGGTATTGGCCTCGATCAGCCAGTTCCGGTTTTGCAGGTGCTGCGGCACGTTCTGGTCACTGAGGACGATGATCCGGTGTGCATCCAGTTCATCGAGCGTGCGCGGGGTGCCGTGGCGCTTGACGTATTCCGGTGAGCAATAGGCATGGAAGCCCATCGAGAACAGCTTGCGCTGAATGAGATCCGGCTGGGTCGGCTTGCGGGTGCGGATCGCAACGTCGGCCTCGCGCATCGACAGATCGAGTTCCTCGTCGGTCACGATCAGCGAGATGCGGATCTCGGGATATAGCGCGGTGAATTCGCCGAGCCGCGGGATCAGCCAGTTGATGCCGACGCCCGGCGTGGTGGTGACCTTGAGGTCGCCGCTCGGCCGCTCGCGGCTGTCGGTGAGCTTGGCGCGCGCCGCCTGCAACTGCATGAACACGTCATGCGCGGTGCGGAACAGCAAATCGCCCTGTTCGGTGAGGATCAGACCGCGCGCATGGCGATGGAACAGCGATACCGCCAGTTCCTGCTCCAGCGCGCTGACCTGGCGCGAGACGGCCGACTGCGAAAGCCCGAGTTGTTCGCCTGCATGCGTGAAGCTTCCTGCTTCCGCCGCCGCGTGAAAGACCTTCAGCTTGTCCCAGTCCATATCGCTTAATCCATCGCGTGTTCGAGGCATGGTCACTCCGCCGCTGCGCGTTCGGTGGCGCTGTGCGCCAGGAAGCGTTCCGCTTCCAGCGCCGCCATACAGCCGAGGCCCGCAGCCGTCACGGCCTGGCGATAGGTTTCATCCGCGACGTCGCCCGCGGCGAAGACGCCGGGCACCGAGGTCGCGGTGGAATGCGGTGCGATCTCGACATAGCCGGAGGATTTCAGTTTCAACTGGCCGGTGACGAGCTCAGTGGCCGGCGCGTGGCCGATCGCGATGAACACGCCATCCGCCGGATATTCGGTCACGGCACTGCTCTTGAGATTCTTCAGGCGAACATGCGTCACCTTCGACGGATTGTCCTCGCCGCGGATCTCGTCGATCTCGCTGTCCCAGATCACGCTGATCTTGGGATGCTTGAACAGGCGGTCCTGCAAAATGCGTTCGGCGCGCAGGCTGTCGCGGCGATGAACCAGCGTGACCTTCGAGGCGAAGTTGGTCAGGAACAGGGCTTCCTCGACGGCGGTGTTGCCGCCGCCGACCACGAAGACTTCCTTGTTGCGGTAGAAGAAGCCGTCGCAGGTCGCGCACGCCGAGACGCCGAAGCCCTTGAACTTCTCTTCCGACGGAATGCCGAGCCAGCGCGCCTGCGCGCCGGTGGAGAGAATCACGGTATCAGCGAGATAAACGTCGCCGCTGTCGGTGGTGATGCGGAACGGACGCTGGCTCAGTTCGAGCTTGTTGACGTGATCGGTGACGATCCTGGTGCCGACATGCGCCGCCTGCTTTTCCATCTGCTCCATCAGCCAGGGGCCCTGGATGACGTCGGCAAATCCCGGATAGTTCTCGACGTCGGTGGTGATGGTGAGCTGGCCGCCGGGCTGGATGCCCTGGATCAGCACGGGCTCGAGCATGGCGCGTGCGGCGTAAATCGCGGCGGTGTAACCCGCCGGACCAGAACCGATGATGACAACCTTGGCATGAATGCGAGCGGCCATAACCCGACCCTTAGGAGTTTGTTGCATGGGTTGATCAGCGAAGAGGCGGGAAATGCCCGCAAAGGCATCGCTGCGCTGTTAAAAGTGCATGTTCCGAATGTAGGCCATCCTGCGAGCTATGCAAGATATGCAACCCCTGTCCTGAAATTTTCCCCAGCTCGAAGTGACATAGCGCAATGACGAAATAAAATTGCGCGAAGCTCAACTGATGGTTAGAACAGTCCCGAAACGATCCGGACCATCGCCGACCGCCAGGGATTAGGCACGCGTGTCAAAGAGCCTCGACGAAATCGACCTGAAAATACTCAATGAGATTCAGGCCGATGGCCGAATCACCAATGTCGAACTGGCCAAACGCGTCGGCATTTCGCCGCCCCCCTGCCTGCGCCGGGTCCGCACCCTGGAGGAGGAGGGCTATATCCGCGGCTACCGCGGACTGCTGGACCCGCCCTCGCTCGGCTTCGATGTCACGGTGTTCGCCTCGGTACACTTGTCGAGCCAGGCCGACGCCGACCTGCGCGCATTCGAGGAATTCGTTCGTCATGAGCCGCTGGTGCGCGAATGCTGGATGCTGTCGGGCGAGATCGATTTCATTCTCAAATGCGTCGCGCCGGACATGGCGACCTTCCAGAACTTTGTCTCGCACCTCACCGCCGCGCCCCATGTTCGCAACGTGCGAACCTCGCTGGTGCTGCACAACTCCAAGAACGCGCCGGACGTCCCGCTCGAACTGAAAGTCCCGCAGGGCTGAAGCTGTTCGATGTCATCCTTCGAGGCTCGCGGCTATGCCGCCCGCACCCCAGGATGAGCCGATTGCTTTCCCAGCGTTTGTTTTCCGTCACCCCTGAGGCGCGAGCCCTTGCGAGCCTCGAAGGTGACGGTGATCCGCTCGTTTGCGCATGGAACGCACGCTGCCTGTGACGTTTCCCTTCGTGGAGGCTTGCTCTAAAAGCCCCTTGCCGGGCGCCCTCCTCGCGCCCAATTGCGTGATGGGGCTGACGTGACTCTATTTCAGATCATTGTGCTGGCGGTGGCGGGTTTCGCCGCCGGCACTGTCAATGCCGTCGCCGGTGGCGGCACGTTTATTACATTCGCCGCCCTCGTCGCCTGCGGGCTGCCGACGCTCGATGCCAACGCCACCAGCGCCGTGGCTTTGACGCCCAGCAATCTGTCGAGCGTCGCGGCCTATCGCTCCGAAGTCCGCAGCTATTTCCGCGAGATGATTCCATTCGCGATCATCGGATTGGTCGGTGGAGGCGCGGGTGCGCTTTTGCTGATCTGGATCGGCGACAAAGGCTTTCGTCCGCTGGTGCCGTGGCTGCTGTTGCTGGCCACCCTGTTGTTTGCGTTCAGCGGCCAGATTCGCGCGTTCGTCGGACCATGGTCGCGCGGACAGCATGCGGGCGCGCGGACCGCAGCCTACGTACTCATGATGGTGGTGGCAGTCTATGGCGGATTCTTCGGAGCCGGCACGGGCATCATGATGCTCGCGGCACTGGCAATCCTCGAGAGCGGAAATTTTCACAAGGCCAATGCGACAAAGCTTCTCGTCGCGTTCCTGATTCAGATCATGTCGGCGGCGCTGCTGATCGCTGGCGGCCTCGTGCATTGGCCGCAGGCACTGGTGACCATCGGCGCGTCGGTGTTCGGCGGATACTACGGCGTCATCGTTGCGCGCCGGGTGCCGGAAAAAATGATCCGCGCCGCGGTGGTGGCCGTCGGCGCGGTTTTGACTGTCGTGTTTTTTCTCAGGACATGATTGGAAATCTTGGCCTGATGGCTTGAGAGATCAGGCCTTGCCGCGCGAAGCGTCGATGCTCCACGGGCCTGCGCCAGCGCTCGCCAGATAGAGGCAGACGAAGCAGAACAGGATCGCTTCGGTGCCGCGGTTGTTCAGCGGATGCCAGACCGGCGCGCCGGTCTGGAACATGTGGCCCATGAAGTAGGCGAACGCCATTTCACCGGAAAGAATGAAGGCGGCCAGCCGACTGAACAAGCCGACGATCAGCAACGCGCCGACGATCAGTTCGATCGATCCGGCCGCGCCGTATAGCGACATCAGTTCGACCTTGGCGAAATAGGGCAGCGCCGGAAATTTGAAGATCTTGGCCACGCCGTATTGAAACAGCAGCAGACCAGTGATGATGCGCAGCACGCTGAGAAGCTGCGGCCGGTATGATGCAAGAAACCCGAAGTCCATAGAAATTCCCCTGTTTGATTCCATGCACTTTGTTATCGCTCCGCCCGGCCAAGCGGAAGATTGGAACACACCGGACTCGATGACGATTTCGTGGGGTGGGCTGGAAGTAGTGTCCGGCGCGCAGTGTTATGCGTGTGCCTTGGTTTCCCCTGCGATACCGGCCCGGCGCTATTTCAGTTGCGGTGTACTCTGCGGTATTTCCGCGCTGGTGCAGCGGATCGCTTTCGGTTGACGGGCAAAGCCGATGTTCGAGCAGGTCGGTCCCTTGCCGTCGATGCCGCGCGTGCAGTTCACGCATTCGTCGGTCCAGCGCATGCAGTTCGGCTGATTGACGTGAACCGGCAGTTCTTTCGGCTCGGCCGGCGGCGGAATTTCAATCTCGGCGCCACGCGCGCCGGTGGCAGTTAGAACGACCGCGAGCATCAGCATCGTCAGGCGGGAGCGCGGCATGTCTTAAACCATCGTCGTCCCCGCGTAGGCGGGGACCCATCTCTCTTCAAGCTAACACGTCGGGGACGACGCCGAGGATACAAAAATGGCCGGGAAATCCCGGCCATTTTTGTTGAACAGCGCTGCTGCGCAGCCCTGTTTACTTCCAGTCCACCTTGGTGATCTCGTAAGCCTTTGCGCCGCCGGGAGCGACGACCTCAACGGAGGTGCCCTTCTTCTTGCCGATCAGCGCGCGCGCGAGCGGCGATGTGATCGAGATGCGGCCTTTCTTGGCGTCCGCTTCGGGCTCGCCGACGATCTGCCAGACCGCCTTCTTCTCGGTGTCCTCGTCGATCAGGGTGACGGTCGCGCCGAACTTGATGGTGTCGCCGGACAGTTTCGAGACGTCGATGATGTCGGCGCGCGCAAGCTTGTCCTCGAGCTCCGCAATGCGGCCCTCGTTGTGGGACTGTGCTTCCTTCGCGGCGTGATACTCGGCGTTTTCCGACAGGTCGCCATGCGAACGCGCTTCGGCGATCTGCTCGACAATGCGCGGGCGATCCACCGACTGACGCTGCTTCAGTTCAACTTCCAGCGCGGCGTAGCCGCCCTGGGTCATCGGTACCTTTTCAACCATTTCGTCGTCGTCCTTGAATTTCGTGCGGCGAACATCTGCCGCTGGCACGAAATATCCTGTTTGATCCCGTCGACACCGCCGCCGGGCCACGAATGAGAACCGATTGCGGCGGGCGGTTCCCGCCGCAAGTTCCACTTATACTATGCCGGCCAAGCGAACCGGCTAACAATTCAGAGATCGGGCAATTCAGAGATCGGGAAAGTAACCTTGCAGGGTACGGACCTCGAGGTCCCCGCCCAGATAGGCCCGGATGCCCAGTGCGGCCGCCAATGCACCGGAAAGAGTGGTGTAATATGGCACTTTATGCAAGAGGGCAGCGCGTCGCAATGAGCGGCTGTCGGCCAGCGCCTGCGGCCCCTCGGTGGTATTGAAAACGAGCTGCACCTCGCCGTTGGTAATGGCGTCCACAATGTGTGGCCGGCCTTCCAGCACTTTATTGATCTTTTCGGCTGGTACTCCGCTCTCCACCAGGAAGCGCTGGGTGCCCGAGGTGGCGATCACCTTGAAGCCGAGCGAGGTCAGCATTTTCACCGCATCGAGAATGCGGGCCTTGTCGATTTCGCGCACCGACACGAACACGGTTCCCTTGCGCGGGACGCGCGTGCCGCCCCCCAGCTGGCTCTTGGCGAAGGCGACGGCGAACGAGCGATCGATGCCCATGATCTCGCCAGTCGATTTCATTTCCGGCCCGAGCACGGTGTCGACGCCGGGGAAACGCGCGAACGGGAACACGGATTCCTTGACGCCGACATGGTCGAGCTCGCGCGGCCTCAGCTTGAAGTCCGCGAGCTTCTCGCCGGCCATGATGCGCGCGGCGATCTTGGCGACCGGAATGCCGACCACCTTGGCGACGAACGGCACGGTTCGCGACGCACGCGGATTGACCTCCAGCACGTAGATCTCGCCATCCTTGATGGCGTACTGCACGTTCATCAGGCCGACGACGTCGAGACCGAGCGCGAGCTCGCGGGTCTGGCGTTCGAGTTCGGCGATCATCGCGGCATCGAGGGAGTGCGGCGGCAGCGAGCAGGCCGAGTCGCCGGAGTGGATGCCGGCCTCTTCGATGTGCTCCATGATACCGACGACAAACGTATCCTTGCCGTCGCACAGGCAATCGACGTCGACCTCGGTCGCGTCGGACAGATAACGGTCGAACAGCAAGGGGTTCTTGCCGAGCACCGTGTTGATCTGGCCGGTCTTGTCGTTGGGATAGCGCGCCTTGACGTCGGCGGGCACCAGCTCCGGCAGGGTGCCGAGCAGGTAATCGCCGAGCTGGAACTCTTCGCGGATGATCTGCATGGCGCGGCCGCCGAGTACATAGGACGGGCGCACGACCAGCGGCAAACCCAGATCGGCGGCCACAAGGCGCGCCTGCTCGACCGAATAGGCGATGCCGTTCTTGGGTTGCTTCAGGCGCAGCTTGTCGAGCACGCGCTTGAAGCGGTCGCGGTCTTCGGCGAGATCGATGGCGTCGGGCGAGGTGCCGAGGATCGGCACGTCGGCGGCTTGCAGCGCGTGCGCGAGCTTCAGCGGGGTCTGACCGCCAAACTGCACGATGACGCCGTGGAGCTTGCCGTTGCTGCGTTCGGTGTCGATGATCTCCAGCACGTCCTCGGCGGTCAGCGGCTCGAAGTAGAGCCGGTCCGCGGTGTCGTAGTCGGTCGACACGGTTTCCGGGTTGCAGTTGACCATGATGGACTCAAAGCCGGCGTCGTGCAGCGCGAAGCAGGCATGACAGCAGCAATAGTCGAACTCGATGCCTTGACCAATTCTGTTTGGTCCGCCGCCAAGGATGATGACCTTGTTCTTGTCCGATGGTGCGCTCTCGTCCGCGGCTTTGCCGGCGAACGGCGCTTCATAGGTCGAATACATGTAGGCGGTGGGCGAGGCGAACTCGGCGGCGCAAGTGTCGATGCGCTTGAACACCGGACGCACGTTCATGGTCCGCCGCAGCGACTTCACCTCGGCTTCGGTCTTGCCTGCGAGCACCGCGAGGCGCGCGTCGGAGAAGCCCATGGCTTTCAGGGTGCGCATGCCGTGGGGGTTGCCGGGCAGGCCGTGCTTTTTGACCTTGGCTTCCATCGCGACGATGCCGCGCATCTCGGCGAGGAACCACGGGTCGATCTTGCACGAGGTGAAGATCTCCTCGTTGGTCCAGCCGAGCCGCATCGCCTGCGCGACCTGCAACAGCCGGTCGGGCGTCGGCGTGCCGAGTGCGGCACGCACCGCATTCTTGTCGTCGCCCTGGCCGAGGCCTTCGATCTCGATTTCGTCGAGACCGGTGAGGCCGGTCTCCAGCCCGCGCAGCGCTTTCTGCAAGCTTTCCTGGAACGTGCGGCCGATCGCCATCACTTCGCCGACCGACTTCATCGAGGTGGTCAGTGTGGTGGACGCGCCGGGGAATTTCTCGAATGCAAAGCGCGGAATCTTGGTGACCACGTAATCGATGGTCGGCTCGAACGATGCCGGGGTCGCGCCGCCGGTGATGTCGTTGGCGATTTCGTCGAGCGTGTAGCCGACTGCGAGTTTCGCAGCGACCTTGGCGATCGGGAAGCCGGTGGCTTTCGAGGCCAGCGCCGAGGAACGCGACACGCGCGGATTCATCTCAATGACGACCATGCGGCCGTCCACCGGATTGACGCCGAACTGCACGTTCGATCCGCCGGTCTCGACGCCGATCTCGCGCAGCACCGCCAGCGACGCGTCGCGCATGATCTGATATTCTTTATCGGTCAGCGTCAGGGCAGGGGCGACGGTGATCGAATCGCCGGTATGCACGCCCATCGGATCGAGGTTCTCGATCGAGCAGACGATGATGCAGTTGTCGTGTCTGTCGCGGACAACCTCCATCTCGTACTCTTTCCAGCCGAGCACCGACTCTTCGATCAGCACTTCGTTGGTCGGCGAGGCGTCGAGGCCGCGCTCGATGATGTCGAGAAATTCCTCGCGGTTGTAGGCGATGCCGCCGCCGGTGCCGCCCATGGTGAACGACGGGCGGATGATCGCGGGCAGGCCGATCTCGGAGAGCGCCATCAGCGCCTGGCCGAGGGCATGCTCCTGATAGCGCTTGCGGCGGTCGCCTTCATGCAGCACCCACTGGCGCTCGTGCTCGGCGAGCGCCTCGCCGGAGAGCTTTTCCTTCTCGGCAAGATACTGGTCGCGATACTGCTTCTTCAGGTCCGAGGCGTTGGCGAGCCGCGACTTCGGCGTCTCGAGGCCGATCTTGGTCATCGCCTCGCGGAACAACTGGCGGTCTTCCGCCTTGTCGATGGCGTCGGCGGTGGCGCCGATCATCTCGACGTCGAATTTTTCCAGCGTGCCCTGACGGCGCAGCGACAGCGCGCAGTTCAGCGCAGTCTGGCCGCCCATGGTCGGCAGCAGCGCGAAGCCGCCGGGAATGACGTGACGTTCCTTCTCGATGATCTTGGCGACGATCTCGGGGGTGATCGGCTCGATGTAGGTTGCGTCCGCCAGTTCCGGGTCCGTCATGATGGTGGCCGGATTGGAATTGACCAGGACGATGCGATAGCCCTCCTCGCGGAGCGTCTTGACGGCCTGGGTGCCCGAATAGTCGAATTCGCAGGCCTGACCGATCACGATGGGGCCGGCGCCGATGATGAGGATCGTCGAGATGTCTGTACGTTTAGGCATTAAGTCTCACGGCAGGAAATTGGGCACAAAAAAAGGGCGCGCGTTCGCGCGTCCTTTGAACCCGGCGCTTGGGGTAGCCATGCGCGCGCCGTGTCTTTAGACCAGATTCCCGAGCGTTGAAAGGTCTTTAAGGCTGCGATCAACCGGCAATTTTATGCAGTTTCGGGCTTTTTTGCCGGTTGGGGTCTCAGCCCGGCGCTGTCGCCACAAAGGTCATGCGGGCCGGATTGTAGCCGACATTGGTTTTGGCCCGCGAAGGCGAAAAACCCGCAGCTTTCAGCTTCGCAACCATGTCCGCCTCGCCGTAGCGCTGAAGTCCGATGCTCTGGCGCAATTGCCAGTAATCCGACAGTGCGGTGCGGGCGAGCCCCCACAGCGCATCGGTCAGGAAGCCGTTTTTGGCGGCAAGTTTAAGCAGCGCGATCACGTCGGTGGCGGCCCCGACTTCCGGCCGCAGGATGTCGCCGAGCACGAGTTTGCCGCCCGGCTTCAGGATGCGCCGCATCAGGCTAAAGGCGCGGTCGAGTTCGGCCGGCGTCATGTACTGCGCGACCGAAATCATCACCGCCAGATCAATCGAGCCATTCGGCAACTGCTGAAGCCCGTCGAGCGAGCGGACTTCGATTCTCGGGTTCGGGCCGAAGCGCGAGGTCAGCCGCCCGCGCACGCCGGGGGCCGGTTCGGCAAGAATGAGCTTCTGGCAAGCCGCCGCGACCTGTGCCGCGAACAACGCCTCGCCGCAGGAATAGTCGAGTACGATGGCGTCGGGTGAGGGCACGTATGCGAGAATGTCATTGGCGATCACGCGAAAATGCACGTCGCGATGCAGCTTGCTGACATAAATCGTGTGCGTTGAATCGTAATAGTCGATCCAGTCGTCCATCGGTCTGTCCGGACTGGCATGGACCCGAAAGCGGAAACCGGTTTTCGGGAAGATCATGCCTTCAAAATGAGAGGTTCCCGTGCGGGAACGGGCGGGTACAGGATGCGTTAGAAGGTCTGGCGATCCCTGTCCATCGCCCGATCTGTATCTCCTAGCAGGAAGGCCCCGCCGTGAGCAAAACCGGGTCCAGTGTTTCTCCCGATCTCGATACGCCCACCGATCTGTCGCAGGAGGCCGTCGACAGGATTTCCGCGGCGCTCAACCCGCTCCGAACGCGTCCGCAAGATTGGCGGCACCACGCTGCGCTCTGTCGGTCATCTCGCCAGGCTGACCGGCATCAAGGACAATGACGAGAAATTCGTGCCGCCGCGCGAGATGCTGCGCGAACTGATGGAAGACAACAAGAAGACGGTCGTCGCCATGCGCAAGGCGCACGAGGTTGCCGACAAATACGGCGACTCGGCGACAGCGAGCATTCTCGAGAACTTCATCGACGCCGCCGAGCGCCGGACCTGGTTCCTGCTCGAGGCCAGCCGTCAGGAAGGCGGCAACGAGGCCTGATATGTTTCCATCGTTCCCATCCATCGTATCCCAAGAAGACGCCCGCCCAGCAGCGGGCGTTTTTAGTAGCGCGATACACAAGTCTCGTCGTCCCCGCGAAGGCGGGGACCATACTCCCTGTCTGCGAAATTTATGCAGGGGTGTGTCAGTTCTCTGTTTTCAGAAGACGAGCCGGTGGTTATGGGTCCCCGCCTTCGCGGGGACGACCAGAAATCACCCATTTTGCTCCTGCATCCATCATCGCGTAAACTTTGATAATTTTGGGGGCCAGGAAACTTGCACGCATTCGAATGGACCATCGGATTGATGTTGGGGGCGATGCTGCTGTCGGCGCTCGCGCGCCGCCTCGGCGTTCCCTATCCGACGTTCCTTGCGCTCGGCGGCGTCGGCATTGCCTTTCTTCCTGATGCGCCGGCCTGGACGCTCGACCCTGAATTGGCGCTGGCGCTGTTCGTCGCACCCGTGCTGCTCGATGCTGCCTTCGACACCTCGATGCGCGATCTGCGCGACAACTGGGTGCCGGTGGCGACGCTGGTGCTGGTGGCAGTCGGCCTGACGACGGCGTCAGTCGCCTTCGTCGCGCACTGGCTGATCCCGGCCATGCCGTGGTCCGCCGCGATCGCGCTGGGCGCCATCGTTGCGCCGCCGGATGCGGCCGCGGCGACCGCGATCCTGCGCACCGTCAAGCTGCCCCATCGCGTTCTCAAAATTCTCGAGGGCGAAAGCCTGCTCAACGATGCCAGCGCCCTGCTGATCTATCGTGTCGCGGTGAGCGCCGCGCTGGCGACATCGCTCAGCGTGAGCCATGTCGCGCCGGTGCTGGCGGGTGCGATCTTCGGTAGTCTGGTGGCGGGATACGTGCTCGCGCGGCTTTCGATGCTGGTCACCTCGCGCATCAGGGACGTACCGACATCGATCATCATGCAGTTCGCCGGCACCTTCACGGTGTGGATCGCCGCCGAAAAGCTGGGTCTGTCCGGCATTCTCACCATCGTCGTCTATGCGGTCACGCTTGCCCGCAACATCCCGGCTTACACGCCCGCGCGGATGCGCGTGCCGTCCTACGCGGTATGGGAGACGATCGTTTATCTGCTCAACGTGATGGCTTTCGTGCTGATCGGCACGCAACTGCGGCCGATCTGGGCCGGGCTCGACGATACGGTGCGGTGGCAGTACTCGGTCGCGGCCGGCGCCGTGCTTGCAACCGTGATCGTGACGCGCATCGCCTGGGTGATGACCAACAACACGGTCTGGCGGCTGCTGCTGTTCCGCTTCGGACTCAAGCCGCGCCGCGTCACGATCAGCCCGCCGACGGCCAAAGGCGGTCTTCTGGTGTCGTGGTGCGGGATGCGCGGCATCGTCACGCTGGCGGCGGCCTTCGCGCTGCCGGAAGGGTTTCCCTATCGCGATCTGATTTTGCTGACGGCGTTCGGCGTGGTGCTCGGGACGCTGGTGATTCAGGGACTGACGCTGCGCCCGCTGATTGCGTGGCTCGCGCTGGACGACGGCGATCCGGTTGCGCATGAGGTCGGCTGGGCGCGCCGTGCCGCGTTTCATGCCGCGCTCGAGGCCATCGACGGCGACAAATCTCCGGAAGCGGAAATGCTGCGGCTGGAATATCAGCAGATGCTGTCGCGGGCCGAGAGCAATCCCGACGGCTTGACGTCGAGCGAACTGCCGGCTGACCCGCTGCGTCGGCAGGCGATCGGTGCGGCGCGCCGCGTGCTGTTCGAGATGCGTCAGTCAGGCGAAATCGGCGACGACGCGTTTCACCGGCTGGAGGAGGAATTCGACTGGGCCGAGTTGAGCGCCGCGAAGTCGTGAGTTTAAGCGGCCCTCATTTGAGCGAAATATTCCCGCAGTCGTCCCGGCACAAGTGGCCTGGATCAGGCCCGCTTCTTCTCGCGCATCAGGTCCGCGAACCGCTTGAACAGATAGTGCGAGTCGCGCGGGCCGGGTGACGCTTCCGGATGGTACTGCACCGAGAACACCGGCTTGTCTTCCAGCGCGATGCCGCAGTTGGAGTCGTCGAACAGCGAGATGTGCGTCTGGGTGACATTGCTCGGCAGCGTGGTCTTGTCCACTGCGAAGCCGTGATTCATCGAGGTGATCTCGACCTTGCCGGTGGTGAGGTCCTTCACCGGATGATTGGCACCGTGATGGCCCTGATGCATCTTCATGGTCTTGCCGCCGAGGGCGAGGCCGAGCATCTGGTGGCCGAGGCAGATCCCGAACGTGGGTGTGCCGGAGGCGATCACCTTCCTGATGACAGGAACGGCGTATTCGCCGGTCGCCGCCGGATCGCCGGGGCCGTTCGACAAAAACACGCCGTCCGGTTTCATCGCCAGAATGTCCTCGGCGGAGGTCTTCGCGGTGACGACCGTAACCTTGCAGCCTTCGCCCGCCAGCAGGCGCAGGATGTTGCGCTTGATGCCGTAGTCGATGGCGACGACGTTGAGCTCGGGCTTGTCCTGTTTGCCGAAACTCTTGTTCCATTCCCACGGCGTTTCATCCCAGTCGAAGCGCTGGGTGCTGGTCACCATTGGCACGAGGTCCATGCCCTCGAGGCCGGGCCACTCGCGCGCTTCTTCCCTGAGGCCGTGCAGATCGAACTTGCCGTCCTTGTTGTGGGCGATCACGGCGTTGGGCATGCCCTTGCTGCGTATCAGCGCGGTGAGTGCGCGGGTATCGATGCCCGACAGGCCGATAATGCCGCGCGCCTTCAGCCAGGCGTCGAGATGGCGGGTGGCGCGGTAGTTCGACGGATCGGTGATGCCCGCGCGCAGGATCACGCCGCGCGCGCCCGGCGTCGCTGCCATGTTCACCGTCTCGATGTCTTCGTCGTTGGTGCCGACATTCCCGATATGGGGAAATGTGAAGGTGATGAGCTGCCCGGCATAGGATGGATCGGTGAGGATTTCCTCGTAGCCGGTCATTGCCGTGTTGAAGCAGACTTCACCAACCGCCTGGCCTTCCGCGCCGAGGCCGAAGCCTTCCAGCACGGTGCCATCGGCGAGCACGAGGAGCGCGGTCGGTTTCAGGTCCGGCCAGGCTTGGGAATTATCGGATGTGGTCATAAGCCCATCACATAACCCCTGTGCCGCGGCGCGTCAAAGGCGGAGCGCGTGTATTCCATGAGGTTTTTTGGGGTTCTTTGGAAAAATTGACAGGTGTCAAGAGAACCCTAATCTGCCGCCGCGGCCAGAACCGAAACTAGAGCCGCGAGAGGGACGGAGACTTATCCATGAATTCAACGGGCGCTGCGCCGGATTTGCATCACCTTCATTCGGGAGGAACGATCGGTAACCTGATCGTCAATGCGGTGGGCCGGTATGCCGACCAGCCCGCCATCGCCGACGGCAAAGTGCGGTGGAACTACCGCGAGCTCGGCGACACCATCGGCCGGTTCATCAGCCTGTTTCGCTCGCTCGGGCTCAAGAAGGGCAGCGCGCTCTCCATATTGGCGAGCAACCGCGCCGAATCCTGGGCCGCGATCTGCGCCGCGCTGGTGATGGGTGTGCGCTATACGCCGCTGCACCCGATGGCTGCGGAGGACGATCACGCCTTCATCATCGAGGACGCCGAAATCGATCTCCTGATCGTCGAGGGCGCGAAGTTCGGCCCGCGCGGCCTTGCCATCAAGAGCCGGGTGCGGTCGCTGAAGAATCTCTACTCGATCGGCCCGATGGATGGTGTGCGCGACATCATGCCGGACCTCGCCACGGTCAAGGCCGCGCCGCTGGTCGATGAAAGCTCGTCCCACGAGATCGCGTTCCTGGCCTACACCGGCGGCACCACTGGCCGTTCCAAGGGCGTGATGCTGCCGCATCGCGCGCTGGTGACCATGACGCTGCTGCTCTATTCGGACTGGGACTGGCCCGAACAGATCCGCTTTCTCGCCGCGACCCCGATCAGCCATGCCGCCGGCGTCACGTTGTTTCCGGTGATGATGCGCGGCGGCCTGATGCGCCTTGTGCAGGGGTTCGAGCCCGAGGTTTATGCAAGTGTCGTCGCGGCGGAGAAGATCAACTCGACCTTCCTGGTGCCGACGCTGATCTATGCGCTGATCGACAACGCGGATCTGCGCAGGCGCCATGACCTGTCGTCGCTGGAGATGATTGTCTATGGAGCCGCGCCGATGTCGCCCGACCGCCTGCTGGAGGGCATGACAATTTTCGGTAAGGTGTTCGTGCAGCTTTACGGCCAGACCGAAGCGCCGCAATGCATCACCTCGATGCGCAAGATCGACCACGACGAGACCAAACCGCAGCGGCTCGGATCCTGCGGTCGCGCCAGCCCGTTCGTCGACGTCAAGCTGTTCGACGCGGACATGCGCGAGGTCGGCATCAATGAGCCCGGCGAGATCTGCGTGCGCGGGCCGCTGGTGATGGACGGTTACTGGAAACGTCCCGAGGCGAATGCCGAAACCCTCAAGGGCGGCTGGCTGCACACTGGCGACGTCGCGGTGAAGGATGAGGAGGGTTACTTCTATATCGTCGATCGCACCAAGGACATGATCATCTCCGGCGGCTTCAATATCTATCCGCGCGAGGTCGAGGATGCGCTGATGTCGCATCCGTCGGTGGCCTCCGCTGCCGTGATCGGCATTCCCGACGACAAGTGGGGCGAGGCCGTGAAGGGCTTTGTGGTGCTGAAAGCCGGCGCCAACAGCGGCGCCGCCGAGTTGCAGGCCCACGTCAAGGACAAGCGTGGCGCGCCGTGGTCGCCGAAGACCATCGATTTCGTCGAGGTCATTCCCGTGACCGGGCTCGGCAAGATCGACCGCAAGGCGCTGCGCGCGCCTTACTGGGAAGGCCGCAAGCGCGGCGTGGCATGATAGAGATGAATGTCCCGTCGCCCTTCGAGGCCTTCGCTTCGCTACGGCACCTCAGGGTGACGGCAACAGGCTGAGGCGTCATCCTGAGGTGCGAGCTCTTGCGAGCCTCGAAGGATGAGGAGTTAGATCGTTCACCGGAGCCCACATGCCCAATTCGCTTCCCGTCGTGCTCGTTCCCGGCCTTGCGTGCTCGCCGCGCATTTACGATCCGCAGATCCCCGCGCTGTGGCGGCAAGGTCCGGTGTTTCTCGCCAATCATGCGCGCGGCGGTGATATGGCGGCGATCGCGCGGCGCATTCTTGCCGAGGCGCCATTGCGCTTCGCGCTCGCGGGCCATTCGATGGGCGGCTACATCATCTTCGAAATGTTCCGGCAGGCGCCGGAGCGCATTGCGCGGCTGGCCTTCCTGAACACATCGGCGCGGCCGGAAACGCCGGAAGCCTCCGAACGGCGGCGCGGCTGGATCAATGAGGTGAAGCAGGGCAGTTACCGCACCGTGATGGACCGGCTGTTCGCGAACTTCGTGCATCCCGCGCTGGCGCGCGACGAGCGGCTGCACCGTATCGTGCTCGACATGGCCGACGATGTCGGTCCTGATGCCTTTGTCTGGCAACTGGAAGCCATCATGACACGGGCGGATTCCCGCCCGACGCTCGCGGCCATCAAGTGCCCGACGCTGGTCCTGACCTGCGACACCGACAACATGGTTCCGAACGAGTTTTCGACAGAGATCGCAGGCGGCATCGCGGGCGCGAAGCTGGTCACCATCCAGGATTGCGGTCACCTTCCGCAGCTCGAGAAGCCGCAGGCGATGACGGACGCGCTGCTCGACTGGCTGGAGATGTGACGCCGTTGGTTGTGCGGGCTGGCAAAACACCCTAAATGAACGGCAATCCGATTTGCCGCGAGGGAGAGACCGATGCTGCGTGATGACATCAACAACGCCGTCAAGGACGCCATGAAGGCGAAGGACGAGCGCAAGCTCTCGACGCTGCGCATGATCAACTCGACGCTGAAGAATTCGGATATCGAGGCGCGCGGGCAGGGCAAGCCGCCGCTGTCCGACGAGGATATTCTCGGCGTGCTGCAGAAGATGATCAAGCAGCGTCAGGAATCGGTCGAGCTTTACGACAAGGGCGGCCGCCCGGAACTCGCCGCGCAGGAGCGCGAGGAGATCGCGGTGATCTCGGCCTATCTGCCGAAGCAGATGTCGGATGACGAAGTGAAGGCCGCTATCGCCGCCACCGTCGCCGAGACCGGCGCCGCCAGCATGAAGGACATGGGCAAGGTGATCGCCGCGCTGAAGGCGAAATACGCCGGCCAGATGGATTTCGGCAAGGCCAGCGGTCTGGTGAAGGCCGCGCTGGCGGGGTGATCGTCCGAAATAGATCACCCCACCCGACTGGCCTTCGGCCAGCCACCCTCCCCATCAAGGGGAGGGATAAGAGATGCGGCGGCGGCTCGTTCTTTCTTCTCCCTCCCCCTTGTGGGGAGGGTCGGCGCGAAGCGCCGGGGTGGGGGTCTTTCGCAGCGATGACATCGATTATCTGGTGAAGGCTGACAACAAGCGCGAAGGCCCATCATGCTCCCTCAAGCCGATAACTACGACGATCTCTACAAGAACTTCCGCTGGGACATTCCGGCGAAGTTCAATATCGCCACCGCCGCGTGCGACCGGCACGCGGATGGCTTCGGCAGGCTCGCGCTGATCTATGTCGACGAGGACGGCGGCACGCAGAAGCTGTCGTTCGACGAGATCAGCGCGCTGTCGAAGAGCTTCGCCAATGTGCTGAAGGCCGACGGCCTCAAGCGCGGCGACCGCGTCGCGGTGTTCCTGTCGCAGTCGGTGGAGTTGCCGATCGCGCATCTCGCCGCATTCCGCTCCGGTCTCATCTCCGTGCCGCTGTTCACGCTGTTCGGCGAGGATGCGCTGGAATATCGCCTGTCCAACAGCGGGGCGAGGGCGGTCATCACCGACGAGGGCGGCTGGGACAAGCTGTCGAAGATCCGCGATCGCCTGCCGCATTTGCAGGACATCTATGTGACCAGCGGCGCGATCCATGCGGGTGCGAAATCGTTCTGGCAGTCGATCGAAGATGCTTCGGAGGATTTTGCGACTGTTGAGACCGGCCCGGACGATCCTGCGATCATCATCTACACCTCGGGCACGACGGGGAATCCCAAGGGCGCGCTGCATGCCCATCGCGTGCTGCTCGGCCATCTGCCGAATGTCGAGATGGCGCACGACTTCTTTCCGAAGCCCGGCGACCTGATGTGGACGCCTGCGGACTGGGCGTGGATCGGCGGGCTGTTCGATGCGCTGTTTCCGGCCTGGTATCACGGCGTGGCGATGCTCGGTCATCGCGCCAAGAAGTTTGAGCCGCAGGCGGCGATGCAACTGATGGCGGATCACGGCGTGCGCAACGTCTTCCTGCCGCCGACCGCGCTGAAGCTGATGCGGCAGGCGGGCGTGAAGCACGACGGCGTAAAGCTGCGCAGCATCTTCACCGGCGGCGAGTCGCTCGGCGCCGAGTTGCTCGACTGGATGCACGCCACCTTCGGCGTCAACGCCCACGAGATCTACGGGCAGACCGAATGCAATCTCGTGGTCGGTAACAACGCGAATCTTTTTCCAATCAAACCGGGATCTATGGGCAAGCCGACGCCGGGCTTCGACGTGCGCATTGTCAATGAGCGCGGTGAGGAACAGCCGCGCGGTGAGCGCGGCATTGTCGGCGTGCGCGCGCCGAATCCTGTGATGATGCTCGAGTACTGGAAGAACCCGGATGCGACCGCAAAAAAATATGCAGGAGGCTTTCTGCTGACCGGCGATCTCGGCGTGCAGGATGACGATGGTTATTTCTGGTACGTCAGCCGCGAAGATGACGTCATCACCAGCGCGGGCTATCGCATCGGACCGTCGGAGATCGAACACACATTGATGAAGCATCCCGCGGTGGCGATGTCCGCCGTCGTCGGCATTCCCGATCCGATCCGAACCGAAGCGATCAAGGCGTGGATCGTGCTGCGTCCGGGATTTGAGCCGGGTGATGCGCTTGCGAAAGAGATTCAGGATTTCGTCAAGGTGCAGCTCGCCGCCCACGAATATCCGCGCCACATCCAGTTCGCGGACACATTGCCGATGACGGCCACCGGCAAGGTGTTGCGGCGCGAGCTGCGGACGCTGGGGTAGCAGGTCCATCAGGCGCATTCGTCATTGCCGGACTTGACCCGGCAATCCACCCTTTTCGAAGCAGGATGGATGCGCGGGTCAAGCCCGCGCATGACGACCGAAAGGGGGGCGACGTTGAATCCAACGCGCCGGCGTCGATCTCCCACCAAAATCATTCCCGCAGGATTGAACCGCTTGCATTTACGCGGCGTCTGATCCTTTGATGCCGCTCGTGCATCGGGGAACATCATGTCGCTTCAGGTCTATCTCGCTTATGTCGCTGCCTGTGTCGCGCTCGCGATCCTGCCAGGTCCCATCGTCACGCTGGTCATCGCCAATGGCCTGCGTCACGGCACGCGCGCCGCGTTGACCAACATCGCTGGCGCGCAGGCCGGACTTGCGATCGTGATCGCAATCATCGCCGTCGGCCTGACGTCGCTGATGGCGACCATGGGCTACTGGTTCGAGTGGGTGCGGTTCGCCGGCGCGGCCTATCTCGTCTGGCTCGGTATCAAGCTGTTCCGCTCGACCGGCGCGTTGTCGGCGATGGCTTCGCCGCCGCCGCCGCGCGGCGGATTCTTCCTACAGGGATTTCTGGTCTTGCTCAGCAATCCGAAGGTGCTGGTGTTCTTCGGCGCGTTCATTCCGCAGTTCGTCGATATGCAGCAGGATCATCTGCCGCAGGTGGCGCTGCTCGGCGTCACCTTCACGGTGATCGCGGCCCTGTCCGACGGCACCTACGCCTTGCTGGCGGGCCGCGCGGGCAAGCTGCTCTCGGCGCGGCGGGTGCGGCTGGTGTCGCGCATCTCCGGCGGTTTCATGATCGGCGGCGGCATCTGGCTCGCCCTGACACGCGCGAGGTGACGATGCTGCCGGATATTCCGTGGTTCGTTTACGCGATGCTGCTGGCGCCGGTCGGTCTCATCGTCTTCGCGGCGATCTACAAATATCTGGAAGTCCGCGCCGCGAGCGACTGGCCGAGCGTGCCGGGCAAGGTGGTGATCTCGAAGCCCGAAGTCCGCGATGTGAAGGTGATCGACAGTGACCGCGAGGCGGGACACTATTACGAAGAGCGCAACTTCGCCGGCGTCACCTACGAGTATATGGTCGCGGGGCAGACCTATCGCAACAACCGCGTCACCATCGGCGAGGACCGCGGAAACTTCGAGGTAGCGGAAACGCTCGCGCGCTATCCCGCCGGCAAGGCGGTGACCGTCTATTACAATCCGAACAAGCGCGGCGAAGCCGTGCTTGAGCGGGACATGCCGAAGGGCATGTGGGGCTGCATCGGCTGGATGGTGGTGATCGCGGTCGCGCTGGTGTTCGGCTCCGCGATCGGCTTTCACAAGCTGACCGATTTCGTCTCGACCAGACTCGCCAATCCCGGAATGTCGGGCATGACCGTGGCGCTGGGGGCATTCGGCGCCGCGATCGCGCTGTTCGCGCTGGGGCTCCATCGTCAGGCGTCGCTCGCGAAAAAATGGCCGGTGGTGCAGGGCAGGATCAGGACATCGGGCCTGGAGCAATTCCGAGGCAAGGCCGACGAGGGGCGCTCGCGCGGGCCGATCATGTTCAGGGCGAAAATTTCCTACACCTATCGCTACGAGAATGCCGAATATACCGGGCTCGTCGCCAGCATGAACGGGCAGGTGTCCTCCACATCCGACTGGGGCGTGCAGCGTTTCGTCAAAAAGTATCGCGACGGCCAGATCGTCGATGTCTACGTCAATCCGCAAAATCCGTCGGAAGCTGTACTGGAACCGCGCGTCACTGGCGCATGGATTCTCTGGCTGGCCGCGATCGCGATCTGGGCGCTGGCGTATTACGTGGCGACGAGGTGATGAGGATAGCCGTTATTCGGCGGATTTGATCCAACCTTCGTCGTGCCCGGCCTTGTGCCGGGCATCCACGACTTACTTAAACAACTCTCAGCAAAGACGTGGATGGCCGGGCAAAAGGGCGTTCACGCCCGTCTTCGACGGGCTATGCCCGGCCATGACGGAAAACGAGTGCTCATATATCACTCGGCAGGCATCAGCTTCCTGGCGTGCAGTCCTTCCTCGATCTCGCGCAGGACGCGCGCGAGCCGCTCGGCCCATTGATGCTGGCCTGACTGGTCGCCGATCAGGTCCTGCCTGATCTCGATGCCGGTATTCATCAGCCTGCGCTTTTCGGCGTGAACCGGGATGGTGTAGTCGGTCGCGTCGCTCACGGCATAAGGCTCGTTGTCGCCGACCACGAGATCGCCCTCAAGGCGCAGCTTGTCGCGCAACAGATGCGGCAGCCGGTCGTCACGGTTGTACAGTGTGCCGATGTGCCAGGGCCGCGCGATGCCGGCATAGACCGGCGTGAACGAATGCAGCGATACCAGAATGGTCGGCAGGCCGCTGGCCTTGCGCGCATCGAGAGCCTGCGCGATGCGCGTATGATAGGGCAGAAACACCGCGCGCTGACGCTCCGCCACCTGCTCGCGGGTGAGCCCGCCATTGCCGGGAATTTCCGTCGCCTCGCTGATCAGCGGGATCGAGCCCGGGCTGTCGAACGGCCGGTTGCAGTCGATCACAAGGCGCGAATAGCGCTGCGCGATCAGATGCACGTCCATCTCCTTCGCAAGCCATGTCGCGACCTCGGCAATGCCGATATCCCAGGCGATGTGGCGCTCCAGTTCGCCGGCATGGACGCCGAGGTCTCCGAGCGAGCGGGGGATCAGCCGGCCGTAATGATCGCAGGTGAAAAAGAACGGCGACTGGCTGCTCGCATTTTCCTCAAGGACCGGCGGAACTTCGTCGTCGCCAAGGAGTCGTAGAGTATCGGCTGGAGCGGGCAGGGCCATGTTGCTTTTTGCGCCTATCACAGCGGCATCCAAGCCCAACAATGAGCCGGAAATGCAGCAGGAACAGCATGTACGATTCGCACATGAATTCAATCGCCGTGAACGACGCGATGGCCTTGCTGACAATTCATCACAAGACCGAATATCGCTACGACCGCCCGGTGGCGTTCGGCGAGCACCGGATCATGCTGCGTCCGCGCGACGGCCACGACATCCATGTGCTGTCGGAGCGGCTCGACATCTTGCCGCGACCGTCCGCGCTGCGCCGCATCCACGATGTCTTCGGCAACAGCGTCGCTATCGCTGATTTCGACACCGAGTCGGACCGGCTGGTGTTCGACTCGACCGTTACCGTCGAGCACTATCCGCTCGAGAACATCGTCCTGACCCCCGATGACCAGGCCTATTACTACCCGTTCTTCTACGATCACGATGAACTGACGGATCTGACGCCATCGATGACCCCGCAATACAGCGATCCCGACGGCGCGCTGGCGGCCTGGGCCAGGCAGTTTCTCAGCGACGAAAGCCGGACCAGGACGCTCGATCTGCTGACCGGCATGACCCATGGCGTGCGCCAGTCGTTCGGCTACCGCAAGCGCCACGAGCACGGCACCCAGCATCCGCTCGATACCCTGGATATTGGTTCAGGCACCTGTCGGGATTTCGCGTTGTTCATGATCGAGGCGCTGCGCCGCCTCGGCATCGCCGCACGCTTCGTCAGCGGTTACATCTTCATTCCGGGCGACGAGGCCCATGGCTATGTTGGCGGCGGTTCGACCCATGCCTGGGTGCGGGCCTATCTGCCGGGGGCGGGCTGGGTCGAGTTCGATCCGACCAATGGCATTGTGGGCAGTCGCGATCTCATTCGCGTGGCGGTGGCGCGCGATCCGCAACAGGCGATCCCGTTGCACGGCACCTACCTGGGACCTGCCGACGCCCATCTCGGCATGGACGTCACCATTCACGTCCTCTCGGTTGGAGAGAACCTGGAGCAAGCGGCATGCTGATCCGGGTGGGATTCGAAATTTCCTATGGCGCCGTGGCCGAGACGCCGATGGTTGTCATGATGCGGATTCATCCCTCGCGCGCCCGGGATATCGTCGGCGAGGAAACGATCGTCACCGAGCCGAATGTGCCTATCCGCTATTATCGCGACATCTTCGGCAACATTTGCGGGCGGCTCACAGCGCCTCCGGGCGGCATTGCGTTTCGCGCGGATGCGCTGGTGCGCGACACCGGCATGCCCGATCCGGTCGTTCCCGAGGCGCAGCAGATGCCGGTCGAGCGACTGCCGGACGACGTGCTGCTTTATCTGATGGCGAGCCGCTATTGCGAGACGGATCGCCTGACCGACTTCGCCTGGTCGCAGTTCGGCAATACGCCGCCCGGATGGGGGCGCGTGCAGGCGATCAATGCATGGGTCCACAACCATGTGCGGTTTGACTACCAGCAGGCACGGCCGACCAAATCCGCCTTCGATGTCTTTGAGGAACGGCAGGGTGTCTGCCGCGATTTCGCGCATCTGGCGCTGACGCTGTGCCGCTGCATGAATATCCCGGCGCGTTATGCCACCGGCTACATGGGCGACATCGGTATTCCGCCCGATCCGGCGCCGATGGATCTGTCCGGCTGGTACGAGGTCTATCTTTCCGGCAAGTGGTACACGTTCGACGCGCGGCACAACAAGCCGCGGATCGGCCGCATCCTGATAGGGACCGGCCGCGACGCGGCGGACGTTGCAATCTCGACGACCTTCGGGCAGATGGTGCTGAACAGGTTCGTCATCGTGAGTGACGAAGAATCCAAGGCCAACTAGTGATCCGGTTTTGACATTCGTATCATTTCTCAGCCGGCCCCTTTACGAATGTCAGAATCAAAGGATTACTCGAATCATAATTTGCCGGTGTCTTTTCGTATCCGACGGTCGTTCGGGAGGCGCTGCAAAGTGAAGCGAATGTCGGATACGGGACACCAGTTGCAATGACAGAGCGTCTGTTCGTCTACGGCACCCTGAGGCGTGGCTCGCGGCATCCATGGGCGGTTAAACTGGCGGCGAAGGCCCGTTTCCTCGGCGAGGCGCGTTACAATGGCCGGCTTTATCGCATCACGCACTATCCCGGTGTCGTTCCGTCCAGCTTGCCGGATGAGTGGGTGTTCGGAGATGTCTTCGAATTGCGCGATCCGGAGATTCTGACGGCGCTCGACAGCTACGAGGGCTGCGGCCCGGATGATGCCGAGCCGACTCAATACCTGCGCAAGCTTCAGAAGATGACGCTGTCCGACGGCACCGCGGTCGAGGCGTGGATGTATGTCTACAACTGGTCACTCGAGAACCGGGAGCAGATCAAGTCCGGCCGGTTCGACGAGGTGGAGTCGTAGGTTTACGCCGCCGCCCTTGCCGCCGCCGTCAGCGCCGCGGTGTCCTTCACGACAATCGCAAAACGATCGGCCAGTTCCGTCAGCGCCACGCGATGCACGACGCTCGCGGGAATCGTGCCGCCGAGCGGATCGGGCAGGTCGCGCGTCGCGGTGGCATTGGCGACAACCGTGGTGCGGTATTTGAGGTCGAGCGCGGCACGGGCGGTGGCGCTGACGCACATATGGGTCATGAAGCCCGCGAGGATCAACTCGCTGCGGCCGGTGCTCTTCACCAGCGCATCGAGATCGGTGCCCGCGAACGAATTCGGCAGGGTCTTGCGCACCACGACTTCACCCGCGGCCGGCGTGAGCAGCGGGACGATCGCGCCCTGCGCCGTGGTCTCGTCGAACAGCGGGGCGCCTGCGGGGCCGTGATGCACGACATGGAAGACGGGCACGCCGCGTTCGCGCGCCAGCTTGAGCAATTTCGCGGCCTCCACAACGGCGCTGTCGACGCCGTAAAGCGGCAGCTTGCCGGTCACGTATTCGAGCTGGGCGTCGATGATGACGAGGGCGGATTTGTCGAGCGGGCTTGGATGAAGCGGCGCCTTGACGAGTTGCAGAAGCGATTGCGCGGTCATGGTGAGTTCCTGTGAAACGATGTGCGGTGACAATAGGCCATGGATGATCTGTCCGAAATTGTCTATATTTTCCCCATGCCTGTTCAAAAACGATCAGACCCCGACTGGGAAGACCTTCGTTATTTCCTCGCGCTGGCGCGTCACGGCAGCCTGTCCGCTGCGGCGCGCACGCTGAAGGTCAGCCACGCCACCGTAGCGCGGCGTGTCGCGAGCCTTGAAGCCACATTGCAGGCGCCTTTGTTCGATCGCAAGGCGGACGGCTATGCGCCGACCGCGCGCGGCCGCCGTGTTGAGCAGCTTGCGCGCACCATGGAAGACGCGGCACAGGCGAGCGCCGATATGGCTGTGGTCGATGCGGGATTGTCGGGGCTCGTCCGTCTGACCATGGCGGGTTCGATGGCTGAGCGCTTCGTGGCCGATCGGCTCAGTGATTTTCATAAACAACATCCCCGAATCGATCTTGAGATCGTCGTGGAGTCGCGGGTGATCAGCCTGTCGCGCCGGGAGGCCGATATCGCGGTGCGTTTTGGGCGGCCGAAGGACAGCGACCTGGTGGCGCGGCGGCTGTCGAGTGTCGCCTTCTCGTTCTATGCCTCGCGCGGTTACGCGAAGACCCTCGGCAAAAATCCGTCGCCTGCGATGATCGGATTCGACGACGAAAGTAATTTCATCGCCGACGCGGCATGGCTGAACCGGGAGTTCCCGCAAGCCCGTTTCATCGTTCGGACCAACAGCCAGGCCACACAGGCGGCTGCGGCCCGCGCTGGTCTCGGGATCGCGCAACTGCCGCTGCATGTCGGAGGTAATGACCCTCGCCTTGTTCCGGTGAAACTGGCGAAAAATCCGCCGGATCGTGAGATATGGATGCTGCTGCGCAAGGATGGGGCCCGCCTGCCGCGGGTGCGGGCGGTGGCCGACTATCTGGCGGCCATGTTCCGGCGGGACCGGCGTGCGCTGACCGGCTGAATCCCGCTGTGATCATCGGGGACAACTCCGCCCGCGAGCCCCAGCATGGAGGGATCGGGGTGGAGATCCTATATTGATGGTCGGTTGAAAAGGCTTCCCGATTCCATGCGCTTCACACCCCAATTTCTCGACGAACTGCGCGCCCGGCTTCCGGTTTCGGAAGTCGTGGGCAAGCGCGTGAAGTTGAAGCGGGCGGGCAAGGAGTGGAAAGGGCTGTCGCCGTTCCACCAGGAGAAGACGCCGTCCTTCACGGTCAACGACCAGAAGGGATTTTACCACGACTTCTCCAGTAACAAGCACGGCGACATCATCTCCTTCGTAATGGAGACCGAAGGCGTCGGGTTCCCCGAAGCGGTCGAGCGCCTCGCGTCGATGGCGGGCATGCAACTGCCGGCGGTGACGCCCGATGCCGCGCGCCACGAGCAGCGCCGCAAGACGCTTTACGATGTGATGGACCTCGCCGCGAAATTCTTCGCCGACACGCTGGCTTCGCGGAACGGCGCGAAAGCCCGCGGCTATCTCGGCGACCGCGCCATCGCGCCCGCGACGCAATTGCAGTTTCGTCTCGGTTACGCGCCGGGCGAACGCTTCGCCTTGAAAGAACATCTCGGCTCGCTCGGCATTCCGGTCGCGGACATGGTCGAGGCAGGATTGCTGATCGCGGGCGACGACATCCCGGTGCCGTATGATCGTTTCCGCGATCGCGTGATGTTTCCGATCACCGATGTGCGGGGCCGTGTTATCGCCTTCGGCGGCCGCGCGCTCGAAAAGGATGTGCCCGCGAAGTATCTGAACTCGCCGGAAACGCCGCTGTTTCACAAGGGCGACAATCTCTACAACCTCGCCACCGCGCGTCAGGCCGCGCATGACGGCGCGCCGCTGATTGCGGTCGAAGGTTATGTCGACGTGATCGCGATGGTTAGCGTTGGCTTCACGGGATGCGTCGCCCCGCTCGGCACCGCGCTGACAGAGAACCAACTCGCGCTGCTGTGGAAGATGGCCGACGAGCCGATCCTGTGTTTCGACGGCGACGGCGCCGGTCAGCGCGCGGCATTCCGCGCGGCGGATCTCGCGCTTCCACATTTGAAGCCGGGAAAGAGCCTGCGTGTTGCGCTGCTGCCCGAGGGACAGGACCCCGACGATCTCGCGCGCTCCGGCGGGCGCGGCGCGATCGAGGAAGTGATCGCGCAGGCGAAGCCGCTGGCGGACATCGTGTGGTCGCGCGAGATCGAGGGCGGCAGCTTCGCCACGCCCGAGCGCCGCGCGGCACTGGAAGCGCGCATCAACGACCTCACCAATGGCATCCGCGATGAGGTGGTGCGGCGCTATTACAAGCAGGATTTCTCCGAACGGCTGCGCAACGCATTCGCGCCGCAGGGAAATTATCAGGGCGGTACTCGCGGCGGCGGTTTTCGGGGTCCGAACCAGGGCGGCTTCGGCGGCGAATCAGGGCGGCGTTTTCAGCAGCGCCCGCCGTTTACGCCCGGCGGGGCCGGGCGGAGCGACGCTAGGGGCGGACTATCCACAGGTCCGCGCACCATCAACCGGTCGCCCTATCAGGTCGCGAGCCCACAGCTCGCGGGTTCCTCGATCATGCGCGGCCAGCGCAGTTCCATCTCCCGCCGCGAGGCCCTGATCCTGCAATCGCTGCTCAATCACCCCTGGCTGCTGCACGATCATCTGGAGGAAATCACCGCCCTGGAGCTGGCCCATCCCGAGGCCCACAAGCTGCGCGCCGGGATCGTGACGGCTTTTGCGAATTATGGGCCGGCCAACGATCTGGAGACCGAGCGGACCCGAATCCAGGTCTGGCTCAGCGCGAACGGATATGATGAGCAAATTCAACGGGTTGAGCGGGCGTTGACGACCAAGAGCGTGTGGGGCGCGCAGGCAGGCGCCGCGGCGGAGGACGTTCTTTCGACCTGGCATCAACTTGTTGTCTTGCATCGCCAATCCCACTCCTTACTTAGAGAACTCAAGGATGCCGAGCAGGCACTGGGGCAGGACAGCAGCGAGTCCAATGAGGCTTGGCTGCGCGATGTGAAAGCCCGGCTTGCTGACGTGGACGGCCTTGATGCGCTGATTGAGGGTTTCGGCGAATCTTCGGGCCGGTTCCAGCGCAGCGTGTGATGAAAATGATGCGGCAGGGCCCCGCCGGGGGTTTTATGTCTGCGCCAAGGCCTTAAAAAGACTCGCCAAACCGGGTTTTTACCCGCAAAAACAGGGTTAATCGTAGCTTAACGGCCTTCGGCCATACCTACATCTTCGGCCCGGGTGGTGCCCTCAAAAGCGCCGCCCTTTCCGCATCGTGCGGTAATCGTGCGGTAGTCAGATTCAGCGCGGGCCATCGGCCCGTCGTGAGCGCGTTTCAGGAGCAGTGAATGGCCATCAAGGCAAAGACGGCAGCGATCAAAGAGACCAAGGATCAGAAGGCCGCCGAGACGCCCGAGAAAGATTCCGCAGACGCTCCGTCGCCGTTGCTCGATCTTTCCGACGCCGCCGTCAAGAAGATGATCAAGCAGGCCAAGAAGCGCGGCTTCGTGACCTTCGATCAGCTCAATGAAGTGCTGCCCTCAGACACCACCTCGCCCGAACAGATCGAAGACATCATGGCGATGCTTTCCGACATGGGCATCAATGTCTCCGAGTCCGACGACGCGAACGACGAGGACGAGGAGAAGCAGGAAGAGGCCGACGACGAGACCGATAACGAACTCGTCGAGGTCACCTCCAAGGCCGTCACCGAAACCAAGAAGTCCGAGCCCGG
The DNA here is from genome assembly GCF_058793355.1 of Afipia sp. MLSD5-FHT05B12. Classification (NCBI taxonomy): domain Bacteria; kingdom Pseudomonadati; phylum Pseudomonadota; class Alphaproteobacteria; order Hyphomicrobiales; family Nitrobacteraceae; genus Afipia; species Afipia sp. MLSD5-FHT05B12. Next base: position 168,792 of record NZ_JBXAFS010000009.1, read on the forward strand.
CGAGCGCACCGACGATCCCGTGCGCATGTACCTGCGCGAAATGGGCACCGTCGAGCTCTTGTCGCGTGAGGGCGAAATCGCCATCGCCAAGCGCATCGAGGCCGGCCGCGAGGCGATGATCGCGGGCCTCTGCGAAAGCCCGCTGACCTTCCAGGCCATCATCATCTGGCGCGACGAGCTCAACGAAGGAAAGATCTTCCTTCGCGACATCATCGATCTCGAGGCGACCTACGCCGGTCCCGACGCCAAGAACAACATGAACCCGGCAATGATCGCAGGGCCAGTCGGTCCCGACGGTCAGCCGACCAACGCGATCATCAATGCCGACGGCACGGTGCAGGTGATGCCTGCGCAGGCCGCCGCCGCGCCGGCCGCGCCGCCGTCGCCGACGCCGTTCCGC